>JALWMR010000001.1 GCA_027083815.1 Thiotrichaceae bacterium
GTATTAAGCGCAGAAGAATCTATTGCAACACCTTCTCTTGCCGTGGTTAGTGAGCGACGAATTCGCCCTTTGGACGGTATATATTTACTAAAGCCATTAAAGGTAAATGTGGAATTTTCAACCAGATTATCTTGTGCGCCAGAATCAAGATAAAAGCCAACAGCACCACTGTTGTTAATATTGGCGTTATTAAGGGTTAGGCCAGTAATATAACGGCCAATATAGATCCCATCGGCATGGCTATAACTAATAGTATTGTTCGTTAATATAATATTTTTGGGTGAGCGTTCACGTAAATTATTCTCAATGTCAACGACGTTTTGTCTATTTTTAAGGGCATCATAACTTTCACTACTGAAATAATAATAAACAGAAATTCCTCTTACATAGTTGCGAATATCACAATTTTTAATGGTAATATTCTTTGATGGAATCGTGTCTCTGGTTACCACTTTTATGGCATGTGCAACGGGTGCTCTTTGCGTTGAATAAGGTGTGTCTATAGCTTGCCTGTATTTTGTATAAAGGCCGTTAAATTTAGCGCCATTGCAGTTTAATGTAATATCAGATTGATCGGTAATATTGAGCGTTACCCGTGAATATTGGCAGCCTGTTGGTAATGTCATACTTTCTGTGATTTCAACAGTTGAATTAGCTGCCCAATTAGGACATCCCGCAGGGTTTTGTGCTAATACCTCAGGCGGGTCGGTAGGCTTGGAAAAGTTTTCATTGGGCTGTTTGGGAAAGTAATCCTCTATGGCAGCTTTTGTTATCTTGTCTTTAATTTTATCAATAGCCTTGCATGCCGGTAATGCTGTTGCCACTGACAGGATTAAACTCACTGTTAGAAGTAATTTTTTCATTGTTATATTTCCCCAAGCCCCAAAATAGCTATTTTTAACACAAAAACAAATTAAAGGGCACCTCTATTAATCATATTAAGTATCCAAGAGTAATATGATTTTATAGTGGCAAAGCAGGCAATAGGCTGTAAAATCAACCCATGATTAAACCAATAGATTTTTTCGAGCTTGAAGGCGCTCTGCTAAAAGCCAATGCCGAATACAGTGCTAGTGAGGCGCAGGCGATTGCTAGTGGCATGTTGTCGGTGAATATTGCCTCAGACAAAATAGCGTGGGTACAGCTGGTTTTTGGCGAGATTGATGCCGATGACTCTGCGCAAACCAATGCCATTAAACTGTCTGGTGAATTGTTTGAGCAAACCAAAATGCAATTGCAAGATTCTAATTTAGGCTTTGAGTTGTTGCTGCCTGATGAAGATGAGCCACTGCAAACACGGATTGTCTCTTTACAGCAATGGTGCAGTGGTTTCGTGTTAGGCACGGCCCTGGCAGGGGTAAAAGATAAACAAAGCCTACCTGAAGATAGTCGTGAACTGCTGGCTGATTTTACCGAGATAGGTACTTCGGGCGAACTGGATGTAGAGGACGTTGAAGCCTCAGAAGAAGCACTTGAGGAAATCAGTGAATATGTCCGCATGGGCGTGTTGTTGATTAATGAAGAACTGCAACCCATAAAGCAATCAACGCTTATTCATTGAGGATATTTGAGAAGATGGCTCTGACAATAACCCCAGAAGAATTCGCCCAACGCCGCTCCAAACTAATGGATTTAATCGGTGGCGATGCCATTGCCATAATTCCATCAGCCTCGTTAAAACAGCGTAATAGTGATGCTGAATTTGCTTTTCGCCAGGATAGTGATTTTCTGTATTTAACGGGTTTTAATGAGCCGGATTCGGTGGCAGTTTTGATTCCAGGGCGTGAAGAGAGCGAGTATATTTTGTTCTGTCGTGAGAAAGATCCCAAGAAAGAACAGTGGACGGGGCGCATGGCGGGCATAGAAGGTGCAGTTGAAACCTATCAGGCAGATGATGCCTTTCCCATTGATGATATTGATGACATTCTGCCTGGCCTGATGGAAAACCGCAGTAAGGTTTATTACAGCGTGGGCAATAATGCCGAATTTGATAAGCGAGTTATATCCTGGGTCAACTCGGTCAAGGCGAAGGTACGCAATGGGGTGCAAGCGCCGCATGAGTTTGTTTCCCTTAATGTGGTATTGCATGAAATGCGCCTGTTTAAATCGGCTCAGGAACAGCAACTGATGCGCGATGCTGCAAATGTCTCGGTAAAGGCGCATGAGCAGGCGATGAAGGTTTGCAAACCAGGCATGATGGAATACGAGCTGGATGCTGAATACATCTATACTTTTCGCAAGGCAGGTATGGAGCCAGCGTATACCTCCATTGTAGGCGGTGGCGAAAACGGCTGTATTTTGCATTATATTGAGAACAACCAGCCCCTCAAGGATGGCGATCTGGTATTAATTGATGCCGGTGCAGAAAATCAGGGCTATGCCAGTGACATAACCCGCACCTTTCCGGTTAATGGCAGGTTTAGCCCCGAGCAACGCGCCCTTTACCAGATTACGCTGGATGCACAATATGCCGCAATCGAGCAGGCAAAACCGGGCAATCGCTGGATAGACCCGCACAATGCAGCGGTTCGCGTTATTACCGCCGGGCTGCTGGAGCAAGGCTTGCTTGAAGGTGATCTGGAAACCTTAATCAGCGAAGAAAAATACCAGCCCTTTTATATGCACAAAACCGGCCACTGGCTGGGGCTGGATGTGCATGATGTGGGTGACTACAAGCTTGATAACGAGTGGCGCAGCCTGGAACCCGGCATGGTTTTAACTGTCGAGCCAGGAATTTATGTATCCCCCAGTGACAAGATCGATAAAAAGTGGTGGAATATCGGCATTCGCATCGAAGATGATGTGTTAATAACCGAAACCGGAAATGAAATACTAACTGGCGCATTGATTAAAGAGATTGATGATATAGAGCAGTTAATGTATCAATAATAAAGCAATAAACGAGGACAAAAGTGGCAAAAAGGTGGGGGGTGTACTTTTCAGGACTAAAATTAACTGAAATTATCCAGTTAGAGGTATTAAAAAGTACCCCCCCCACTTTTTTGCTGTTTTCACCGTATGAAGCAAAAAAACGACCTTTCCAATACCAACAACCCGCATTATGATGTTCTCATCGTTGGTGGTGGCATGGTGGGTGCCAGTCTGGCGGTTGCCCTGGTGGCGCTTGGCTTAAAGGTCGGCCTGGTGGATGCTTATCAGTTTGGTGTTGCCGAGCAGCCCTCATATGATGACCGCGCTATTGCATTATCATACGGATCAAGTCGCATTTATCAGGGGATGGGCTTGTGGAGTGAGCTGTCAGCCAACACCACACCAATAAATAGCATTCATATCTCGGACCGTGGTCACTTTGGCGCCACACGCCTGAGCGCCGAGAAAGAAAAAGTACCAGCATTGGGTTATCTGGTTGAAAGTCGGATTTTAGGCAAGCAGCTTTATGCGCGAATCAATGATAGTAAGATTGATCTAATTGCACCTGCCCGGCTTGAAGCATTTAAAGAAACAGATGATGGTTTAATTATCGAACTACAAAAGAATGAGAAAAGTAATGAGAATAATGACAGTTTCCAGCTAAAAACCCGTTTGCTGGTTGCTGCAGACGGCACTCAGTCAAAGCTTAGGGACCTGGCAGGCATTGGTATTAGCCGTTCCAGTTATCAGCAATCCGCCATTATTGCCAATGTCAGCACTGAAAAGCCGCATAATAACGAAGCATTTGAACGCTTTACCGATACTGGCCCGATAGCACTTTTGCCTTTGTCTGATAATCGCTGTTCATTGGTATGGACGCACGATACGCAGCAGGGGAGCAGTACAGTTGAACAAACCATGGCCTTAAGCGATGCTGACTTTCTGGATAAACTCGGCAAAGAGTTTGGTTATCGCCTGGGTCGTTTTACCAAAGTGGGCAAGCGTAGCAGCTTTCCACTGGCACTGGTTACTGCCGAAAAAAATACCGCGAATCGCACTGTGGTCATCGGCAATGCGGCACACACGATGCACCCGGTAGCCGGGCAAGGGCTTAACCTGGCGTTGCGTGATGTGGCGGTGCTGGCTGATTTGATTGCACACTATGGCAATGATGATGCGGGCAGTGATGCCCTGCTTGAAGCCTATGAGGCACAGCGCGCCGAGGATTTAAAAAATACCGTGCGCTATACCGATTCACTGGTGCGGCTGTTTTCCAATGATAATTTCCTGCTGGGGCATGCCCGTGCGGGTGCTCTGCTGGCGGTAGACCGAATCGCCCCTTTGCGTAAACTGTTTACCACGCAAAGCATGGGTATTAACCATCGACAATCCCGTCTGGCGCGCGGTTTGGCGCTTAGAAAAAAACAGGAAGCGAGCGCATGAAACACTATGATGTGATTATAAACGGTGGCGGCATGGTGGGTGCTACTTTGGCGGCTTTATTAGCACAAGCGGGGCGCAAAGTGGCGGTTATTGAAGCCTATCAGGCAAAGCCTTTCTCGTCTGATGATCCTTATGATTTGCGTGTCTCTGCCATCAGCCGTGCCTCTCAAAATGCACTTGTTCAGGCTGGCGCATGGAACAAGATTTTAGCTATGCGTGCTTCGCCTTATGAGGCAATGGAAGTCTGGGATGCCGCTGGTGATGGGCAGGTGCGTTTTGAAGCGGCCGATCTGGGCGAGCCTGACCTGGGTCATATTATTGAAAATCGACTTATCCAGTTGGCGCTCACCGAAGTCTTGCGAGAAGCACCAAACGTTAGCTTGTATATGCCGCATCGCTTGAAGGATTTTAAGGCAGATAAGGATGCCGTCAGGGTCACGCTGGATAATAATGAATCTATTTCGGCACAGTTATTGGTCGGTGCCGATGGCGCAAACTCGCAAGTGAGGCGCCTGGTGGGAATCGACTTTAATCAGGATGATTACGGCCAGAGCGGTTTAGTCGCCGTAGTGAAAACAGAAAAAAATCATGAGAATACCGCCTGGCAACGCTTTCAGAGCACTGGCCCGCTAGCTTTTCTACCCCTGGCTGACGGTAGCTGTTCGATTGTCTGGACCCTACCTTCGGATCGTGCCGATTATTATTTGCACCTGAGCAAGAATGATTTTAAGGCTGCCCTGGCAGAGGCGCTTGATTATAAGCTGGGTAAAGTGACAAAGGTTGGTAAGCGTGCGGCTTTTCCGCTGCGGGGTTCGCAGGCATCGCAATTGATTAGCCAGCGCGTTGCCCTGGTGGGCGATGCGGCACACACTATCCATCCTCTTGCCGGGCAGGGGGTTAATCTGGGTATAAAGGATGCAGTAGAGCTGGCACAGCAAATTTCACAGGCAAAGGCGGATGTGGGCAGAAAAAAAGTTCTGCGCCGTTATGAACGCGCCCGAAAAGGCGATAACCTGCTAACTATGCGTGCCATGGAAGCGTTTCGCCTGCTGTTTGGGCATAGTGCTAGCTCGGTGAAAACACTACGCAATGTCGGCATGAAGCTGTTTAACCAGACCGCTCTGGTGAAAAATGAAGTGATTAAAAAGGCAATGGGGCTTTAATAAATATGAGCTAAGAGATACGCCTTCCGGGAAAACAGGCAAAAAGGTGGGGGGTGTACTTCGACTATCGCTGCGGGCTTAGCCAAATTCCCAGCCTCTGCGTTATGTTCGCTTACAAGGCTCGTTGCACCATGCCACAGGCGTTCATTCTAAGCTCACATGCCTTGATTCTGGAAATTTGGCGTTGCCAGAATTCAACTAGGTTGTTCAGAGTCTCCTAAGCATGTTTTAATACTGTTTTTATTCTAATCCCACCTGATTCTATGAGTATTATCGACACGATTGCCGTTTTAATTTCTTTAGCTGCTGTCTTTAGTTATATAAATTACCGTTTTTTACGTATTCCACAAACCATTGGCTTGCTGGTAATTGCTTTGTTGATGTCCCTTGGGATAGTTGTCCTGGGGAAACTGGGTGTGCCCTTAATTGATAAGGCGAAGGCGTTATTAAATGGGGTTGATTTTAATGAAGCACTGATGCAGGGCATGTTAAGTGCCCTGTTATTTGCGGGCGCTTTGCATGTTCGCCTGGAAGAGCTGGTCAAGCAAAAATGGGTAGTCGCTGTATTAGCGAGTGTCGGTGTTATTGCTTCGACCTTTATGGTGGGTTACGCATCCTATTATATTTTTGCCTTGCTGGGCTTACATATTCCGCTGATTTATTGTCTGTTGTTTGGTTCACTGATCTCACCGACTGATCCAATTGCAGTGCTGGGTATTTTAAAAACGGTGGGCGCACCCAAATCACTGGAAACCAAGATAGCGGGTGAGTCCCTGTTTAATGACGGGGTTGCTGTCGTTGTTTTTTTGGTGTTGCTAAGCGTGGCAGGTGTTGGCGGGGAGCATGGCACGGGCCAGGGTGAGGTTAATGCCTTGAGTATTGCCATGTTGTTTGCACAAGAAGCAATTGGTGGTGCTGTTTTTGGTTATGTGATTGGTTATATTGCCTTTCGCATGTTAGCCAGCATTGATAACTATCAGGTTGAGGTTTTATTAACACTGGGGCTTGTATTAGGCGGCTATGCACTGGCGAGTGAGGTGCATGTCTCTGGGCCTATTGCCATTGTTGTTGCGGGCTTGTTGATAGGCAACAAAGGTCGTAAATATGCCATGTCGGATAAAACTCGCGAGCATCTGGATAATTTCTGGGAGCTAATTGATGAGGTGCTTAATGCAATGCTGTTTGTATTGATTGGGCTTGAAGTTCTGGTGCTGGATCTAAATTCACAATATCTGCTAGCGGGTATGATTATGATTCCGGTAGTTTTATTGATCCGTTTTATTTCAGTGGGCGTGCCGGTTTCTTTAATGAAATTACGCCAAAGCTTTACTCCCAAGATTGTTCGAATACTAACCTGGGGTGGCTTGCGTGGAGGAATTTCAATTGCTTTGGTGTTAACGCTTCCTCATGGAGAAAACCGAGAGGCGCTCCTGGTCATTACTTATGTGATTGTGGTCTTTTCTATATTGGTGCAGGGGATGACGGTCGGAAAGTTGATTAAAAATTAAAAAATAATTAGTCAGGTTTGTCGTAGAGAGACAAAAAAACACCGCAGTAAATGCGGTGTTTTTTTATCTTTGATTAAGTACTTAATCAGTCTCCTTAATGTTGTTGTTAACCAGGCGCACCCATCATCATTGGCATTATAATAGCTGCCCCCATGCCTACAATCATAAGAATAAACATAAGCAAGGTTAACACACCTACAAGCTTCCAGAAGCTAGCTTGTGATTTAAGTGCCAGCTCTAAATCTTGAGTGGAACCTGTTGCAACCACGCGCTTGATAGAGCCTGCATATTTATACAGATAAAGTGACGCAAAGAAATAGAATAAGGTCATAAGTAAGTAAACTATACCCACTCCCATGGTTGCACCGGCGGGCATGGCTGCAGCACCTGGGCCAGCGGCCATTTGCAACATTGCACCACCACCCATAAAGATGCCTGCGGTGCCAATTGCCATAAAAGCGGTGCCAATAAAGCCCAGAATAGCCATAAAAAGAACCCAAGGGCGTGTTTTCTTTAGTTGCTGTATGATTCCGTTGGTAATGCCACCATTATTACTTCCCATGGTTGCGCCAGAAACATTTGATTGCGGTGTAGCAAATGCATCATTTACATTATTACTCATTTTATAACCCCTCATTATTATTAAAAGGTAGGACTATACTCAATTGAGTATTAATCTCAAGTTTGTATGCTGAACGGCTAGTAAGGCCATTCGCCAATATAGTTGCCACGAGGATAATAATTACATGCCCAAATCTGCGATTTGTCCGGGCATACTGCCATAGCGCAGCCGACTTGCTGTGACTCATGCCAGACCATTTGAGTATAGTGCCCACAATCTTCTCCCGGCTGGCATTGATTGGTCTGGTAGTTGTAATACTGCTCTTCTTCGGCCCAGGCGCTTACAACATTAGTGACACTAATATTCTGTTGCTGTTTGCCACTGGCTGTTTCTATAGCACTTGCCCAGAAAAGGTTTTCGCCATGCTTTTGCTGATATTTACCGCCGCCATTATTAGGGCGATGCATCATTTCACAGTTTTGTGCGCTTGCCAGATAATTTACCCACTCTTTTGCGTAATTTGCCAATAAATCAGACCAGATAAGGGGTTGTTGCTGGTGTTTTGCTCTGACGACATTGTGAAGCTTTACTATGCCCGCAAAGCGTGCTGGTTCATACTGATTGGCATAAAGAGTCGGTGTCATGAGTGTGGATAAACAAAGAAGTAGTGCTGGTAATGATTTCATGGCACCGAGTTTATGTGCACATATTGTGCTTGTCAGTTTAATACCCGATTGGTGGTTTTTGGGCGCTGACAGGGTGTTGTATAAATGGATGTTATCCCAGAAGTCAAGAAAATGCCAAAAAAGGTGGGGGGGTGTACTTTTAAACTTTCTTTTAAATAGGGCTTAAAAAGTACACCCCCCACCTTTTTATGGCTTTTCTAATAACTTGTTGCTGTTTCTGGTGTTTCAACTTCTTTGATCAATAAGGAT
>JALWMR010000002.1 GCA_027083815.1 Thiotrichaceae bacterium
AAATATTGGATAAAAAGGTCTTGCCCACCCCAGACATACCCAGCAAAGTAATCGATTTATGCTCTTTATCGCGGAATTCCTGTGCGCTTAGTTTCACGGATTAGTCTCATAATGAATAAAAGAAAAAGAGGGCTAGTATAACCCGTGTTGTTTGGGGAGAAAACGGCAAAAAAGGTAGGGGGTGTACTTTTTAGAATGATTATTTACTACGAAAGTGATCGGAAAAGCTTAATGAATAGATAAAAAAGTACACCCCCCACCTTTTTAGGGCTTTTGTTCGGCTGCGCCTCACCCTTGCGGGTCAGCTAAAGCTGTTGTCTCGCCCTATTGCTCTACATAATATATTCCAACGCCTGCTCAAGGCGCTGAGCGGTCATAATCTTCATGCCTTTTATGGGACGTTGTGGTTTGTTGCCTGTGGGAATGATGGCGCGTTTAAAGCCGTGTTTAAGGGCTTCTTTAAGGCGCTCTTCACCATTCGGGACGGGGCGGATTTCCCCGGCAAGGCCGATTTCACCAAAAACCACCAGATCAGCCGGGTGAGGGCGATTGCGAAAGCTGGAGAGTGCGGCCAGAATCAGGGGCAGGTCGGCGGCTGTCTCGGATATTTTCATGCCACCTACGACATTGGCAAAGACATCCTGATCAAACATTGAAACACCGCCATGACGGTGTAATACAGCCAGTAGCATAGCGATACGGTTTTGTTCCAGCCCTAGTACCACACGGCGTGCCTGTTGGCCGTGGCTGTCATCGACCAGTGCTTGCACTTCTACCAACAGGGGGCGAGTACCTTCACGGGTGATCATAATAACGCTACCGGGAACCGGTTCTTCATGGCGTGACAGGAAAATGGCGGATGGGTTGCTGACTCCGATCAGGCCGCGTTCGGTCATGGCAAATACGCCCAGTTCATTGACTGCGCCAAAACGATTTTTAACCGCGCGTAATATACGGTAACGTCCACCAGGATCACCCTCAAAATAAAGCACTGTATCGACCATGTGCTCCAGTACACGGGGGCCGGCGAGAGTGCCTTCCTTGGTGACGTGTCCGGCGATAAACAGGGAGGTGTTCGTCTGCTTGGCAAAGCGGGTCAGGCGGGCAGTAGCTTCGCGTACCTGACTGACCGATCCGGGTGCGGAGGTTAATTCTTCGGTGTGAATAGTCTGAATGGAGTCAATCACCATTACGTTGGGTTTTTCCAGTGCAGCGTGTTCGATAACCCGTTCTACGCAGGTTTCGGTGAGCAGGCGTAGTGGCTCGGTATTCAGTTCAAGCCGCTTGGCGCGCATGGAGACTTGTTGCAATGATTCCTCGCCCGTCACATAGAGCGATTTTAAATTGCTCAGGCTGGATAAGGTCTGGATAAGAATGGTTGATTTTCCAATGCCCGGATCACCACCAATCAAGACCACCGAACCTTGTACCAGACCACCGCCCAGCACACGATCCAGCTCGGATATGCCGGTGCCTGCACGGGGAATTTGTTTTAGGTCAATCTCGTTTATTGATTTTATCTGGCCGACATCGCCCGAATAACTTTGAAAGCGACTGCTTTTGGGTGCATTTGCTGTGCTGGCTTGTATGACGCTTTCTTCCAGGGTGTTCCAGGCTTCGCATTCGCCGCATTGACCACTCCATTTGTTGTGAATAGCACCACAGCTTTTACAGGTATATTGTGTTTTTGTTTTTACCATTAATCTTCCGTATTGCTGTCTGCCAATTCTTTGATTTGAGGATAAATAATCAAGGTTTTAACCGCGTTATTGAGTGTTTTTCGTACTTCCATTGGGTAGCCATTTATCATAATGGAGGTGCTCGGTGAGGGTATGTGACCAAGATGTTCGGTTACCAGACCATTAATCGTTTTGGGGCCATTGGTGGGCAGGTTTATTTTGAGTTTTCGATTTACTTCGCGAATGTGCATGGCACCATCGACCCAGGTTGTGCCATCATCATGAACGCGCACATCATAATCAAAGTTGGCTGGTGAGGAGGAAAATTGACCGACGATTTCCTCCAGAATATCTTCAATGGTGACCAGACCCTGTACATCACCATATTCATCAACAACCAGCGCCATACGCCGTTTGGCTTCCTGAAAATTAATCAGCTGTTGAGTCAGTGGAATGCCTTCCGGTGTAAAATAGGGCGGTACAATGGCGTTTTCAAAGTGTTCGCGCTCCATTTTATTGTCGTGAAACAGTGGCAAGAGGCGACGCAAATGCAAAAAACCCTGTACATTATTAATGCCACCCCTATAAACAATCATGCGGGTAAAGTTGGAACGCAGGATTTGTTCTTCAATATCATTCCAGTCATCTTCAAGGTCGATACCGCTGATTTCGGTACGCGGTATCATAATGTCATCCACCGTGATCGATTCCATATCAAGTACCCGCAACAGCATATCTTGATGATTTTCGGGGATCATCCCGCCGGCTTCATGTACGACTGATTTTAATTCTTCATGATTAAGCGATTGCAGAGCGTTGGTTTTAGGATCAACACCAACCAGCCTGACCAGGGCATTGGAAAACAGATTGATAAGCCAAACCAGGGGATATGCCACCTTTAATAAGATAATGTAGACATAGGAGGCGGGAAGGGCAATTTTTTCGGCCTTGAGTGCCGCAATCGTTTTGGGTGTAATTTCGGCAAAAACCAGCAGTAGAAGCGTGAGTACACCGGTTGAAATAGCGATGCCGGCATTGCCGCCAAGGCGAAAGCCGATAAAGGTGGCCAATTGGGTGATTAGAATATTCACCAGATTATTGCCGAGCAAAATAACGCCAATCAGACGGTCGGGTTTTTCTAATAACTTCATTGCCAGTCTTGCGCCTTTGTTTTTCTTGGCAAGATGTTTGAGTTTATAGCGGTTAAGCGCCATTAATGCCGTTTCAGTGCCGGAAAAGAAAGCCGAAAGTAGAAACAAGATCAACAGGAAGAAGAAAAGCCAGCCGGTATGGATGTCAGAAATACTCATAATGGTGATTTGGGCGAATAGCCGATGTATTTTATACGAATCAATTGATTAAAAAGTACACCCCCCCACTTTTTTACGGATTTGTTCGGCTGCGCCTCACCCTGCGGGTCAGCTAAAGCTGTTGTCTCGCCTACGGCTCGGCTCATCCGCCCTTCGGGTAGTTGTCGCTTTCGCTCCAACATTATCTCGCTTTGCTCGGTTAGTGAACTTGCCGTTTCGTTGTGTGAAACGGACAATTCAATTATGTCGCCGTTGTTTGGCGACGCATGGCTTTTCTCAAGCCACCCTGCGGGTAGTTGTTGCTTTGCTCGGTTTACTGTTTTCACCACGTTTGTTACGACAGAAGAAATTGCTGAATAAATTTGGTGCCAAAAAAGGCCAGCATCAAGATAAAGAAGCCGGTTAAGGTCCAGCGGACAGCTTTTTTGCCACGCCAGCCATAACGCCAGCGTCCATAAAGCAGGGCGCTGAAAATAAACCAGGCGATAATTGATAATATAGTTTTATGTGCAATGTGCTGGGAAAACATATTATCGAGATAATAGAAACCAATTAGTAGGCCAATACTGAGCAGTACAACGCCAATCCAGATAAAGCGAAATAACAGGTGCTCCATATCTTCGAGTGATGGCAGCGAGCGGATAAAACCACTATTTTTATGAGTGTGTAAGCGATTATTTTGAAAGGATAGTAGTAGTGCCTGAAAAGAGGCCAGCATCAAAAAGCTATAGGCCAGTAGAGAGCTTAAAATATGTAGCCCAAGCCCGCTTTTCATATTTATAACCTGGCCGATGGTTGTTCCAAATAATACTGGAATCAACAGGCTAATAATTGTTAACGGCAAGATGATAATGGCCAAGGATTGAATTTTGCGTCTCAGGGTTGTTATAAACAAAGCGAGATTAATAAACCACATAACATAGGAGCCCAGGGAAAAAAAATTCAGCGCCAGTGGTTCACCCTTTAATAAAGGAAAGTGTAAGGCGATAATATGAACCAATAAGGCTAAAAGCCAAAGCGCGTTAAAAGCAATATGGTTGTCAGGCTTTGTGCCATTGTTTTTGTTAATGCTGGCACGAACGCAACGTGTTATCAAAACCCAGGTTATAGAATAAAGCAGGATAGCCAGTATGCTTAATGAAGTTACGCTCATGGTTGTTTATTAATAGTCCTTTTATAAAGGAGAACTTGATCAAGTCCAATTATTGTAAGCTTGCCAAAACTGCCGTTATTTTCTGCGCTTAATTCCAATAGACTTAATCAGGCTCTCCTAAAGAGATTTGAAAAAAATGATTTGTTCATTATAGAGTAATGAAAGGTAATGTTATACTACCCTTTTTGTGTACCAACAAGATCAAATCTCAATCCAAAATGAAGTCGCGGGTTGAGGTTAAAATTAAAGAGTTTATACCATGTTTGATAATTTAAGTGATCGCCTTTCCAAAACGGTCAAAAAGCTGCGCGGACAGGCGCGATTAACTGAAGATAATATAAAAGATGCCTTGCGAGATGTTCGCATGGCGCTGCTAGAGGCCGACGTTGCCCTGCCGGTTGTGCGCAGCTTTATTGATAAGGTCAAAGCACGCGCCGTAGGTCAGGAAGTGGTTGGTAGTCTATCTCCGGGACAGGCCCTTATTAAAGTGGTCAATGATGAGCTGGTTGAGCTTATGGGTAAGGAGAATGAATCTCTTGATCTAAAAGCTCAGCCACCAGCCGTTGTTTTATTGGCGGGCTTGCAAGGTGCGGGTAAAACCACAACGGCAGGCAAGTTAGCCAAATTATTAAAAGATCGTGAGAAAAAGACGGTTGCCATGGTCAGTTGCGATGTTTATCGCCCGGCAGCAATCAAACAATTGGAGACATTGGCAAAGCAGGTGGATGTTGAATTTATTCCCAGTGAGGTTGGTCAGTCCCCAGTCGAGATAGCCAAAAATGCACTGGAATATGCCAAAACGCATTATATTGATGTGTTACTGGTGGATACGGCGGGTCGCTTGCATATTGATGCCGAGATGATGGATGAAATAAAGTCTATTCATGCTACGGTTAAGCCTGTCGAAACACTCTTTGTTGTTGATGCCATGACCGGTCAGGACGCAGCCAATACGGCAAAAGCTTTTGGCGATGCTTTGCCATTAACCGGTGTGGTACTAACCAAAGCAGATGGTGATGCACGTGGCGGTGCAGCACTTTCAGTACGCCAGATTACCGGCAAGCCGATCAAGTTTATCGGTATGGGTGAAAAAATCGACCAGCTAGAGCCGTTTCACCCTGAACGAATGGCATCACGAATCCTCGGCATGGGCGATGTTTTGTCGCTGGTGGAAGAAGCGCATCGTCAGGTGGATCATAAACAGGCACAAAAACTTGCCAAAAAGCTTAATAAAGGGAAAGGCTTTGATCTTGAGGACTTGCGCTCCCAAATGTTACAAATGCAAAAGATGGGTGGTATGGGCGGTTTGATGGATAAACTACCGGGTATGGGTAAGATGACTCAAGCCGTGCAAGATGGAGCAGGGGATAAAGAAGTTGCCCGCATGGTTGCCATAATAAATTCAATGACTCCACAGGAAAGGCGCTTTCCAGCTGTGGTTAAAGGCTCACGCAAAAAACGCATTGCAATGGGCAGTGGCCTGCAAATTCAGGATGTTAATCGTTTGCTTAAACAACATAAGCAAATGAGTAAAATGATGAAAAAGTTTAAGGGTGGTGGTTTGAAAAAAATGATGCGCGGTATGAAAGGCCAAATGCCACCCGGAATGGGCGGCGGTGGTGGCTTCCCGGGTATGTGACAGGTATACACTTTTGGTGTGAATTTATTAAAAACTACTTTCTTTTTTTGAGAAAGGGCGTAGAATTGCGCGATTATTTTTTTGGTTGTCCGCTTTCGGACTAACTTTTTGAGATGTTAGATTATGGTTACAATCCGTATGGCTAGAGGCGGTTCCAAGAAGCGCCCATTTTATAAAATTGTTGTTACAGATGAGCGTAAACCGCGTGATAGTGGTTATATTGAGCGTTTAGGCTTCTTCAACCCTCGTGCAAAAGGTCAGGAAGTTCGTCTTGAGCTTAAGCAAGACCGTGTTGATTATTGGGTATCTCAAGGTGCTCAGCTTTCTACGCGTGTTAATTCATTGCTGAAAGAGCTGGCTAAAGAAAAAGCTGCCGCTTAATTCAAGTTTAGTGTATGAGCCAGTCAGACTACATTCTGCTGGGTAATATTTCCGGTGTTGCTGGTCTCAAGGGACTGGTAAAGGTTTTCTCTCATACGGAACCCCGAGTACAAATCACGCAATACAAACAGTGGTTTATACAGCGCAAAGGTGAAGACTGGAAGGCCGTTAAACTATTAAACGGCAGGGTTCAAGGCAAAAATATTGTTGTCCAGCTTGATGGCGTGACTGATCGCAATCAGGCTGAGGCGCTAGTTGGTTCCAGAATTGCTATTACTAGCGATCAACTAAAAAAACTGGGTAATAATGAGTATTACTGGAAAGATCTGATTGGTCTCTCGGTTGAAACAAAAGAAGGCGTTCAACTGGGTAAGCTGGACTGGATTTTTAATTCAGGAAGCAATGATGTATTCATTATTAAGGATAACGACGACAAAAGAACAGAGCGTATGCTGCCATTTCTTTTAGATGATGTGATTATCTCGATTGACCTTGAAAAATCATTAATAGTGGTTGATTGGGATCCTGAGTTTTGATTGGCAAGATTCTGATTGGCATGGTTATATAGGTCATGCGATTTGATGTAATTACATTATTACCTGAATTGGTAGAAGCAGTAACTCAGGTTGGCGTAACGGGTCGGGCAGCAAAACGTGATCTGATTGAGTTACATTGCTGGAATCCTCGTGATTATACTGAGGATGTGCACCGGACAGTTGATGATCGTCCTTATGGCGGTGGCCCAGGAATGGTTATGAAGGCGGATTGTTTATTAAAGACTATCCGTGATGTTAAGCAAACTGTAACTGACCAGGGTAGGCAGGCAAAGGTTATTTATCTTAGCCCGCAAGGAAGGCAAATTAACCAGTCTTTGATGCGTGAAGTATCGCAAACAGAGGGTATTATTTTGCTTTGTGGTCGTTATGAAGGCATTGATGAAAGAGTGGTACAACTCGAAGTTGACGAAGAGTGGTCACTAGGTGATTATGTTTTAAGCGGTGGTGAGTTGGCCGCCATGGTCGTTATTGATGGGGTAACGCGTTTACTGCCATCGGTGTTAGGGCATGATGACTCTGCCGAGCAAGATTCTTTTACAGAAAATCTTCTCGACTGTGAGCACTATACTAGACCCGAAACACTTGAAGGGATAGCGGTACCAGAAGTTTTAACCAGTGGCGATCACAAGGCGATTGCACGCTGGCGACGAAAACAGTCTTTAGGCCGGACGTTTAAAAGACGTCCTGATTTACTAAAGACAGAAGAGAATGACATGGCATTAAGCAAACAAGATCAAGCTTTGCTTAATGAGTATTTAAAAGATAATTAGATTAGGTTTAGAGGTAAAATATGAGCACGATTATTCAGGCACTTGAAGCCGAGCAAATGAACAAGGAAATTCCTGAATTTCAGGCAGGTGATACCGTTGCTGTCTCTGTCAGGGTAAAAGAGGGAGACCGTGAGCGTATTCAGATCTTTGAAGGTGTTGTTATTGCCAAAAGAAACCGTGGAGTGAATTCTGCCTTTACTGTGCGCAAGATTTCTTATGGAGAGGGTGTCGAACGTGTTTTTCAGACGTATAGCAATGCTATTGCAGGTATCGAAGTGAAACGTCGTGGTGATGTTCGTCGTGCCAAGTTGTATTATCTGCGCGGATTAACAGGCAAGGCTGCACGTATTAAAGAAAAAGTTTAAAGCATTTAATAGAGACCTTTGCACGAAAGATATAATGGATAAAAACTGCTTAGCCGAGCAACGCGAGACAACAGCTTTAGCTGACCCGTTAGGGTGAGGCGTTGTTTGCCGAATAAGTTCTCCTGTTTTTTCGTATATTTTCGGTCAATAGCCCTGCTATTACCCTCAAATCTACAAAAAATTAGGAGAATTACGCTATTTTTCCTCTCGCCATACTCTCATGCAAAGGTCTCAAACAGGTTGATTTAAAAGCACATTCGCTATTTCAGGAATGTGCTTTTTGTGTTTTTGGTAAGGCTAATCAATTGTTTAACTTGGCTTTTCTTAATTAAATCCTTCCAGGTTTGGCACATGATATTATTAAGGGAATGTTCAGTCATATTGTGAGAAAATATTGGGTAATAATAAAAAAATAAAGCTGTTCTCATTTAAGCAATTCATTAAGGAATTTGTGGCCAAGAAACAATTACAATCACTTTTCTCTAAAAAGTCCGACATATCGTTAACAAAACCAGAGCCTGTTCAGGTAAATTGCCATGAAGATGCTCTTAAGCTTATTCCTGAGGCTGCTGCGATAATTGATCAAAGAGGGACGTTACTTTACTTGAATCCACAGGCCGAAAAGCTGCTTGGTCGACAGTTGCGTAGTGTTTTAGGTCGTCAGTACGAAAGTGTCTTTCAATTTCTTAGTAGTCATACAAAAAGACCTTTTCAGGATTTAGTGGGTATAGCAACGAGTAATGCTTCTGATAGCTCCAAAGAGTGTTTACTAAAAGTTGGAAAAACGGTTTTTTTCCCTATCAAACTGAATGTTTTATTTCTGCGTGCGGTGGAAGGCGATGAGAGTGATGCTCACTATTTGTTGGTAATGAGAAATATTACTGAACTTAAAGCACTCGAATCAAAACTAACTGATCTGGAATCTTTTGATGGCCTGACCCGTTTATATAACAGAAAAACATTTGATGCTTCTGTCAAGCAGCTAATTGAGAACTCACATAAACATAATGCCAAACACGTTTTAGCTTATTTCTCGATAGACCGTTTTCAGATGATGAATGATACATTTGGGCATGCCGGTGGCGATAGTTTGATTAAGTCAGTAGGCGATATACTGAATTCGTATATTAGAAATGGTCTGGACATTATAGGTCGCACCGGAGGGAACCAGTTTGCGGTTGTTTTTTGTGAAAGTAAAGTATCTTATGCAATTGTGCAAATTAAAAAAATTCTGGAAGAAGTAGAGCATTATAAGTTTAAGTCTCGGGGTGAAAACTATTCAGTGACCTTAAGCGCGGGTTTTGTCATTGTTGATGGACGCTCAACCTCATCAACACGGGTTATTTCTGAAGCTAATCTTGCTTGTAACCTGGCGGCTAATCGTGGTGGCAATAATGTTTGTGCTTATCAGGCTGAAAGTCAGGATATTAAAAAGCTTGAAGGTAATGCCGAGTGGGTCATGGTTATCAAGAAGGCGCTTCAGGAAGGTCATTTT
This sequence comes from Thiotrichaceae bacterium, assembly GCA_027083815.1. Classification (GTDB taxonomy): domain Bacteria; phylum Pseudomonadota; class Gammaproteobacteria; order Thiotrichales; family Thiotrichaceae; genus Cocleimonas. The sequence continues at coordinate 9,350 of JALWMR010000002.1, forward strand.
AAGATGTTTGCCCAGCCAATTCACCCCTTGCTTGAATATGATTACCAAAAGCCCTTTTATCATTATGAGCTATTGTTACGCCTGTTTGATGAGGAGGGAAAGCCTATATCGCCAGAGGAATTTATTTCAGCGGCCGAATATTACTCAATGATGCCAACACTTGATCGCTGGGTGGTTCGAGACTCTTTGAAGCAGTTAAGTAAGGTTCCCAAACAGGAACCTATGCCAGTATTTGCCATTAATTTATCGGGTCAAAGTTTGAATGACCCTAATTTCTTGAGTTATGTTCAAAATGAAGTTAAGGAGTCCAGGGTTATTCCTGAAATGCTTTGCTTTGAAATTACCGAGCAGGTGGCAGTCGATGACCTAAGCTTGGTGAACAAGTTTATCGAAAGCTTAAAGTCTATCGGGGTAAAATTCTCACTGGATGACTTTGGCACGGGCGTTAGTTCTTTTGGTTATCTTAAATCATTAAATGTTGACTATCTGAAAATTGATGGAAGTTTTGTAAAAAATATTGCTAATGATGAAGTCGCTAGAGCAATGGTACAATCAATTAATCAGGTTGGTCATACCATGAAGCTAAAAGTAATTGCCGAATATGTGGAAAATGCCCATATATTAGAGCTGTTACGCGAAATGGGCGTAGACTACGGACAAGGTTATCATATTGCAAAGCCAGCTCCATTAGATGGCATACTAGGTAACCATTTGCATGCCCAAAAGCAATCTGAGGCCATTCAAATTAAATAGAGTTAAAAAAATAGGGGGCGACTTATATCAGTATTTAGTACTTTCCATTCCTACAGAAACCCCTCTACCCATGCAACAAGCTGCTTAAGTGCCTGTTGTTCGCGTTCAGATAGTGCTTCGTGGGCTAATTCTTCCAGCCTGTTCTGGAACTGATTCAGGGTTAATGGGCTATCGTACTCGCCGTCGATAATACGAGCTCGACAAAATGCTTGCCATTGTTTCAGTTCTGTTTCGCTAAGTGTTTCAGACCAGTTTCTGGCACGATAACGGGGGTAAAGTGTTTGCAGGCGTGTTGATTTAAAGGCTGGTGTCCAGCTTGCCAGTTTTTCTGGCGATGAGGCAAGCACCTGATTGCATAGTTTACGATCTTGATTGCTGATAAAGCCACCGTAAAGGTTGGCATCAGCATCGCATTCACCGCGTTCGCGCTTACGATTATACATCTCTTCAAGACGCCGAATGAGTGTCTCATCACTGGCCAGGCGTTGTTTGTTTAATTCAATTTCTTGCCAGTTTATCCCCCAACGCTTGGCCATTTTATTGCTTAATGTTTTGACAGGAGCAAGCGCCGGTGATTTATTAATATGCACGCCTTTTAAGGCAATGTGTTGATGGGTTGTATCGCGTTCGGCGCGCGGTTTATATAGATTTTCTGCAATCTGATCAACGCTCATTTGTAACATCGCACTGGGATCATGGCGTAGGTCATAACAAATAACCTCATTTTTATTAACCGGATGCACCATCAACGGCACGATGGGTGAGAGACAACCCTGTGATGCTGGAAACATGCCGGAGATATGCAACATGGTTTTACGTTGTGAAAGCTCAACCGATGTATTTAACAGCTGAGCAACATTGCTTTTAATCCGTAAATTAAAGTAATAATCATAAAGCCGTGGTTGATGCTTTTTAATCAAACGTGCCATATCAATGGTGGCTTTTACATCAACTAACGCATCATGCGCGCCTGTTTGTTCAATACCATTGGTGGCGGTCAGCTCTTCCAGGCGAAAGCTAGCGACCTCAATACCTTCGTTATCAATACGGGTGGGCCAGTTGATGCCCTCGGGGCGCAAGGCGTAAGCCATGCGCACTAAATCAAGAATATCCCAACGGTTATTACCGTTTTGCCATTCGCGTGCATAGGGGTCAATAAAGTTACGATAAAAGCCAAAGCGGGTAACTTCATCATCAAAGCGAATACTGTTATAACCAGCGCCACAAGTGCCCGGAACCGAAAATATCTCATTGATCCGCCCAAAAAAATCCGCTTCAATAATGCCTGTTTCTTCAGTAAGTTGTGGTGTAATGCCGGTTATACGAACAGCGTCAGGATGTGGCAAAAAATCACTACTGGGTTTGCAATAAAACATCACCGGCTCACCAATGACCTCCAGATCGAGGTTGGTTCTAATGCCGGCAAACTGTGCAGCCCGGTCACGGCGCGGATCGGTGCCCCAGGTTTCGTAGTCGTGCCAGAAAATAGTGGTATTGGTAGAAGGCAACAGGTTTGTCTCAATGGTTATTGCCGGACATTATAGCTACTTGAGAGAAAAGGGCAAAAAAGTGGGGGGGTGTACTTTTTATCTGTTTTTATTATATTTTTATAGCTGAAAGCAGGATAAACACTGTACCATTCCTTATTTTCTAATGAGAATCATCCTTATGCTCTGGGTAAAAACATTTCATATTCTGTTTGTAATGTCCTGGATGGCGGGTATTTTTTATCTGCCACGCATCTTTGTTCATTATGTCGAAGGCAAACAAGCTGGGCAAAACGTTGCGCGCTTGGCGATAATGGGGCGCAAACTCTATAGTTTTATGACGATTATGATGATGATTGCGATTAGCCTTGGCTTTTGGCTTTGGCTGGGTTATGGCATTACAGGTGGGTGGCTGCATGTTAAACTGTTACTGGTTGGGCTTTTGCTTGCTTATCACTGGTGGTGCCGCATTAAAGTCGGGCAGATGGAAGCAGGGCACTTGGATCACAGCGGAAAGTACTATCGCTGGCTGAATGAATTGCCACTATTTATCACCATTGGAATTTTGATTATGGTGGTGGTGAAACCCTTTTAAGCTGATATGAGACCTTTGCATGAGAGTATGGCGAGAGAAAAATTAGCGTAATTTTCCTGGTTTTTTGTAGATTTGAGGGGAATAGCAGGGCTATTGACCGAAAATATACGAAAAAACAGGGGAATTTAAGCAATTTTTATCCGTCATATCTTTCGTGCAAAGGTCTCGATATATAAAAACGCATAAAAACCGGAGGGTGTAGTTACTATTTTCTGTTTTTCTTCCAGCGTTTTTTTCTATCGGCCTTATTAGCTTTTTTATATTGCTCTTTTTTCTCTGCTTCTTCGATAGCTTGCTTATTTTCTTCGGTAAAGTGATCGGGTGTTTCAAGAGTGATTCTGCCCAGTGTTCCCAGCCTGAATTCATTAATTAATATTTTACAGGCCTTATCCATTTCGACCTGTCCACCGCTGCGTAGGCAACCACGCAGTCGGCCAATGGCTTCGATCAGCTCGACCTCGCTTTGAGGTGCTTCACTGAGTTGATAACGCTCAACCAGCATCTCTGGGTATTGTTTTATAAGTGTTTCGGCCAGATAAAAAGCGGCATCCTCACTATCAAATGCGGTGTCTTTTATAGCGCCAGAAATGGCAAGACGGTAGCCGCTGTGTTCATTGATAATATTGCCCCAGAGTAAGCCGGGCGTATCAAAAAGAACTACGTCATCGCTGATTTTGATACGTTGTTGCTGGCGGGTTACCGCAGCTTCATTGCCTGTTTTTGCAATGCTTCGTCCTGTTAAGGTATTGATAATGGTTGATTTCCCAACATTGGGGATGCCAACAATCATGGCCTGAATTTCTTTAACCCGGGCATCGCTTATGCTTATCATTTTACGGGCGAGTGTAGAAATTTGCTTGATTCTATCTGTTTGATTGCGGCTCACACAAAGTGTTTTTACCCCCTTATCCTGTTCATAATAAGCCTGCCATTGCTCAGTCAGGACTGGGTCGGCAAGGTCTGTTTTGTTAAACACCTTGATACAAGGCTTATTGCCACGCAGTTTGGCGAGCATCGGGTTCTCGCTGGAGCCAGGTAAGCGGGCATCAAGCACCTCTATCAGCAAGTCCATTTCGGGAAGATTTTCCGCTATCTCTTTACTGGCCTTGTGCATGTGACCGGGGAACCATTGAATTTTCATAAATAATTGTTCATATGGGGTTGTTAATAAGCACTGATTGTACAGCCTTGCTTAATCAGTGTCTCCTTAAGGAAGAGTAGCTCAAAAGGTTGTCAAAGCCGAAATTTTGATAACAAATTAGTTAATATGGGTATTTCATGAGAGAAAATAAGGTTAGTTGTGATATATCTCATGATAAAACATACTGTTATCAACTTATAATAACAACTATTAAAGCCATAGGGAGAAGGAAGACTAAATCATAGCTTCCATTATGGGCTATTGGTTAACGTCGCTAGAAGATTTGCAGCATGCAGGATATTGAATACCATTTGCGGGATGAGGTTAACATAACCTCTGCTTTTAAACATGATCATAAAAAAATTATCACACTTTATGATGAGATATTAGCGAGCGCTAAAGAAAAAAACTTTTCGTTTATATCACGCTTTCTGGAAGAATTTTCATCTTTGTGTTCTTACCATTTTTATCATGAAGGTCTTTTTATTTATGACTTCCTGAATCAGAATCAGCCATTTGTTAAGGAAAAAGAAATCTGTTTTTTTAATCAACAGTGTGTAGGGTTGCAAGATATTTCAATAGATTTGTTTGAAGTGATTAGTAAGAGCAGTAATGTGCCGGTGAATGATCATACGGTAGATCACTTTATTAATGATTTCGAAAAAATAGGCGAAACACTCAAGAGCCGAATCGCCTGTGAAGAAAAGATTCTTTTCCCTCTTTATGAAAAACTTATTAGTGTAACGAATGACAGCAACTGATAGTAGAATTTAAGTATTCACAATAATTAGAGCCTGTGTTTCTGGTCTTGCTTAGAAAATCCCGATATTTCACTGTCCCAATTTTTACTCAATCCTATTACCTTAAAGCGTTCGCCCATTTCCGCTGGCAGGCTGAGTGTTCTAACCTGTTGTGCTAGCTTATATTGATCTTCAGGGTGTGACTCCAGGGCATTCATAAACAGGGATTCCAGCTTGGTGTTGGCTAAAAAAGCCGCCTGATTGGTGTAGCCAGCAACATTGAAGCCTGTGCTATCGGCGGCTTCTGCTACCGCCGTAAAGTCAACATTTGCGGTAATGTCCTGCAAGCCTGGATAAAGCAAGGGTGCTTCATTAACCAGATGTTGATAGTGGCAAATCAGTGTGCCTTTATTGCGTTGTGGGTGATAATATTCTTTGCGTGAGTAACCATAATCAATTAATAACATCACACCTTGTTGCATAGCGTTGCTGATTGTTCTGAACCAGGGTTCCAGGTTGGGGTTGATCTCGGATGTATAGGGTGTAAATTCTTCAGGGATACCAAGTTCAAGGACAGACTTTTTTAACAAGTCATTAGCCGGTCGTAGTTGTTCGAGTAGTTGCCCATCCTGCCAGATAACGTAATGTTCATATACGGCGTCATTTTGCTGGGTAAATACATCCACTGGCATGGCATCAAGGACTTCATTACCAATTATAATGCCCTTAAAGTCCTCGGGCAGGGTTGATAGCCATTCAACCTTGTTGAGTAGATGAGGGGCGTGTTTTTTTAGCGTTTCTTTTTGACGTTGTTTCAGATCAGGGCTGAGATCCAGGATAAAATAATGCTCTGGTAAGCGTTTTATCGCTTCTAAATGCAATAAAATATCGCTAGCCATCATTCCAGAGCCTGCACCAAGCTCTAAAATGGTATTAAAAGTACACCCCCCCACTTTTTTACGGTTTTCTCCAGAATTGACTTTATGACTTACTATCTGAGCGTACTGTTCAGCAATACAGCGTGAAAACAGGGAAGAAATCTCCGGAGCGGTGGTAAAATCACCTGCTGCTCCTATTTTATGCGTGCCAGCTACATAGTAACCAAGCCCGGGCTCATACAGTGCCATTTCCATAAAGCGCCGAAAGGGAATGGCATCTTCACTGCTCTGATCAATTTCCAGACGGATGCGCTCAATTAATTTTTGGCTATGAGCTAAGGCATCCGCGCCAGGTTCTGGTAAACTTTGCGTATATTTCATTGGAGTAAGAGTCTACATGCAAAATCTAAAAGGTAAAGTCGCTTTAGTGACCGGTTCTGCCAAACGCATAGGCGCAGTGACGGTGAAGGCTTTGCATCAACGTGGTGCGACGGTCGTTGTACATTATCGTGGCTCTGCAAAAGCTGCACAGGGTTTATCGGATGAACTGAATGACGCTCGTCCCGATTCCTGTTATACCGAGCAAGCTGATTTGCTGGATGTAAAAAGCCATACTAAAATGATTGAGTCCATTATTCAAAAGGCGGGAAGGTTGGATATTCTGGTCAATAATGCTTCGACTTTTTATCCAACCAAAATTGGTGATATAACTGAAGCGCACTGGGATGATTTAATGGGGAGTAATCTAAAAGCGCCTTTGTTTTTATCTCAGGCGGCTGCGCCTTATTTAATTAAAACACAGGGTTGTATTGTTAATATGGTCGATATTTATGGTTTTCGACCTTTAAAGGCTTACCCGGTTTACAGTGTCGCCAAAGCCGGTTTGAAAATGCTAACCGAATCCCTGGCTGTTGAGTTAGGTCCGGATGTACGGGTCAATGGTATTGCGCCCGGCGCTATTCTTTGGCCAGATCTACAAGGCAAGGAATGCCAGGAGGAGCATCACTCAAAGATATTGGCTCAAACTTGTTTGAAGAGGCAAGGTCTGGCAGATGATATAACCAGGGCAATTTTGTTTTTGGTGGGCGAGGCAGACTATATAACAGGGCATGTCATCCCAGTGGATGGTGGTCGATTGGTGGGATTAGGTTGATGATAGCTGCAATTGGTGTTTTATTGGTGTTTGGCGGTGTGTCTGCATTCTTATTAGGTGCAGTTCGATATTTTTTTCCTTCAACAGACCGTTTTTTTCCAAATGATATGAAACGGTTTTTTGCAATGCGAACCGGTGTTTATATCTTTCTGGCAGGCGTAGTTCTACTGCGTTTTTTCGCTTAACTGCTCGGGCATTACAATATCAAAATTATTAGGGTCGCCCGACACAATCATTTTATGATCAACGACCTGCTGAGACCGAAAGAAGTGTTGCATGGCAACCACCGTGGTTTGAATACGTCCTTTCTGATGAGGGTACTGCTTTATCTGTTCTTCCTCCCACTCTTTTAACGCCTCTAAAAGGGTTGTATGGGAGAAAACATAGGTGACATTTTTTAGTGGATCATTCATATCAGTATAGGATAGTCGTAGCTGTTGTTAATGTATAGAGGTTCTCCAGGGTATTTTATACTTGCTTATTAGCGATTGCTCTTCTATAAACGAGGTTCTAGTAATAATCATTATTAGGTTAAAAATTTAAAGGAGATATCTTGATGAGGAAAAAAATAACCACAGCGCTTGCGACAGCAGGCTTATTATTAGGGGCAGTATTTTCAACCCCTGGTATGGCAGCGCCGGAAAAAACCTACGTTTCAATTGGTACCGGGGGTGTGACGGGCGTTTATTATCCAACAGGTGGTGCAATTTGTCGTCTGGTTAATAAAAACCGTAAAAAAACAGGAATCCGTTGTTCGGTTGAATCAACGGGTGGTTCTGTTTTTAATATCAATGCCATACGTGAAGGCGAGTTGGAGATGGGTGTTGCGCAATCTGACTGGCAATATCATGCATACAACGGCACGTCCAAATTCAAGAAGGCAGGGCCATTTAAGGATCTACGCGCAGTATTCTCTGTACACGCAGAACCCGCGACTTTAGTTGTACGTGCAGATTCAGGTATTAAAGAATTTGCCGATATTAAAGGTAAGCGTGTCAATGTTGGTCAACCAGGTTCAGGAACTGTTGCTACTTTTGATGTTATCGCAGATGCGTATGGAATTAAACGTAGTGATCTTAAATTGGCAGCAGAGTTAAAGTCATCTGAAATGGGGCAAGCACTTTGTGACAATAAGATTGATGCTTATTTTATTCTGGTCGGACACCCTGCGGGACTAATCAAAGAAACAACCACAACCTGTGATGCAAAAATTGCTGATATTCATAGCCCTGCTGTGGATAAACTGGTTAAAGAAAACTCGTATTATCGCTATGCTTCAATTCCTGAAGGGATGTATAAAGGACAGGATAAAGCAGTTAAGACCTTTGGTGTAGGTGCAACCTTTGTTACATCTGCAAAAGTACCTGACAATGTGATTTATGAGGTTGTAAAAGCTGTGTTTGAGAATTTTGATGATTTCAAAAAGCTTCACCCAGCCTTTAAGAATCTTAAGAAGACTGAAATGGTTAAAGATTCTTTATCTGCCCCATTACATCCTGGTGCACTTAAGTACTATAAGGAAGCTGGTTTAATCAAATAAAACATATCCTTATAAAAAGCGGGGCAGTTGCCTCGCTTTTTTATTTGGGATCGTTTCATGAGATCGCGATGTAAAAATCAATAGTGGTGCCCTACATATTTCTTGATTGTTTTTAGCTGTGAGATTACGAAGAAAATAATCAAGAAATATAGAAAGTTAAAAAAGGAGAAGATATGGCTAAAATTAAAGCGGAAGATATTGTTGCTGAAGCAGATACGGGCGCAAGAAATCCGAAAGGCAGTGTTGGAAAAATGATGTTCTGGGTTGCTTTTGCCTGGGCTGTTTTCCAACTCTGGATCGCATCCCCCTTTATGTACCTGTTATCTGATTACATCCCCGTTTTGAACAATACGGCAACCCGCTCAATTCATCTTGCCTTTGCCATGTTTTTGGGTTTTTTGGCCTATCCAGCTTTTAAGTCTTCTCCACGCGATAGAATACCAGCTTTGGATTGGCTACTTGCGATTCTTAGCATTGTTGCGACGGTGTACCTCATGGTGTTCGCTCGTGATTTGGCCGATAGAGCCGGCCTGCCGACGACAATAGATTTAGTCATTTCGGGTGTTGGCGTAGTATTGGTGCTTGAAGCTGCACGTCGTGCCCTGGGCCCACCATTAATGATTATAGCTATGGTGTTTCTTGCCTATGTCTTTTTTGGTCATTTGGCACCCGATGTTATGTCCTGGAAAGGTGCTTCTTTTTCAAGAGCCATGAGCCATTTATGGATCACCCAGGAAGGTGTATTTGGCGTTGCCTTGGGTGTATCGGCCTCCATGGTGTTTCTCTTTGTTTTATTTGGTTCTTTACTGGAAAAGGCAGGTGCCGGTAATTATTTTATTTGGGTTGCTTTCACCTTGATGGGGCATTTGAGGGGAGGGCCAGCGAAGGCTGCTGTAGTTTCCTCGGCGTTAACTGGGTTGGTATCGGGTTCATCTATTGCAAATGTTGTAACCACGGGTACCTTTACGATCCCCTTAATGAAACGGGTAGGCTTTACACCTGAAAAGGCAGGAGCCGTGGAAGTAGCATCATCAACTAATGGACAACTGACACCACCTGTTATGGGTGCGGCGGCGTTTTTGATGATTGAGTTTGTCGGTATTTCTTACATTGAAGTTATCAAACATGCTTTTTTACCCGCCATTATTTCTTATATCGCTCTGGTTTATATTGTTCATCTTGAAGCTTGTAAGGCAGGCTTCAAAGGTTTGCCACGAAAGGTGAAACGTACCTTTTTACAGAGTCTGTTTACGTTTATGACTGTAGTGCTGGGCATTATGGCGCTTTCTCTGGCAATGCACTATGGCCTTGGCTGGTTGAAGACAGTCGCAGGGGATGCTACCCCCTGGATAGCCGGAGTTTTATTTATCATAAGCTACTTATTTTTGGTTAAGGTGGCGGTTAAATACCCTGATTTAGGGCGTAGTGACTTAATTGATGAGCTACCAGAGCCTGGGCCTATTGTTAAATCGGGATTGTATTTTTTACTCCCTGTCATTGTTTTAATTTGGATGTTAACAGTTGAGAGGCTGTCACCTGCTTTATCAGCTTATTGGGCATCTCTGGCGATGATTTTTGTATTGCTGACTCATAAATATCTTAAGGGTTTAATGCGTGGTGAAAACCACTTGGTCCAATATTGGGCTGAGGGCTGGAATGACTTTAAAGAGGGCATGGTTGCCGGATCACGCAATATGATTGGTATCGGTATTGCTACGGCCGCTGCTGGCTTGATTATTGGTGCCGTTACTCTCACGGGTGTGGGTTTGATACTTGCTGAGGTGGTTGAATATATATCCGGCGGTAGTTTGATTGTCATGTTGTTACTTACGGCTGGCATAAGCTTATTATTAGGCATGGGCTTACCAACCACTGCGAACTATATTGTTGTGTCATCCTTGATGGCGCCAGTAATTGTTACGCTTGGTGCACAATCGGGTTTAATTGTGCCACTCATTGCGGTACATCTTTTCGTGTTTTATTTCGGTATTTTAGCGGACGATACGCCACCCGTGGGCTTGGCCGCGTATGCGGCGGCGGCAATATCGGGTGGTGATCCTATTAAAACAGGTATACAGGGTTTCATGTATGACATTCGTACCGGCATATTACCGTTTATGTTTATCTTCAACACTGAATTATTAATGATTGGAATCAAGGGGCCATTTCACCTGATCTTAGTCATCGTTTCTGCCACAGCAGCCATGATGCTGTTTGCCGCAGCTACGCAAGGTTGGTTTTTAACCAAAAATAAAATCTGGGAAAGCATCGTTTTATTAACAACCGTGTTTGTACTCTTTAGACCCGGATTCTTCATGGATATGGTCTATCCGCCGTTGAAGGAAATAAAAGCATCTGAGATTTATCAGGTTGCCGAGAAGTTGCCTAAAAATGCGCAGATACGCGTGCAGGTAAAGGGAGAAACTCTGGAAGGAAACCCCGTTGATAAAATTGTCATGTTACCGGTTGGAGAAAAAGGCCCTGGTAAGGAACGTCTTAAAAAGGCTGCAGGTTTAGAGCTAAAAGAGGAGGGTGGAAAACTCATTATTGATAATTTAGTTTTTGGCGGCGTTGCTGAAAAACAAAAACTCGATTTCGACTGGGAGATAGCCAGTGTGCAGATTGCAAATGATCGTCCTGCCAAGCAGTGGCTTTATTTGTTGGCACTGGCATTACTTGCTTTAGTCTGGTTCTCACAAAAAAATAGAGCACGTAAAGAAAAGGAAATTCAGATTGCATGAATCAATAAGAGCCGGAGGTAGAATAAATGTTTAATAAAATACTCGTTCCTGTTGAAATATCGACAAAAACGACAACACAGAAACTTTGCCAAGTGGCTAATGACCTTGCCAAAAAGTACCAAAGCAATGTTGCTATAATGACAGTGATACCAGATTATGGCATGCCACTAGTAGCAAGTTACTTTCCTGATGACGCGCAACAAAAATTAAAAAAGGATATGCTTGAAAGTTTGGAAAAGCTTGCCAAAGATTATTTTGATATGCCCGTTGAAATCTATCTGCGACAAGGTAAACGGCGCAAGATGATTTTACAAGAAATAGAAAACTATCAGTCCGATTTGGTAATGCTTGGCTGTCGCCGTAAAAAATCACGTTTAAATCAACGCTTACTAGGTGCTACCGGTACGGCAGTGAGTGATCGTGCCGATTGCTCTGTTATGATTGTTCGCTAGTTCATATGCTTAAAACCTGAATCAGCATTGATGTTACGGATTCAAGGTAAAAGGAAACTTTTGTATGGATATGTCAACCTGGTTTTTGTTTATAGCCGTTGCCCTCCTAGCCATAGCAAGTCCGGGGCCCGCCATACTTTTGGCAATATCAAATAGCATAACTTATGGAATGCGTAGTGTGGTGCTATCGTCTTTGGGTAATATTACTGGTTTGTTTATTTTATCCTCGGCGGCTATTTTGGGATTAGGGGCAATATTAAAAACTTCTTCTGTTTTGTTTTTTATTATTAAGCTTGTTGGTGCTGTATACTTGATTTATTTAGGTGTGCGTCAATGGTGCTCTAAAACTAATCTGTTTGATCAAAAAGAAAATACCTTTAAAAAACAACGTTTAATGCGAAGCTATTATCTTGAGGGTTTCTTTGTTGCTATTACTAATCCAAAGGCGGTGTTATTTTTTACGGCTCTTTTTCCACAGTTCATTGATTTAAGAGCAGACCTGGTTTCACAATTTTTTATTATGACATTGAGCTTTATGGTCTTATCTTTATTGATACTGCTTACTTATGGTTTATTAGCTTTCAGAGCCAGGCATTGGTTTTCAACCAGCAAACGAGTTAAGTGGTTCAACAGGGCAATTGGTGGCTTATTTGTGTTTATTGGGGTTGGCTTGTTACAGTTTAAATCGGTTAAGTAATAAACTATTATTATAGGTATACTCACAATTCTGAGTGATAGAGTGTACGGTATGCTAAAAAATAAACTCAAATTTCCAGTTTATATGGTAAATCTTGAAAATGATGTGGCTCGCCGAAATAAAACACTTAGTAGGTTCAAACAGTTAGAAATCTATCCACAGGTCAATTATGGCTTAGATTGTATTGATAATAATTTTAATTTTTCAGATTATATTAAATATGCAGGTAACTTTTGGGGAGACCAGGAGTGCTTCAAGCCCGGAGCCTTTGGTTGTTATCTTAGTCACGCATATTACTGGGGTTTATTACTAAAAACGGATGCCCCGTTTGCCTTGATTGTTGAGGACGATGTTATACCCAATAATAATGCATTTAATGCGTTTCAGTCAGTATGTTTTCCCTCTGATTTTGATGTTCTTTCTGTTAACGATAAACCTTATTATTGGTTGCAAAATATTAGTGACAAAAGACCTGGAGAAAATAGTAACTGTGATTTTGTCTCCTTGTCTGATGTTCTTGTAAATTCGCTTGAATTGGAGTTATTTGACAAGAAAATACCCGGGATGGGAACTTATGGTTATATTATCAGTAGGCAGGGCGCGAAAAAGCTACTGAATATTTTAGAAAACCAGAAGATTTGTATGGGGGCTGATTATGCCATTGAGTTTAATTCATTGACACATAAAGCAGTTACTCGCTTAAGAAAATTACAAAATCAGTCTGTATTGGAGAAGTTTAATTTCTTTTTAACTGAGGCTTACTTACCAAATTCTAACCTTGTTTTAAATACTTATATTTATGCCAAAGATTATTTAGTGAGCATCGACACTAATATTCCGACAACCCTGAATCATCACTACTATATAAGCAAACAGGTTTTTTTAGAAAAAAATACATAAGCGTATAGATGCATAGTTGCCCGTATAATAAGCATATCTAGAAAAAGGTGATGGATACCGAGAAAACGCCCAAAAAGTAGGGGGGTGTACTTTTATACTCTGATTTTCGCCAGGGCATTATCAATAGCGGAAATAATTTCATCAATATCATCCCGTGTTGCAATTAATGCCGGTGCGAGTAATAAAACATTATTCATTCCTGCAAAGCTACGGTTGGTTTTGCCAATAATTACGCCTTGTTGCAGACAGTCTGAAGTAATATTGGCTAATATTGCTTCATCCATTGGTTCTTTTGTTATTCTGTCTCTAACGAGTTCAATGCCCAAAAATAACCCCTTTCCCCGTACATCACCAATAATGTTGTGTTTCTCCATTAATGCTTTCAGTTTTTGCAGACCATATTTACCAACAGAAACAACATTATTAAGTAGATTTTCTTCATTTATAATGTTCATGTTTTCAATAGCTGCCGCTGGGCCGGCTGTGCAGCCACCGAAGGTGGAAATATCACGAAAGAAACCTAATGGATCTTCCGGATGTTGCTTGAATTTATCGAACAATGCTTCGGTAGTTACGGTACAAGATATTGGGGCATAGCCGCTGGCAATGCCTTTTGCCAGGGTTACTATATCGGGAGAAATATCATAATGCTGATAACCAAACCAGGTGCCCGTGCGACCCATGCCACATACAACCTCGTCAAGATGTAATAGCACATCATAACGCTGACAGATTTCAGCAACTATCGGTAAGTATTCTTCAGGCGGGACAATAACACCGCCCCCGGCTGTAATTGGCTCTAGTATCAATGAGCCTATACTCTCAGGCCCTTCTTCAAGTATTATCTGCTCTACCGCTTTAGCACATTCTATTTCGCAATTACCATAGGTTTTGTTAAACGGGCAACGATAACAGCAACAATGTGGCACTTCAGCAAAGCCCGGCGTATAAGGCCCATATTGCGCCTTTCGTTGTTGGTGACCACTAGCGCTGAGCGTCGTAATAGTAGTGCCATGGTAGTCTCTGTCGCGATAAAGAATTTTATATTTACCATGGGGTTTGTGACTGTCTTTTTGAGAATTCTGTTGGGCAAGTTGCCGGACAAGCTTGAAAGCTTTTTCATTGGCTTCTGAGCCAGAGTTTGAATAATAGACCCGTTCTAAGCCTGGCATAATATCAGTAAGCATTTTGGCAAATAGTGCGCCTGGTTCATTACCTATGGCGCCTGCAAAGTAATTCATTTTTAAGGTTTGTTGGTAGATTGCTTTAGCAATCCTCTCTCTGCCATAGCCTACATTAACCGTCCAGACTGCTCCTGAGACGGCATCCAGAAATTCATTACCCAAGCTATCTTTTACACGCATACCCTGACCAGAGATAATCATCATAGCCGGTTTTTTCTCATAAGCTTTATGCTGAGACAAGTGGTGCCAAACATGTTGTTGGTCTTGATGTGATGCATCACTGAATGAGCTATTCAGTGTGTTTTTGGGCGTGGATTTGGCCATGAAGTCACTCCAACGTGATGATCGTATAGAGTGACTTTAGTCAACAAGCAAGGTTTGTATAGAGCCAGAGTGATAATAGTTTTATATCCAATTTGCGTAGTTTTGAAAATCGACAGAGTTGGATAAGTGCTATATTGATTTTTCCTTTATTAAAAACTAAGGAATACCAAGCTATAAACTAATAAATCAAATTCATCATTGTAATCATAACAATTAAAAAGATAATCGTCATAATACCGCCGGCTCGCATAAAGTCGGGCACTCGATAACCACCGGGACCCATAATCAGGGCATTTACCTGGTGCGTTGGGATCAGGAATGAATTAGATGTTGCAATGGCAACGGTGAGAGCAAATACAGCCGGATCTGCACCGACACCTAGTGCTATGTTAACAGCTAAGGGGACTAATAAAACGGTGGCTCCCACATTAGACATAACCAATGTAAAGAAAGTGGCTAGCGCTGCTACGGCGGTTTGAATCACCCAAATGGGCATATCGCCTACGACAACAAGCGTTTGCTCGGCAATCCATTTTGCAGTGCCGCTATGTTCTACGGCTATTCCTAGTGGAATCAGGCTGGCCAATAAAAATACCGTTTTCCAGGAGACCGCTCTATAGGCTTCGTCTATCGTCAGTACCCCCGTTAACACCATGCCAACAGCGCCCGTTAACAAGGCAATAGAAAGCCGCACATCAGTGAAAAGCACCAAAAATAATGCAATTGAGAAAAAGATGGCAGCAAAGGTGAGCTTCTGTGGCCTAAACTCCTCGTGGGGGAAGTTTTTGGTAATCACAACAAAATCTGGTGATTGCTCCAAACGCATTAAGGCATCCCAGGGTGTGTAAACAACCAGTGTATCGCCAGCCTGAAAGGGAATACTTCGTATATCATCACCTTCGTGCAAGGTTTCACCATTTCGATGTAAACCAATCATGGCGGTTCCATAGGTTTTACGTAACCAAATGTCACGGGCACTTTTACCGATAAAAGAAGAGCCGGGAGGAATAACAACCTCTGCAATGCCGGTTTTACCGGGTGATAAGTCATCTGCAAAGGTTTTTAGCCCTTTTTGTTTCTCAAGATATTTGAACTTGTCCAGAAAAGCTTTCAGTTCCTGGCTCTCCGAGATGATGGCTAAAACCATTCTGGGCTCAATTGTGGTATCCCGGTCGATATTTCCAGAGCCTATAATAACGGGCGGTTTTCTGGGACGTTTGGTAGCAATGATTCGGATTTTATATTTTGTCTCAATATCATCCAAATGCTTACCAATCAGCTTGCTCTTGTCACCTACAACCACCTCATGCAGGGTGTAGCGCAATCCATAGACATCTTCAAAATAACGCAAGTCATCATTTTTAGGGCCAGATTCTTTACTCGTTGGCAAGACATAACGACCAAATACAACAAAATAGAGAATACCTGTTGCAACCAGCGCAAGCCCCACTGGTGTTGTTGAGAATAAAGACCAAAGTTGCATTTTTTGGTCATCTGGTAAAGCTATGTTTGATGTTTCAATTAAGTCATTAAGCAAAATTAAGGGTGATGAACCAACCAGGGTGACGGTTCCCCCTAAAATGGCACAAAAGCCCATTGGCATTAACAGTCGCGACAAGGGAAGGTTGGCGCGAGAAGAAATGCGCGCAACCACAGGGAGAAACAAAGCTGCTGCTCCCACGTTTTGCATAAAGGATGAAATAATGGCGACCGTTCCTGAAATGATCGGAATAATGCGTTTTTCAGAAGTGCCACCAATATTTAAAATAAAGTTAGAAACTTTTCCCATTAAGCCGGTTTTATCTAGCCCGGCACCTATTATCATCACAGCAATAATTGACATAACCGCATTACTGGAAAAACCATCAAAGAGGCGCTTCTCATCAACCAGACCTTTCTCCAGGCCCATATAGGGTGCCAATAAACCACTTAAACCAAGTAAAACCATGATGCTAATGGCTGCTACATCAATATCAACAACTTCAAATACAAACAGATAAATAGTGAGGATTAAAATAGCGACGACCCAGGCAATTGTGATAGTTGGCGTTACAGTGGTCATGTAAATCGCAAATAAAGCAAAAATAATCAATGCGATTATTTTTTTTCTAACGTCCCTATCTGACAAAAGTGCGCTAATAATGCTGGATTGAGACGACTTGTTTGACGCAGTTGAGCTGGTTTGATTCATTGGGTATGCCCTTAATCGTTCAAGAGAGGGTTTTGCAACAAAAAGTAATGAACTTGTGCTTCTCTCATCATACTTTTATGCATGCAAAGGCCTCTAAAAGTTTAATTTTTAAAACAGATTAGCGGTTCTGTTTAACGATGTTCCTATTAGCAACAGATGTAGTGGGACCTTTGCACAAAAGAATATAACGGGTAAAAACTGCTTAAATTTCCCTGATTCTTCGTATATTTTCGGTCAATAGCCCTGCTATCACCCTCAAATCTGTAAAATCAGAAAAATTGTGCTAATTTTTCTCTCGCCATCCTCTTGTGCAAAGGTCTTATAGTAATATTTATTGCCATAGACATAAGAATGGCGCCGGATAATAGCTTATTAGCAAGGCTTTTTGTAGGGTTTTCTGGTTTTTAAGGTTAATATATTGATTAAAAAGTACACCCCCCACCTTTTTTGCCCTTTTGTCGACCAATAGAACCATAAATCATGAGATAATCTGCCCCTGATGCTTACCTGGTCAGTGGAACAAGGATAATTACTTAGGCAATGAAAAAACAACAACCTGTTTATTTAAATTTATACAAGATTACGCTGCCTGTAACAGGAATAGTTTCATTGTTACATCGGGTAAGTGGGTTGCTTTTGGCTTTTGCAATTCCTGTTGCTGTCTATTTATTGCAGTTATCATTGCTTGATTCAGCGGGCTATGAACAGGCCAAATCATTATTGGAGCATCCCCTGGCTCGCTTTATTAAAATCTTTTTTTATACGCTATTGGTATTTCATTTATTGGCTGGAATAAGATTTCTGCTCATGGATATTGAGCTTGGTGTTAGCAAAAAAATCGCAAATATTACATCTAGATTGGTAATACTTATTACTCTTGTTGTCATGTTGTTGTTTGTGGCGCTTGAGGTGTTGATATGAGTGGCTTTAGCGCATGGTTAATTCAGCGATTATCCGCAGTGTATCTACTTTTGTTTATTCTTTTTGCTGTAGTTGTGTTGCTTATGAATGATGTTAATGATCAGATTTGGCGGCAATGGTTTACTATTAGCTGGGTTAAGCTGGCTGTACTGTTATTTGGTTTAAGCCTGCTGTTACACGCCTGGGTAGGCTTGCGCGATATTATTTTAGATTACACCCATCCACTAGGTTTACGTTTATTATTGCTGTCACTCGCAGCTGTTTTCCTGATCCTTAATGGCTTCTGGTTGCTGTCGATTCTTTGGGAACTAACTTAGCCATGCAGAAAATTAAAGGCATCCCGGTTCGTCATTTTGATGCATTGATTATTGGTGCGGGCGGTGGTGGCTTACGTGCAGCTTTACAGCTAGCAAGTGCCAATCTTAATGTGGCCGTGGTGTCCAAAGTCTTTCCAACGCGCTCACATACGGTGGCAGCTCAGGGAGGGATTAACGCAGCTCTGGCAAATGTGCTACCCGATGACTGGCACTGGCATATGTTTGATACCGTTAAAGGTAGTGATTATCTTGGCGATCAGGATGCGATTGAATTTATGTGTCGTGAAGCACCACGCGCGGTTTATGAGCTGGAACATTTTGGCATTCCTTTTTCGCGCCTGAAAAATGGTAATATTTATCAACGCAAGTTTGGTGGCCAAAGCCAGAATTTTGGTGGCGATCAGGCGGCACGAACCTGTGCAGCGGCTGATCGTACCGGGCACGCTATGCTGCACAGTCTTTATCAAAAAAATTTACAGGCAAAAACACAGTTTTTTGATGAATACTTTTCGGTTGATTTATTAAAGAATGAAGCTGGAGGGGTTCAGGGCGCATTGGTGTATTCCATCGAAACAGGCGAACCCTTGATTATCAATGCTGGTGCTACTTTGCTGGCAACGGGTGGTGTTGGCCAATTATTTCGTACGAGTACCAATGCACTGATTAATACCGGTGATGGTTTGGGCATGGTACTACGTGCCGGTATTCCTGTGCAGGATATGGAGTTTTTTCAATTTCATCCCACTGGTATTGCAGGTAAAGGCATGCTGATTACCGAAGGCGCACGCGGTGAAGGCGGTTATCTGGTTAATGGTGCGGGCGAGCGCTTTATGGAGCGTTATGCCCCCAATGCCAAAGACCTCGCAAGCCGCGATGTGGTGAGCCGGGCTATTTATACTGAGATCAAAGAAGGGCGGGGCTGTGGTCCGAATAAAGATTTTGTCTATTTAAAGCTGGATCATCTGGGTGCGGATATTATAAAAAGCCGTTTGCCCGGCATTCGTGATATGTGCCTGACATTTTTGGGTATTGATCCGATTGAGAAGCCAATACCAGTCTACCCAACGGCACATTATACCATGGGAGGTATTCCCACCGATATTAATGGCCGGGTGGTTATGCCCGCCAAAACTTCACCCGAGGTCTGCGTGGAGGGCTTATATGCAGCGGGTGAGGCAGCTTGTGTATCAGTTCACGGTGCTAATCGTCTGGGTGGAAATTCTTTGCTGGATATTCTGGTGTTTGGTCGTGCGGCGGCCGATCATATGATTTCTACCTTAAAAACCAACAACTATCAGCATAATCTTGATTCTGATTCAATCGATAAAGCAATCTTTCATTTCCAGCGTTGGCACAATATGACAAGTCATGCAGAGGCTATATCAGCAGAATCAATAATGGATCTTAGAAATGAGCTGCGCCGAGTTATGGAAGAACATTGTGGCGTTTTTCGCAGCAAACAGATTTTGGCCGAAGGTGTTGATAAGGTACAAGCCATTATTGACCGCATGGATAATGCCTGCATCCATGATGAGAGCAAGGTTTTTAATACCGCCCGTGTAGAGGCGATGGAGCTGGAAAATCTGGCTGAATGTGCCTTGGCAACCATTATTTCGGCACTTTATCGTGAAGAAAGCAGGGGCGCTCATTCACGGGTTGATTTTCCAGAGCGAGATGATAAAAACTGGCTAAAACATAGCTTGTATTTTAAGGGCGAAAATCAGCCTGAATATAAGCCGGTTAGAACAAAGCCCTTAACAGTGGATAGCTTCCCACCTAAAGACAGGACCTATTGATGTGAATGCTGTGAAGTTTTTAATCTACCGATATAACCCGGATAGTGATGCCCAACCCTTCGAACAACCCTTTGAGTTGCCTGATGATGAAGTAGAACCGGGAATGATGGTGCTCGGCGCTTTAATTAAACTAAAAGTACAAGATGATACCTTAAGTTTTCGCCGATCATGTCAGGAAGGTGTTTGTGGATCGGATGGCATGAATATCAACGGAAGCAATGCACTAGCCTGTGTAACGCCTATCGAAGGTTTAAAACAGCCTATTCGGATCAAACCACTCCCCGGAATGCCTGTGATACGCGATTTAATTG
>JALWMR010000003.1 GCA_027083815.1 Thiotrichaceae bacterium
ATTATTTGCTGGTCAATTTCTTCGGTTGAACTAAACCAATGATCACTCATCGGCTTGGTAAACCAAAAATCTAAGATGTCTTTTATCGTGTGATTCATCATAACTTCCTTATTGAATCTATGAGGCTCAGCAAATAACTATCATCCTTAGATCTCTGCTTTTCTCAAACGTAGTGCATTAGACACTACCGTTACCGAGCTCATACTCATCGCAGTCGCTGCGATGATAGGGCTGAGTAAAACTCCAAAGAAGGGATATAAAATGCCTGCAGCAATTGGAATGCCTATCACATTATAAATAAATGCACCGAATAAGTTTTGTTTAATGTTTTTCATTGTTGCAACGGATAAGCCGATAGTTTTACTAACACCCTCAATGGATGGGCGCATTAGCGCAATGTCTGCCGCTTCAACCGCTACATCGGTGCCTGTACCTATGGCAATCCCAACATCTGCTTGGGTTAAGGCGGGTGCATCATTAATACCATCCCCTACCATAGCAACTATTTCGCCTTGTGCTTGCAGCTCTTTTATTTTATTGATTTTATCTTCTGGCATAACTTCGGCAAAAACACTATCAATCCCCAACGTCGCCGCCACGGCTTCTGCTGTTCGTGTATTGTCACCCGTGAGTAATACCGTTTTCACACCAAGCTTATGCAGGCTATTAATCACTTCTTTTGAGTCAGTACGTATGGGGTCTGAAATCCCCATTAGTGCGACTAAGCCTTTTTCATTCGCTAAGTAAATCGGTGTACCGCCTTGCTTCGCTAATTCAATTGATTCAGTCTCTTTGGTTGAAATATCAATCTTTTGTCGTTGCATTAATTTGGCATTACCTAGCCAATAGGCTTTGCCTTCGACCAGTGCCGTAACCCCCTCACCCGCAATGGCCTCAAAGTCTTCTGCTTTTGCAAAACTAACCTCATGTTCTTTGGCTTGTTTCAAAATAGCTAGTGCGAGCGGATGTTCTGAGTTTGATTCCAGACTTGCAGCAATTGAAATTGCATCTGCCTCTTTATGGTTGCCGCTTACAGAAACAGTGGTTAACTGTGGATTACCTTCGGTGACCGTGCCTGTTTTATCCAGCACCACGGTGGTCAGTTTACTGGCTTGTTGCAAGACTTCACCATTGCGAATTAATATACCATTTTCAGCAGCACGCCCTACCCCAACCATGATGGAAATCGGTGTTGCCAGACCTAAAGCACAGGGACAAGCAATAACCATAATCGTCATCGCGACAACAATCGCATAAGCTAAGGAAGGCTCTGGACCAAAGAAATACCATATAGCAAAAGCCAACGCCGCTATGATCAATACCGCAGGCACAAAAATGGCAGCAATTTTATCCACTAAACGACCGATGGCAGGCTTGCTGGACTGTGCTTTTCGTACCATATCAATAATGCGTGCCAAGGCAGTCTCCCGCCCAATCCCTGTGGCTGACATTAAAAAGCTGCCTTGAGCATTTATTGTGCCAGTAAAAACTTGCGCATCTTTTTGCTTCTCCACAGGCATGGGTTCGCCCGTTAGCATTGACTCATCCACAAAGGACTGCCCTTCAAGCACCACACCATCAACGGGGATTTTTTCACCGGGGCGTACCCGCAAGGTTTCTTCCAAGCCAACCTCTGAAATGGGAATATCAATCTCTTCACCGTTACGCACAGCGCGTGCCGTATCAGGCTGCAAGCCAATCAAGCGCTTAATTGCTGCTGATGTTTTACCGCGTGCTTTGGTTTCAAGTGCCGCACCCAGTGAGACTAAAGCGATGATAATAATCGCCGATTCAAAGTACACGTGGCGTGCAATGCTTGGCATAGAATCAGGAAATAAAACGATTAAGGTGGAGTACAGCCACGCCGTACA
>JALWMR010000004.1 GCA_027083815.1 Thiotrichaceae bacterium
TTGCCCTTTTCTCCATTATGAGTCAGTAAACAGACTAAAACACGCTCTAATCAGCCTTTTTTAGATTTCTAAACTCACTAATAACAGGCGCATGGTCAGATGGCCTTTCCCAGCCGCGTGGTTCTGGATCAACATAGCTGGCAATACACTGTTCCGACATTAACTCGCTGGTTAAAATAAGATCTATTCGCAGCCCCCTGTTTTTATCGAAGCCGCCGCTGCGATAATCCCACCAGCTATAAATCCCACCTTCTTGCTCAAATAAGCGGAAAGAGTCGGCAAAGCCAATATTCAGAATTTTCTTAAGCGCATTCCGTTCGGGCGTAGAGCATAAAATACGTTCGTGCCATGCCTTGGGGTCATACACATCCCGGTCATCGGGGGCTATATTAAAATCACCAAGAACTACAAACTTTTTGTGTTTTTTATACTCAGCTTTGATCCACTCGGTGACTTTTTCCAGCCAGTCCAGCTTATAGGCAAATTTTTCTGAACCGACAGATTCGCCATTCACCACATACAGGTCCAGGATGCGTACGCCATTGATGGTCGCCGCTATGGTACGTCGTTGTGGATCTTCTATGGTCGGCAGATCAATAACAACATCTTCAATTAGATAATCCTCTTTGCAGAGAATGGCAACGCCATTGTAAGCCTTTTGACCAGAAAAAACGGCCTGATAGCCCGCTTTCTGGATTTCTTCCAGGGGGAAATTTTCGTCCTGCGTTTTAGTTTCCTGCAAAACAAGTACATCTGCTTTGGTCTTTTCCAGCCACATCAAAACATGTGGCAAACGCACCTTTAGCGAATTAACATTCCAGCTAGCGATTTTAAAAGGCTGATATAATTCCATTTTAAACTCCTAAGCCGCCAGGCCAGAATGCTTAAGTAACGCATCTACTTTTGGCTCTCTGCCTCTAAAAGCAATAAAGGATTCCATTGCCGGGCGCGAGCCACCCACTTCCAGTATCTCGGTTAAAAAGGCATTGCCGACTGCAGGGCTAAACAAGCCTTCTTCTTCAAAACGGGCGAAGGCATCGGCTGATAACACTTCTGCCCATTTGTAGCTGTAATAACCGGCGGCATAGCCACCCGCAAATATATGTGAGAAACCATGTTGAAAACGATTAAAGTCAGGTGGAATAACAACAGCCACTTTTTTGCGAGTCTCGTCTAAGGCTTGCTGTATTTTTTCGGCTGAATCAATGCCTGGATTCTGATGGATTTTCATATCAAACAGGGAGAACTCAAGCTGGCGCACCATGCCCATGGCTGTTTGGAAATGACGCGCTGCCTGCATTTTATCGAATAGCTCATCAGGCAATTTTTCACCTGTTTCATAGTGTTCGGCAAACATATCCAGTGCTTCACGCTGCCAGCACCAGTTTTCCATAAACTGACTGGGCAATTCGACCGCATCCCACTCAACACCGCTAATGCCAGAGATATCCAGATAATCCACCTGGGTCATCATGTGGTGCAAGCCATGGCCAAACTCGTGGAACAGTGTAATGACTTCATCATGCGTAAATAGTGCCGGCTTGCCACCGGCTGGTGGTGCTGAGTTGCAGGTCATAAAAGCGACGGGTGTTTGCAATTTATCCTTCATTTTAAAACGACTGCAAAAATCTGCCATCCAGGCACCACCCCTCTTGTGCTGACGCGCATACAGGTCAAGATAAAAACGTGCTTTCAGTTTATTGTCGGCATCGTATATTTCGTAAAAACGCACATCTTTGTGCCAGCTTTTTACATCGGTATTTTGTTTAATGGTGATGTTATATAAAGTTTGCACCAGCATGAACAGGCCATCCAGCACCTTATCCACCGGAAAATAGGGTTTTAAGTCTTCATCACTGATGGCATAGCGTTGTTGTTTGAGCTTCTCGCTGGCATAGCCAATATCCCACGCTTGCAAGTCATCTAGCCCCAGCTCTTCTTTGGCAAATGCCTTTAGTTCGGCAAATTCCTTTTTGGCATACGGCAATGATTTGTCTGCCAGCTCTTCAAGAAATTCTATCACCTGACTGGGCGAGTCCGCCATTTTGGTGTCCAGCGATAAATCGGCATAGCTGTCAAAGCCTAGCAAGTCTGCCTTTTCCTGACGCAGTTGCAAAATCCTGCCCATGTTTTCACTGTTATCCAGTTCGGGCTTATCACCCTGATCGGATGCCCGTGTGCTATAGGCACGATACACCTCTGCCCGCAACTGTCGGTCATCAGCATAGGTCATCACTGCATAATAGGAAGGGAAATCGAGGGTTAGTAACCAACCCGATAAGTCACGTTGCTTTGCCGCCTCTGCCGCCTGTTCGATGGCCGTTTCGGGCAGGCCGGCAAGCTGGCTAACATCACTGATTACTTTGCTCCAGGCGTTAGTCGCATCCAATACGTTATCAGAGTATTTAGAGGTTAAGGTGGAGAGTTCGGTACTAATCTCGGCAAAGCGTTTCTTTTTATCTTTTGATAAATCGACACCGGATAAACGAAAACCTTTTAAGGAATCTTCCAGCGATTTCCGTTGTGCCTTATCAAGACGAAGTGCTTCTTGATTGTTTTGAACCTGTTGCAGCGCCTCAAAGAGCTGCTTATTTTGACCCATCTCGGTGCTATATTCACTGAGTTTTGGTAGACAAGCTGTATAAGCATCACGCAATTCAGGGGTATTCATTACACTGTTTAAGTGACTAACGGGTGACCACATACGCTCCATTTCATTGTCCATAACTTCCAGCGGATAGATCAGGTTGTCCCAGGTGTATTCGCTATTTTTGGCAAGAAGCTCTTTAGTCAGTGCGCGCCCTTCTTTTAGCAGTTTATCAAGGGCTGGTTCAACATGCGCAGGCTTAATGGCGCTGTAATCGGCAAGGTCTTTTATATTTAATAACGGTGATTTCATTATGTTTTTTGATTTTTAAGTTAAACGGAGAAAAGGGCAAAAAAGTGGGGGGGTGTACTTTTAGAATACTTTTAAGACCTGTTCAAGGAGACTCTGAGCAACCTGGTTGTTCAGAATCTCCTTAAGAGCCTTACTTTAGCATTTTCTACACCAAGGGCCACATCACCTGATAAAATGCGGGCAAATTCTTCGTTCACAATAGCTCCACGCCAATCTTCCGACAATACCGTGCTGCCATTTTGTACCATCTGGGCTATTTGCTTGCGCGTTGCAATACTTGCCGCCGTAATACCGTTTTCTTTGGCCTTTATATTTAACACAATCATTAATAAATCTATCAGTGTATTTTGAGTTGGCGTCGGCTTCTTGCTACGGGGTAATTCGGGCCATTCTGATTCGGGTAGTCCTTTAGCTTTATTAATAAGCTCTAACCAGATTTTGTGATACTTAGCCATCTTATCGGTAACGCCCCTAATTTCACTAATCTGCTGTGGGCTTTGGGGTTGCTGCCTTGCCAGCTCAAGTAAAATATCATCATTGATAATCCATTTTCGAGGCAGGTCAGCGCGCTCGGCTTTTTCTTCTCTCCAGGCCGCCAGCTCTCGCAATACGGCTAGTTGTGGACGTTTTAAAATTTGATTACCGCGCACCTTCTTCCAACGTGATTGCGGACTTATTTCATAAGTTTGCGGGTCTACTGCTTTATTAAAATCTTTATTCAGCCAACCTAAACGACCTTTGTTTTTTAGTTGTTCCAGCATTTTAGGATAAAGCTGCGCCAGGTAACGAACATCATCTATGGCATATTCAAGCTGTGCCGGCTTCAGCGGGCGACGTGACCAGTCGGTGCGTGATTGTGTTTTTTCCAGACTAATATTCAGGACTGCTTCCACAAGACGCGCATAAGACATTTGATCGCCAATTCCCAGCACTGCAGCTGCAACCTGAGTATCAAAAATTGGCGAAGGAATGTCACCGAGAACTTGCGAAAGAATTTCCAAATCCTGATGGGCCGCGTGAAATACTTTTATGATATTAGCGTTGTTAAATATTTCTGATAGAGGCGATAGGTCTTTCACCTTGAGCGGGTCGATACAGGCACGATGTCCATCGGCTTCTATCTGAATTAGACAAAGCTTTGCGTAATAGGTGCGCTCGCGGATAAACTCGGTATCAAGAGCGACCCAGCTACTATTTTTCAATTTATCCGCGAATAACCTTAGACTATTTGTGGACTCTATTATTTCAAACACACGCAGCTCCATTGATGACTTCTTGTCAACCGAGGATAAACTACTGTTTTTAAATAAGGAACTCTTTTATTTTTTCTTTATAAGTAGTTAATTATATTATGATATTTTTCCGAATATTGACCGATATCAATTTCTCACGCATTATACCCTCGTGTAACAGAATTCCTCCAACCGCTAGGAGGGGTATGGTCGGCTCAAGGAGGATGCTCCCCCCAAACCGACAAACAAAAAGGCCTATTCATATGAGTAGGCCTTTTTCTTTTGTGAAATATTACCATTTCATGACTTCTGTCTTGACTAGCACATCTAAAAGACTAAGCTATTATTAACCATAATAATAAAGATATAGAAACATGTAATCTACCAGGAGATTTTCACAATGATAGCCATTTCGAAGTTAGACCAGCAAAATACGAAGATAAAAGAGCTTTCCAGCGTTTTACAATATTTAATTAGCAACAAAGATATGTGTAACAGTGATGTTACCTGCGATCTCTTTTTGCAATATTCAGAAGAAGTAGTCGACCACTTATATCTTGAAGAAAAAGAGGTCTATCGTCACTTACTTAATCATCAAGATCCCAAGGTAAAAAATACTACCAGTGATTTTTTCTCCGGGTCTATTGAAATCAAACGTATGTTTAATGAGTATTTAGGCCGTTGGTGTAAAAATAAAAAACTTCGTGTTACCAAACACGCTGAGTTCATTCAAGATACCCATGAGGTATTTGATTTGGTACTCAACAGGGTGGAGGCTGAAACAACGATCCTCTATCCATTAGTTGAGCGTGTGTTAAATGAAAAAGTTGCCGCCTAGCAGGCTGTTTTATTGTACAAAACTATAAGGTCAGCAAAAAGTGGATGATATCCCTTTGCTCCTGTGTGGACAGATTGATTACTGGAAGATCTGTCTCGAGGCTCTTTTTGTCTTTTATCTCACTATAGTGCTTTAACACATCTTGTAAGGTTTTATAACGACCATCATGCATATAGGGAGCTGTTTTTGAAATACCCTTTAAACTGGGCGTTCTAAAAGCTCCTGAGAGTGCATGTTTATCTTTATTCATGTATTTAAGCTCAAGACATTGGCTGGGCATAGCATCACTGTAATCACCCAGACAATTAAACGGGTCATGAATAAGCTCCGTAATGACTTCAGAGCGGCCGTTGTCTTTTGCTTTGATTCCAGTACCAATATTGTGAAACTCTTTATTGCTAAACACAGGAGTGTTATGACAATTAATGCAGCCCGATTTCTGGCTCAGAAATAACTTTAAGCCCCGCTTTTCTGAATCATTCAATACACGGGAGTCACCTGTTGTAGCCAGCTCTTGCACATATTGATCAAATCGGCTTGGCTGGCTTTTTATCGTTGCTACATAGCTGGCAATGGCTTTGCCTATATTACTAAAAATACGATTAATTCCTTTACGTTGCTCTGTACTAAGCTTTTTCCATTTCTTTAATACTTTGATATTGCCATTTGGACCGGCTCTTTGGGGAAGCTTCAATAGTGCTTTATTCTCTAAGCTAAGGCCAAATATCTCTTTGTATTGCTTTTTATAACGCTTATTTGCCTTTATCAGGTGCACAAGTTCTGTACGGGTAAGGTTATGCTCTTTGGGGTTTTCGATAGGGGCCAATGCTTGCGACCATAAGCTATCTTTCCTTCCATCCCAAAAAAACCAGTGTTGCTGTCCAATATTAAGTAAACTTGGCGTATTGCGTATGCCTTGCTGCTTGCCCAGGGCAAGTGTACGACTATCCATAAACGCATTGGCCCCAATGTGACATGACGCACAAGAAACGGTTTTTGTGCTACTTAATGAGGGGTCATTAAACAATGCTTCACCAAATTTAATCGCATTAGGGTTGTTTAAATATTGGTTTGAAGGATCAACTGGCTCTTTTAAGGCACTTAAACTTAAAGATTTCAGCAAAGACAATGAAATAGTATCCGCAAAAAGAGGGGTGGATATTAAAAACACCACAAACAAGAAAATGTGCGCTAGCCTGAATTTATATTTTGATATTGAATGTCGCAACGTCTTTAAGTTTATTAGCTTTATCATGAATAAAAAAACGTAGTTGCCACTGCCCCGGCATACTAAACTTTAGCCCTTCAATGCGATTTGTCTGTTGTTTTTCAGACCATACTACTTCAGGCTGTGTTGGCAGACCATGATGATGAGCTGGCATACCACCCCCTATAATAACCGGGAGATTTTCAAGCTGTTTTCCTGGCTCAGGATGCGTTAAACCTAGTATATCAGCCTGGCATTGTAAAAACTCACCTGTTTGTGGCGGTCGTTTACAAAATAAATTTACGGTAAAGATACGTTTCAGGGTTGGTTGACTCATCGACCAAGCTTCAGGTTTAACCACCCCAGCGCTAATTTGACAGGTATAAAATAGTAAAAAGAATGATAGTACTTTCTTAACATTCATCATCACTGCCATTCCCTTATAATAGCGCACTCATAGTACTCTTTCGCCTACGCCAGAATACAATCATTCCAAGCATTACAACCCATTCAACCGGCAAAGAACCACCACCAGATTCTGAAGAGCCAGATTCACCTCCACTATCTGCAGCTATTTTGAGGCTTACTTGATGCACCGAACTATCATAAGTGCCATCATTTGCAACAAAACGGAAGCTATCATCCCCAGAAAAACCTGCATCAGGGTGATACACCAGAATCGACCTCGCTTCATTGGTTGCCGTTAACGTACCATGCGCTGGCTTTTCAATTATGCGGAATCTAAGTGAATCATTATCTACATCACTCGCCGATAATTGAATCTTTTTAGAACCTTTTACATTGATGGTAATATTCTTTGAGACAGGCCGACTTGTAGGGCGTTGACTTCCACCGCTTAACTTATAGGTAAATGCTTTCGCATTATCAGGATAGGTATCAACAACAGAGCCGCTATAAGCCGTATTATCACCAACAAATAACACTTTCAGCTTGGCCGGGTTCGCAATTGCGCTTCTTGCAAAGCCTAATTCAACTACATCCGCATTATAACTCAGGTTTGTTGATTGGGTGACTTGCCAGCTCCAGCTACTACCATCGCCGGTATAATTCTGAAGTTCTGTTCCTTCAACAAGGAAGTCGGCACCAATATCGCCCACTTTATACCCGGTCGATGGATTATTATCAGTGTCTAAATAAGCTTGCCAACCCCAGTTAATATAATCACCGCTGTTACTGTCAAGATTAACAGCACCGTGGTTTTGGTACATTAAATAAATCTGACTGGCATTATGAGCCATGGCAGCTTTCTTCCAGTTTATTCTATTATTCGTACCCGTGACATCATCAGGGTCGTTGGCAAATGCGGTTAGGCTTGACCACTCCTGATTGTTACCGTCGATACTAATACTACTCACCAGGTTTGATGCAAAGCCGGTACTGGATCCTGTGACATTGATGGTTACTGTCACCGTTGCACTATCCTGAGAGCCATCATTAACGTTAAAGGTAAAACTATCTTGACCCACAAAGCCAGCTTCAGAACGATAACGCACATTAGGTGCAGTACCTGTTAATACGCCATGCGATGGATTTGAAGCAATATTGTATGTCAGCGAGTTATTATCTGAATCAGTCGCTACCAGCGTTATATTCACATCTGTATTAGTCGTTGCAGATACTGTTTGAGCATAAGCAACCGGACGGGTATTTGAACCACCACTACCCGCAAAATCATAGTCAAAATATTTCAGGCTTGCCTGTGTATTGTTGGCTCCGTTAGGGTATATATCCACAGAACTACCTGAATAAGCTTCACTTGCACCCTGGAATAACACCCTAATCGAAGTTACATTACCTATTATGCTCCTTGGAACAAGTATTTCTGCTACCTTACCGGAATAACGAGATTGTAAATCAACCGTCTGTTGCCAATTCCAGTTTGAACCACTACCAGAATAGCGGCGGATCTCACTGCCTTCTATCACATAGTCCGCGCCAATAGAGCCAACTTTAAAGCCGGTTGCAGAATTTTTATCGGTATCAATAAAGGTTTGCCAACCCCACGCAATATATGAACCCGATGCGGATGCGGGGTCTATATTATTCCAGCCGTTATATAGTAAATAGAGGTTTTGAGCATCATGAGCAAATGCAGCACTATGCCAATCTATTGAATCTGCAGCATCGTCAGGGTCTTCACTAAACTTGCTCACACTATCCCAGTCGCTACTACTGCCATCAACGATGATAGGTGTATTAACATAGTTTGATATTGCACCTGTGC
>JALWMR010000005.1 GCA_027083815.1 Thiotrichaceae bacterium
CAGTGTTTAGTTTCACCAAACAGTACCGCGTAAGGTAATAGCTTTTCAAGATACTTTGGGTCTTCTGCCAGGCGACGTTTTAATTCGTCTTTTTTAACCCGGCTAATAAAATCCTTTAAACCTAAAAGCTGCTTTTGTGCATAAGTCCCTTTTGGTGTAAATCTGCCTAGCCTTTTGTATATAAAAATCATAATAGCTATGAGAGCAATAAGTATTCCAGCGGGGCCAAGTAACAACTTTTCAAGGTTTAAGCCTTTATCTGCAAGAGCCAGCAAAGGCATCATACCGGCAGAGGCAAAAATGATACCAAACAATTTGCCAGAAATCTTCTGAGAGAAAAACATGCTGAATCCAACACCACCAAATACAACAGGAAAAATAAGTATAAAAATGGTTTCAGGCCCATATTTCATGGCTAGCGTAATGCCAGAAAGAATCAGAAAAAGAATGATAAAGAACCCGCTTTTAGTCAAAAAAGCAGTGCGTACCTGCTTGGGGTTCTCACTCATATAGCCTGCTTTTACAGTCCAGTCGTAAAGCTCACTATTGATTTGATTAAAGCCTCTTTTTAAATCTTTTGCTAACGATTCTGAATGGGGTGTCAGAGTGATTTTTTTTCTACCTTTAAAAAGGATTTTATTTAATAAATAACGCTGATCTTCGGTTAAACCCTTGTCAGATTTATTAGTGCGAGTAAGCGTTGGTGGGTTGAATTTACTCGTGAGGAAGTCACCAATAACAGGGACATCGCTATACTTTGCATCCTTTTGGTCAATTTTCAAATAACCGAGAGATCCCAGCTCCAAAATGGCGGCAGCAAAGTCTTCAGTATCGGCGCTTTTATCGAGAATGAGGCCAGACTGCAATAAGCTTAAACCTTTGGGTGGCTCATATTGAACGGCAACCGCACGCTTATCGGTAAATCCTGAATAGCGCTTAAACTCACGCCAAAAATAGGCAAGAAACCCTAATAAGGCTGCCCAGTGCCAGTTATCAATTATTTTATCAAAAAAACTTTGCTTTACATTTTCTTTGCCGCGCTGTTCAAGCAGGTTTGCAGGATATGTAATTTCAACAGTCATTCCTTCATAAGGAGCTAATGAGGTTTGATAAGCACGCAAATGATGGTCGCCAATCCACTTGTAACTGGCCGTGGTGCTGGTTGAGCCATAAGGCCCTGTAAAGGTAGAAATAGTGCTATTTGATTGTGAAATGATATCAGGTAAATGAAAATCAGCAGTAATATTTTCTATGGGAACATTCCAGCCGGTGCCAATAACATTCCAGCGAATGGCATCCCTGTTCGAGTCTTTTGCTGCAGGCAATACGCCTTTTTCAACCGTATAAGAAATAGTATAACGATGCTTCCCAGTGATCGTTTTGTTTGGTGAGCCTATTTTTAGCCGAATGACTTTGCCGGCATGTTTAGACTGTTTCTTGAGCTCCTTCCAGTTAACCGGAGCACCGTCCATTAGCACTGAAAAGTTAGCCAGGCCTATATTTTTCACGATGGACTTGTACTTTATGGTAAACGGGATGTCACGAAAAATACCGTGTTTGGAATGATTGCCAAAATCATAGTC
Organism: Thiotrichaceae bacterium; assembly: GCA_027083815.1. Taxonomy (GTDB): domain Bacteria; phylum Pseudomonadota; class Gammaproteobacteria; order Thiotrichales; family Thiotrichaceae; genus Cocleimonas. Next base: position 1,584 of record JALWMR010000005.1, read on the forward strand.
AATCACTTCTGTGATAGCCAGTTGACCACTTTTTTGAATCGTTATATCAACATTGTATGCCGATATTTTTTCAGCCCATGCCGGGGATGCAAGTGCGAAACCAAACATCAATGAGGCTAATAGCAAACACCGCAATAAATGCTTTTTTATGACTGTTAGTTTAAACATTGCTGCTTGGTCTATAAGTCAATCTTGGGCATTTTATTAACTGCATCAGCCTCGGCCTCATCCAGTTCAAAATAATCACGAGGTTTAAAGTTAAACTTTCTGGCAACAAACAGATCAGGGAAAGATTCCAGCTTGGCGTTATAGTCGCGTACTATGGCATTGTAATAACGCCGGGCATTTTGAATTGCTTCTTCAATGCCGGTTAATTCATTCTGCAACTTGAGAAAAGTCGTGTTTGCTTTCAGGTCAGGATAAGCCTCTGCCAATGCAAATATTTTCCCCAAAGCGCCAGAGAGCATATTAGCCGCTTCTGCTTTCTCGCTCATGGTGGTTGCAGTTGCACCTTGTTGTCGTGCCTTTATAACTTTTTCCAGTGTATCGGCTTCATAGTCTTTGTAACCTTTTACGGTATCCACCAAAGCTGGAATCAAGTCATAGCGACGTTTTAATTGCACATCAATATCTGATTCAGATGAGTCTATCCCGGCTCTAAGCGAAACGAATTTGTTATAAATAAGTATCAGATAGGCGGCTATTGCCCCGATAATCAGTAAAATAATATTTCCAAAGCTCATAAACTTTCCTCTCGTTCTAACTTATGTTACGGGATGTACATCTATTTTATAGGTGATTTTGTCTGTCTATTGTGAGAATTTTCACAGTTTTTCGATTTTCATTTAGAGATAATCCGTGTTTTCACCATTTAAAAAAGCGGCGAGGATTCATCCAGTCTTTGCCACTTTCATTTTTCCCGAATGGAAAGAATGACCCAAGCCCTTTATTTGAGTTGTTTCTTGGGCGGGTGGCAAACAATAGTTGTTGCCTTTCTGCGGGTGGTAGGTCAAAGGCTTGTTGAGCCTGGTCGAATAGTTCTTCGCGGGTTCCTTTATAAACCCGGATTTGTTTATTTCCGCTGGGGCCAATATAACGAATTGTTGCACGATAGGTATTCTTACCTGTTTGCACAATGGCGAGGCCGTTAAACTCTTTAGGGTCAGGTGTTTTCTGTGAGCCAATGGTGACAGGAATATCAAATAGCTTGCCTTTACGGACAACTTTAAAGATTACTTTGTTGCCGGGCGTGTCATTCCGAACCAGCTTTACAAATTGAGCAGGATGACTGATTTTTGTATTGCCGTACGCGACCAGTACATCATAAGGCTTTAGCTCACTATTACGTGCTGGGGAATCAGGGGCAAACTCCTTAATTAGAATACCTTGTGTTATTCCATCGGGTAATTGTGCTGCAACAGAAGAGGGCAGAATATCGGTTGCAATACCCAAATAGCCAGAAAACTCTCTACGTGGCTTACCGACATGCTGGGCTGGTTTTACTAGCGTCTGGTTTGGCATTGCAGGCAATGCCTGTGGGTATTCTGGCACTTGCCAGTAACTAGCATTAGGGTACGCATACATTTGTGGTTGTGGATAAGCCGGAGGAAATTGTGGTGTTTGTGCAAAGCATGTTAAAGCAAATGTGAGTAAGGAGATGCTTGTGAAAATCTTTATAAAAAAGTATTTCATGGTAATCCCTGTTTAATGAATGTTTAGTAGCCTAAGGAGAACCTGATCAAGTCTAATTATTTTCCACAAAGTTCGGCGCAATAGAGCGACTATTACGCCTCACTTCGTGAAAAATAGCGACCGTTTGTTCTGCGCTTAATTCTAATCGACTTAATCAGGATTTCCTTTGAAAGAGTGTAACCCTAATAATATCAAGAGTACATTTTTTGCTAGCTAGACCTTATCAGGGTGAGATGATAAGTCACCGCAGGACACGTATTAGCCTGGGAAAAGCCAAAAAAAGTAGGGGGGCGTACTCTTTATAAATTATATAGCTAAAAAAATAGCCACTAAACGCGGCTATTTAAAATCATGTGATGAGGATGATTTTATTTTTTATCGGGTGCAACTGGCGCCTGTGGCTGTGCGTATTGGGGCGCACGAGAAATCGGCGCAAACTGATAACCGTACGGGGCTGGTGCATAGCCGTACCCAGTATTATAGGAGGGAGGCATTACATATCGGTTATTGTTGTTCCATGGCATAGTGAAATTATTGCCGTTGTTATTCCAGGGCATGGTAAAGCCATTACCGTTGTTGCTCCACGGCATGCTAAAACCGTTCCCGTTATTATTCCATGGCATCGTGAATCCATTACTGTTGTTATTCCAGTTATTGTTGTTCCAGGGCATGCTAAAGTTGTTACTGTTATTACCCCATGGCGTATTATTTCCGTAACCATTGCCGTAGTTATAACCTGAACCATTACCATAGGCATTTGCAGCTGTATTACCGTCTACATTGCCACGTCCATCGGCATTGCCTTTTCCAGAGCCTTGACCTTGCAGATTGCCTTTTGTTTGTAGATCGGTTTTTCCTTTGGCTTTAAAGTTGATAACAAAGTCAACTTCGCCATCTGCATCGCCTTTGGCTTTTCCCCAGCCATTTGCATCGGCTGATGTATTACCAGCAGCATTGCCTTGACCATTTGTGTTTCCTGCAGCATTGCCATAACCGTTGGCATTACCGGAACCGTTGTTAAAGCCGTCGAACCAGTCGGCAGATGCTACGCCTGATAAAGCAATCAGGGCGGTTAATGTGATAAGTTTAGTTTTCATGATAATTTACCTAGCGTTGGTTAATGAACCTCTAATTTTCTCTATATTAGAATATGCTAATATATTAAATCTGTAAACTATTATTTGTTTATAGTGCTAATTATTTGATCTTATGCGTAAAAAGCTGGCAAAACGTGGAATACCATTTTTAGTCTTTCCACGGAATTGATAAGTAATTGTCGTGCCTAATGCAGGTGGATTCATTCTCTCACGATTACTAAAGCCTGTGCCGATACTAAAGCGTTTTTTATCAGGCATTTCAACCAGTATAGCACCTAACATATTATTGAATTTTCCTTTGCCAGGAATATGTTTGATCACAACAGCTTCAGCATCCTGGTAAGGTTTTACCTTTAATAAATCACCGCTGCGCTTGCCTTTGTAATAGGAAGCCCCCCGATGCAGCATTAACCCCTCTGCACCATTTTGTGTGATGGTTTTTAATTGAGACATTAGTTCAGTATGTGATTTTACCTTCCACTGCTTCACGGCTTGTAACCAGTTAATATCAAGCTTAGACAGCAGCGTGTTAATCTGATGTATGCGCTGGTCAAATGTGGCTGTCGAATCGGGTAGATCAAACACCATAAATTTAATCTTTCTCCAGCCTTTATCATTAGGCACGTCATCACGCACGATACTCACCGTTTGTTCAAATTGTTGACGTGCTATCCATAATTCACCATCCAGCCTCGTATCGGGAAAATACCTGGTGAACCATAGCGGTGCCTTATAAACATTACCTCCCCGTGAGATAAGTTGCTTGCCGTCCCAAACCGCACGTACCCCGTCATATTTTTCACTAACCCAATAATTCTCCAGATTGACTCCCTTGTGATAAACATTGGCAAGCATTAAGGCGGGTTTATTGTTGTTTTTAGCCTGACTCGTAAAGGGCAGAATCCCTATGAGGACGCTAATAAGAAAAATGGATACGTTTAGACGTTTTTTATGAATCATTATTTAAAGTCCAGTATGATATTTATCAAATATCAGCTATAGATAGAGGCTGATAATAATAACTTAAGCGTTGGGCTTTCCAAAACGGGTCTGACGAGTGTGATACTTAACAATGTTTGCGAGGCATCATGGAAACGAAAAAAACAAGCGACAAAAAAATCATTACTCTATCAAGTGAGCATGGTGATACTCATCCCGATTTTTTGGATGCACTAACGCCAGAAAAACAGATAGAAGCTTTAAAAACCGAGATTGATGCACTGCATGCGACACGACGCAAAGCCGAAAAACGTTATGCAAGAGAGCAGGCTCTAAAGCCATTTCAAGCTGAATTAATAGCGCTACAGAAATATCTGGAAGACACCAAAACTCGCATGATAATCCTTTATGAAGGGCGTGACGCTGCCGGAAAGGGTGGAACGATACGACGTGTCGCCCGTTATATGAATGAAAAGCATTACCGGGTTGTTGCGCTGGGAAAGCCAACACAACAGCAGCGTACCCAGTGGTATTTTCAGCGTTATGTTGAGCAGTTTCCTCGTGGTGGAGAAATTGTTATGTTTGACCGCAGTTGGTATAACCGCGCAATGGTTGAGCCAGTATTTGGTTTTTGTACGCCAGAAGAATATAAAAGTTTTATGAAAGGTGTTGTCGGTTTTGAAAAAGACCTGGTTCGACAGGGCACGATATTGATAAAACTCTACTTTAGTGTCACCAAAGCGGAGCAGGCACGGCGTTTTGAGCGACGAAAGACAGACCCTTTGCGTCAATGGAAATTATCGGAAGTTGATATACAGGCACAAGATCACTGGGATGAATTCACCACAGCAAAGTACGACATGTTAGTACGCTCGCATACATCATCAGCCCCGTGGACGATTATTCGTTCTAATAACAAACATGCCGCCCGCCTGAATGTGCTAAAGGTAATATTAAATAGCGTACCTTATACACGGGTAAACCCCGACCTTGATTTTATACCTGATCCAGAGATTGTGGTTTCAGGAGCAAGAGAAATCGAGACAATGGAAGCAGATCGCCTCAAGAAAGGCAAGTTTAAAGCCTGAAAACCCCAGACAAACCGGCAAAAAGGTGGGGGGTGTACTTTTAATATCGTAATAAAAAGTACACCCCCCACCTTTTTGCCACTTTTCCCTATGTGTATTTCTCTACACTGCTTTTAGCGCATAGCATAATGTGGTTTGCCACCGCCATCGAAAACCCATTCAATTAACTTGTCATGAGCGACCAATGAACGGCGGCGGGCGCGAGGATCGTTATGTAATATTGCCATAACATAGGTTTTTCCATTAGCTGCTTTTACATAGCCAGCGATGCTGCGAACATCACGTAATGTTCCTGTTTTAAAGAACCCACGACCGCGTACTCGAGTGCCTTTTAAGCGGCGTTTCATGGTGCCGTCAACACCGGCAACGGCAAGTGATCTCATTAAATACTGTCGATAAGGGCTACGATAAGCATCTATCATTAAATCACCTAAATGGCGTGCGCTGATACGTGCTGTGCGGCTCAGACCAGAGCCATTTTCAATACGTAGCTCCGGGAAGTGAAGTCCGCGAGAGGCGAGCCATGTGCCAATTGCATTAGCACCATTGCGTTCGGTTCCGGTGCCGCCAGAGTGTTTTGCGCCAATGGTTAGCAATAACTGGCGCGCCATCACATTATTGCTGTCTTTATCAATGGTTGGCAAGATTTGAGCAAGCGTTCGAGAATACGTTCTAAGCAATGGGCGAGCTCCGGTCGGCACACGACCCATGGCAAAACGAGCGTTGAAGTTACCACCCACATCACGCTTCCAGTAGGTTCTCATGGCACCAAAAATCATATTGGCCGGGGCGCTAACGACCTTGGTGTAAGTGCGCGTACCGCAGCGTCTTGAGAAGCGACCACTAAAAGTAACGATTGTTTGTGAGCCTCTATGGGTAACCCGCATGCGAGGACGGCAACCGCGTCGGGTTTTGCGAATTCGGTTGACAATTTTCAGGTTGGCTGCAGGTGTTGATGTCGTTACCTTAACTCGTTTACCACGTGCGCTTACGTGAAATGAACTAAGCCTCTCATTAAACAATAAAGCATCTGGTTTGGCATTGTAATGTGATAATGAGCGCCCATCAAAGGAGCCAGCCGATTGGTGCGGCGTATTAAAATAACTATTATCAAAAACAACACGCCCCGAGATATTCCGAATGCCTTTTTGGCGAATGCCTTTTAATACCTTGCGTAAGTCGGCCGTTTTAAATTCGGGTGAACCATAGCCCTTGATTATCAGGTCGCCTTGCAGTGTGCCATTTTTAATCTTACCTCGGCTAAATACATCTAATGGCCAGCGATAGTTTGGCCCTAAAATACCGAGTGCAGCGTAAGAGGTAATTAACTTCATCACAGATGCTGGTACACGTGCAGTAGTGTCCTGGTAAGCCAGTAAAGGTTTGGGTGAGTCAACATCCTGAACGTAAACACTGACACCATTTTCGCGTACACCGGCACTACGCAACTTGGCTACAATGTCGGCAGGTAGTCGGTTATAAATGGCAGCATTGCGGTTTTGTCGGAAAACAGCGTGGCTTGGTTTAATGGGTGAAGGCTGGCGGGAAACACGCTTTTGTTGCTGTTGTTTTTTTAGTTGTGCCTGTTTAAAGCGCCATTGGTATTGAGCGCGAGTTAATGGTTTGGGTGGGGCTGCTTTTCTGGTCGCCCTGGCTACTTGCTGCCTGGCAGGGGTGCGCGCTTTTGGTGGTTTAGATGCAGCTTTGGCGACAGTATTATTGCGTTTTGGTAACTTGCCTTTAGCGCGTTGTTCAGCTTCCCATTTTGCCCGCCAAATGGCTCGTTGCCGTGCAAGTTTGGCATTTTCAGTATTTGTCTGAGATGTATTGCTAACACCCAGAGAGTTCCAAATAGCATCAATGCTTTGTTTGTTGCCTGGTTGTTTTCCGGCGGCTTGTGCTGTAGTTGAGAATGTGTATAACACACTAAG
>JALWMR010000006.1 GCA_027083815.1 Thiotrichaceae bacterium
CAAATCCTGCTCTCTTGCTTGACTATCTAATGTTCGCAATTGTTCCAGTGCCGACTGATCCAGATCGAGTTGTTCAAGCTGGTGTTGTGCGAAATAGCCAATTTTTAAATCTTGCGCCTGCCATGTTTCGCCCGTTTGCGCCTTTAACTCACCCGCTAAAAACTTGATCAGAGTTGACTTGCCAGCACCATTTGGTCCAATTAAGCCAATACGCTGACCGGGCATTAGCTGCATTCTTACCTGACTAATGATAGTTGTATCGTCATAGCCAATAGCAACATCTTCAATATTTAATAAACGCTCAGGTAATTTTTCTGGTTTAAAAAAAGTAAAGTGAAACGGTGAATCAACCTGTGCTGCAGCAATTTCTTCCATACGACCTAGTGCCTTTAGGCGGCTCTGCGCCTGCTTTGCTTTGGTTGCCTGTGCTCTAAAGCGATCAACATAGGCTTGCATATGAGCTCGCTCACGTTGCTGCTTTTCATAGGCGCTTTGCTGTTGCGCCAATCGTTCGGCGCGAATCTTTTCAAAGGCGCTGTAGTTTCCGCTATATAAGGTCAGTTTTGAATGCTCAATATGAGCGATATGTTTGACTACAGCATCTAAAAACTCACGGTCATGCGAAATTAATATCAAGGTTCCAGGGTATTGAATCAACCAGTTCTGCAACCAGATAACGGCATCCAGATCAAGGTGATTGGTTGGTTCATCCAGCAGCAACAAATCAGAGCGGCACATCAAGGCTTGCGCCAGATTCAAGCGCATCCGCCATCCACCCGAAAAACTATTAACCGGATGATTTATTTGCTCATTTGAAAAACCTAAACCGTGCAACAAAGTAGCCGCGCGGCTTTCAATGGTATAGCCATCAATGGCATCCAATTGAGCATGTAATTCACCCAACTGTGCGCCTTCGGCTGTTTCAATTTTTTTATGTAGCTCTATATATTCCTGATCACCCTGCAGCACATAATCAAGCGCACTTTTATCCGATGAAGGAGTCTCTTGAGCCACATGCGCCAACACCCAGTTTGGCGGGATGCTGATATTACCTTCATCCTGCCCTAGCTCGCCACGCAACATGGCAAACAAGCTGGACTTTCCCGTGCCGTTAGCCCCTGTTAGACCAACCTTGTAACCGGGGTGAATGCTGATAGAGACATCAGAGAGCAGTTTTTGTGAGCCACGGCGTAATGTGACATCCGAAAGAACGATCATTTATTTTTCTTTACAATAAAAAAGAAGCTATAAAAGCACACCCCCCCACTTTTTGCCACTTTTCTCTGGTACGGGGCAGGAAATCGGCCGGGAATTTATTCTACCCGGGCAAACAACCTATTTTTAGGAATATATTTAAGCTCTATCCCCTGATCGCTTACTTTTTTATAAATATTATTTAAGTGCGTCTTAATGGTTGCCTTTGAAATGGATAATTTTTCACAGATATCAAGATTGGAAACACCTTGAATAATTAGCGAAATTATTTCTGTTTCACGTTTTGTTAAATTCAGTTGCTCATAATACGATAAGGCCATTTTGTATTTTTCTTTAAGCGGTTGCAAAAAGGTAATCATGCGATTTTCTGTACACAATAAAGTAATATCGTAATAGGCATGATGTGCAAAACTATTCTTATACACGCGACTTCCCCAGTTCTGCCACTGTTGTGACTCATCTTTGGCATAAAGCTCCATACAGGCAACTTCGCACACGTCCCCGCTACAATCACCACAAATATCTAGACACAAGGCATTTTGTTGCAATACCTTTCCTGAAGTATCTTTTACACATACTCCCATGTCGTCACTTAGAAATGTTTGCTCTATCACTGATTCCATTGCCAAACCCTTGCCACCCTAAAAAAATCAACCCCCAGGGTCGATTGCCATCAAATTTAATCTCCTCTATTCTTCGCAAAGCTCGCAAGAACTAAATATACATATTTTAATTTTATGTGAGGCTACATGATTTTATTCTGGTTTGAATTAATCCATATCAAGTAAATTACTCAGAATTATTTACTTGGATTACAAGGAAAAACAAATGACAACAGCCTTTATGCCACCTTACCCGAAAAGACATAAAAAACGGGTTAACCCCTTTCAGGCTCTTTACTATGCACGCAATGATTTACTTTCCATGTGGGAAGAAAGCGCCTTTCGGTTTGAGTTTATGTCCCAAAAGATACTCAAACAGCACGTTTTTATCGCCAACTCGCCTGACATTATTCGCTATGTCATGGTTGAAAACAAAGACAATTACGAACGTAAAAGCCCACAAATGAAAAGAGCGCTAGAGCCATTGCTCGGTGATGGTTTGTTTATCAGTGATGGCAAAACCTGGGCATCAAGACGCCGCATTCAAACACCTCTATTTGATAGCGCACACATTAAAATGTATAGCGGCACCATGGTATCTACCATTGAAGAAATGGCGAATAACTGGCAACAACAAGGTGACAACACCACCATAGAAGTACACACCGAAATGGCAAAATTAGCCGCCGAGATCATTGCCCGCACCTTATTTGGTGAAAAATTGGGGGCAGAAAACAGTGAAGCCGTGGTCAGCGCCTTTGCCGATTATCAATCAGTAGTCAAACAAATGGCCTTGTCTAACTTCCTTGGCCTACCCGACTGGATGCCTAATGTAAATGCCAAAATCGGATTGGCGAGAAAAGCAGCAAAAACCATTCATAGCGCCGTTGATGCCATTATCGCACTCGCCGAAGAAGGCGGACATGAAGGCACAATGGTTGCCGAATTACTAAAGGCCAACCGCATGGAAAGTGGCGACGACCTGATGACCCGCGAGCAGATACGTAATGAAATTATTGTACTGTTTATGGCCGGTCACGAAACGACTGCAAACGTATTGGCATGGACATGGTATCTGATCTCACAGGCACCGGATGTTGAGAAAAAACTGCATCAAGAGCTGGATGAGGTACTTGGCGGAAGAACACCCGAATTCGCCGATGTCGAAAAATTAAAGTACACCCGCGCCGTTCTTGATGAAACCATGCGTCTCTATCCCCCAGTGCCAATTCTTTCCCGTCAGGCACTTAAAGAAGATGAAATACGCGGCAAGAAAATACCCGCTGGCTCTTTAGTACTTATTGTTCCATGGATTATTCAGCGCCACCAAAAATTCTGGAAGAACCCGGACCACTTTATTCCAGAACGCTTTATGCCCGGTGCCGAAAAACCACAAAAATTCACCTATTTACCCTTTAGCGCAGGGCCGCGTGTTTGTATTGGCAAAAGCTTCGGGATCACCGAATCTGTCCTTGCGATAGCCTTAATTGCCCAGCGTTTTCGCCTGACACTACCGGCTAATGCAGATGTTAAACACGAATGTCGCCTGACACTACGCCCTAAAGGCAAGCTCCCCATGACCATGAAGTTGCGAGAGACACCATAAAAATATGTTTTAATTCATTAAAATAATAGCCCGCTTATTAGGAGCCATCAGCAACATAGTTAAAATGAAACCTCAAAAGTCTATTAACTCGCTGATAGCTCCTCTTTTTTGCTTATTGAACTACAGCAAATAAACTTGTAAAGCAGAGAAAAAGGCCTTGATGATATTTTAAACAGATACTCATAGATCATTGCACTAAATTCACCTTAAATAACATTCCCTACTAACAGGGAAGAATTCAGTCAATTAGCGTCTGAAAAACAAAGGGCTCAACCAAGCTCAGCAAATAATTATTTAACACTGTTTAAAGCTACTCAATGCCTATTTTGGTATTTATGCCTGTGTTTTTACCGCTGCAACGTGGATCAAATAAATCTTTACAGGAATATCTAAAACATTCATAACAAATCTCCTTTTATTAATAAAATTTAGGTTTATACCTAATGTTAAACAAGTACTCATGTACTTTGCATCTATAGGGAGCCTTCCTAGCTGCCTATAAATTCTGATCTATGTAAATTCACACAATATAGAATTATGAATTCGTAAAACTGTTACAACTTCAAGTATTTCTACTAAACTACTTCCACTCTTTATATAACAATCTGGTTATTGTTTTTGTTCCAGCCCTATTTTGCTATAGATCCCTGTATTCTTACCGCTGCAACGTGGATCAAATAAATCTTTATAGGCAGGGTTATTTTCTATTTCTTCAGCACGTTTTTTTATTTCTACCTTATTCTTTTTAAACTGCTCGATAAACGTATTAAAATCTACAATATCATTATGCATATAACGATTTGAGTTTAATAATAAAAACCAGAGATCATAGCCACACAGGCCTGTAGAATTATGCTTATTATGAATATCCACTATAAGCGTCCCCCTTGGTGAAAAACCATTGACTTCATGTAACTTGGACATTGGTTTTTGCCAATTATATAAGTATATATCCTGGCCTAAGCTTGTCCCATGATACAATTCCTCTATAATCATCGAATGCCTAATTGCAGAGACAAGAGACAAAGCATTACTATTATTACTAAGCTTAAAATGCTCAATTTCTGGCACACCTGAGAGTTGATTCAAAGAAATATAGGTCAATATTTTACTAACCCCCTTTTTATCCGCCTCTACACGCACTATAGTTTCCGCTAACCTACTAAACTCTTTTGGTTTTTTTAGATGAATATTTTTTTTATCTTTTATCCACTTTAGTTCTTTCAGTTGAGTCGTATACGCTAACCTGCCTTCGTGTAAACGAATAAATATTTCACTCGCTTGTGGGCAGCCATCTACTTTTTTCTTAAAAACAGGTAATTGATACCCTTTGATCTCCTTATGTAACAAGGAGTAATACTGATTAATTAGTAATCTTGTGACTTTATTTGGCTTTGCACCATATACACAGGAAACAATCATATTGTGCTTGCGCCTGTACAAAACTTTTCGATTATTATCACTTCTAACTGCCGATACAAATCCATTTCCCAGCAGTTTAAAAAATTGGAAATCTTTATTTTGGTACGGGCTAAAGGACGTACAAGCACTTAAAAAGACTAGCGTCATAGTTATAATTAACAAATACTTTTTCATTTAACAAACCTGTGGGAGGGAATTAAAATTAGAAAGAATCAGCTTATAAAACAAGCTCAAACCCTTAGGCTGTTGATAACACTATTTTCTTCATATTCTGGGATTTATAGCCATTATAGTGAAAATGGCTAAAAAGGTAGGGGGTGTACTTTTTAAGTAAAGATAAACATCTATTACGGCAATTAAATACTTAAAATACTCTCTCTGTAATATTTCAGTTCATCAATAGACTCCAGAATATCATCCAGCGCCAAATGCGCCTCTTTTTTGCTAAAACCCTCCAGTATTTCAGGCTTCCAGCGCGCTGCCAGCTCTTTTAAGGTGCTAACATCCAGATTACGGTAATGAAAAAAGGCTTCTAGTTCGGGCATTTCGCGAGCCAGAAAACGACGATCCTGACAGATGCTATTGCCGCAGATTGGTGATGCTCCCCTGGGCACATATTGTTCCAAAAAGGCAATCGTTTCGGCTTCAGCTTGCGCCATGCTGTATTGGCTCTCTTTGACGCGCTTGATTAAACCAGAACTACCATGATGCGTCTGATTCCATTCGTCCATGGCATCCAGCACGCTATCCGGTTGGTGAATGGCAATCACCGGGCCTTGTGCCAAAATAGTTAAATCCTTATCAGTAATAACGGTTGCAATCTCAATAATCACATCATTAAAGGTGTCCAGACCGGTCATTTCAAGATCAATCCAGATTAAATTGTTTTTGTTTTGCTTCATGGCTTATACTTCTTCGTTGAAATTCTAAAAATTAGACCTATTTTATATCAAATGCATACATTTACCCTTATTTTTATTCTTATGGTGATTGCCACAGCTGGCATTCAATTATGGCTATCATTACGGCAGGCCAAGCACGTTGCGGAGCATCGCGCCAAAGTACCTGATGAGTTTACCGATAAAATCAGTCTTGAAGAGCATCAAAAAGCGGCCGACTACACCCAGACAAAAGGCGCTTTTGGACGCCTTGAGTTATTACTGGGCACGGTCATCCTGTTTTTGTGGACTCTCGGTGGCGGTCTTGAATGGTTAGATAACCTCTGGCGTGGCGCAAACTGGGGGCCGATGGCTACCGGCGTTGCCGTTATTATCAGTTTTTCATTAATCTCCAGCCTGATTGACTTGCCCACTTCGCTCTACAATACCTTTGTGATTGAAGAAAAGTTTGGCTTTAATAAAACCACCTTAAAAACCTTTTTTGTCGATATGCTTAAAGGTGCGCTACTTTCTTTAGTCATAGGTATTCCTCTGATAGTGTTGGTTTTATGGCTAATGGAAAGCGCTGGTGACTATTGGTGGCTTTATGCCTGGCTGGCCTTAACGGCTTTCTCAATTTTGATGATGTGGGCTTATCCCAAATTTATCGCCCCTATTTTTAATAAATTTCAACCGCTGGAAGAAGGAGAAGTACTAGACCGCCTAACCAGCTTGCTTAATCGCACTGGCTTTAATTCAGACGGCGTTTTTATTATGGATGGCTCAAAACGATCCAGCCACGGTAACGCTTATTTTACCGGCTTTGGAAAAACCAAGCGGATTGTCTTTTTTGATACCCTATTAAAGCATTTAACCCCCACCCAGGTTGAAGCTGTTTTGGCGCATGAATTAGGCCACTTTAAGCGCAAGCACGTTCTTAAAGGCATGATCTTGTCTATCACCATGACCTTCATCGGTTTTGCGGTGCTTGCGTGGCTAATGAAGCAGGACTGGTTCTACAATTCACTGGGCGTTTCGCACCCATCAACCTATATGGCACTGATTTTATTTATATTAATTAGCCCGGCGTTTACTTTCTTTATTGGCCCGTTAATGGCGCGCTGGTCACGCAAACATGAATTTGAGGCCGATGAATTTGCCGCACAACAATCTAATGCAGGGGAACTTATTAGCGCATTGGTCAGTCTATATAAAAAGAACGCAGGAACATTAACGCCAGACCCTTTATATTCGGCGTTTTATGATTCTCATCCACCGGCTTCAATACGTATTGCACATTTGAAGCAAGTTGGGCAAAATTAGATAAACGGAGAGAAAAATATGAAATTTTCTAAAAAAATAGTATTAAGTTTAGCGGGCTTGCTAATTTCAGGTATGACAAGTATTGCGTCAGCTGAAGGCAACGTCGCAAACGGTCAAACACTGTTTACACAATCGAAGTGTAATCAATGTCATGGAACCGAGGTGTTTACCCGCCCTGACAGGAAAGTAACCGATCTTGCCAAGCTGGAAGCACAGGTAAGACGCTGTGACTCAAACCTGAATACCAACTGGTTTGATGACGAAATCAAAGACGTAACGGCTTATCTAAACAGCCAATATTACAAATTCTAAATGGCTATTCTCTCATGAATGGCCTTGCTCAATCTTGAGTAATAAAGTCCACACCGGGCGGGTTATTATCCGCTTCGGTGCTGAACTTTTGGTAGAAAATCCCGACGATCCCTCTTTTCCCGTGCGTTGCACCGCCAAACGTAAGTTTGACACCATTGTTTGTGGCGACAAAATTACCTGGCGGCATAATCAGCATGGCAATGCCTCAGTTATTGACTTATTACCACGAAAAAATGCCTTAACCCGTCCCGGCTACCGGGGACGACCACGCACTATCGCCGCTAATATTGATCAGTTGGTGATTGTTAATTCATGGCTGCCCGAAACGTCCTGGCATTTAGTCGATCGCTATTTAATCGCCGCACAACAACTTAAAGCAGATGCTCTCATCATTATGAACAAAAGTGATCTGGCAAAAAAACACGCCACACAAGATGACTGGCGCAATCTGGATATTTATCGAGAAATTGGCTATGAGGTGTTGGAAGTCAATGCGCTGGATGGACAAGGAATTGATCGTCTAAGCACCTTAATGCAAGATAAAACCAGCATTTTTAGCGGGCGCTCGGGTGTGGGTAAATCTTCCATTGCCAATCAAATATTACCTGATACCGATATTACGGTTGGCATTATATCTGAGTCCGGCGAAGGCAAACATACCACGACTACAGCAACCTTATATCAACTACCTACGGGTGGCTATTTAATTGATTCGCCAGGCGTTCGCGATTATGCACTTGGCAATATAAGCACAGAAGAATTGAGTAAAGGCTATATTGAATTTGCCCCCTTTGCTGATAACTGTCGATTTAATAACTGCACACATGACCATGAGCCAAAATGTGCCGTTAGAGAGGCTGTAAAACAGGGCAAAATTTCAAAAGAGCGTTATCAGCGCTATATTGAAGCACTACATAAGCTTGAAGAAGGGTAATTTAAGACTCATATAAATGAGACCTTTGCACAAAAGATATGACGGATAAAAATTACTTAAATTTCTCTCTCGCCATACTCTTGTGCATAGGTCTCATAAATATTAAAAGTACACCCCCCATCTTTTTTTAAGCTTTTCTCCAAAAACTACCTCACAGAGCATCCAGTCACACTTTTAGCCAATCAAGGAATAACTTGTTATGATTCATTAAAAAAATAATACCAACAACGATGGGGATACTTTTTGATTATCAAGAAACATCTGTATCGGCTGCTTTTTATTAGTTTTATTGTCTTTATAAATATTCTTTTAAGCAAAACAGCCGATGCAAAAACAACGTTAGAAACGCAACGTACTGACTTTTTGGAAGCCTATGACATTCTTCATAAGGGCGGGCTTTATTTTGGGGATCACTTGCGTAGTTACGCCCTCTACCCTTATCTGGATTACGAGCGCATCAAGCAACATCTGGATAAAACCAACCGCCTGGTGATTCTTGATTATATCAACCGATACGATCAAAGCTGGATGGCAGATGACCTACGCACTGAATTAATGAAGCGTTTTGCTATAGAGAAAAAATGGCATGCCGTTAGTCAATATTATAAAAAAGGTGCTGGTGGCTATGCGGCAAAATGTCTGAATCTTGAGGCCAAAACCTATACTCAATCTGGTGCCGCACTTAATCAAACACTTAAGCAAGCAATGAAATTATGGCTATCGGGAAACCCGCGGCCTCAAGTGTGTAGCTCACTGTTTCAGCGCCTGTTAGAAAAGGGCCGTATCAATAACCAAACTGCCTGGAAACGAATCACTCTAGCGATGAACAAGGGCAATACCAGCCTTGCCAAATCACTCGCCAAGTTTACCAATGATAAAACACTGGTATCGGTTTGGACTAAAGTACGCAAACATCCCGCCAAAAACCTTAAAGACAAAGAGCTACAAAAAGACACTCCGCGAATTCGACAAATCATTGCCTATGGTATTAAACGAATGGCGCGAAAAGACACCAATAAAGCCAAGCAACAATGGCTCGCCTTGCAAAAAACACACCGCTTCAACAACCAGGAAAAAGCCGACATCGAAAGCTATATCGGCGTGCGACTGGCACTTGACCGTAACCCCTACGCCTTGCAAAAACTTTATGCCATACCTGCAAGATTACGTAGTCAGGATGCCAATATCTGGCTGGCTCGTTTAGCCATACGGAAAAATGACTGGAGTAAGGTATTAAATGCGATTTCTGCCCTGCCTCATGACCTTAGAGAAAAGGATATTTGGCAATACTGGCAGGCCTATGCTGAAAAGAAAACTGGTAGAAAAGTCACCGTCAACTTGAACAAACTAGCCCAAAATGCTTCTTTTTACGGCTTTTTAACGGCAGATCAACAAAATCTCCCCTATCGACGACTTTTACAAAAAGAACCCAACTGGGATCAATTAATACCTTCTATCGCACAACGACCTGCCATAAAAAGAGCCACCGAGCTATTTGCCATCAATATGCCAAAGCTTGCCAAAAAAGAATGGTACTGGCAGCTTAAACAACTTAATAATCGAGAAAAGCTGATCGCAGCAGCCTATGCACATAAGATAAATCAACCTTTTTTGGGGATTAATACAGTCTCCCAAACAAAAGACTGGAATCAGGTCGGTTTACGCTTCCCAATGCGCTATAAAAAACTGGTACAAAAAGTAGCACGCTCTCAAGGCATTCTACCAGCATGGGTTTATGCTATTATGCGCCGCGAAAGTGCTTTTGATCCGGCGATTAGCTCCAGTGCCAATGCACAAGGTTTAATGCAAGTGTTACCGGCGACAGCGAGAAGTGTTGCTAAAAAACTGGGGATAAGAAACCATACCAGCTCAGACTTATTAATTCCCGAAAAAAATGCCTTGCTGGGTGCCGGCTATCTGCGCCAAATGTTAACGCGCTTTAAGGGAAACTACGTGAAGGCCACTGCTAGCTATAATGCCGGGCCACATAGAATCCCCAAATGGGCACCTGACTATCCGTTACCTGCACCAAACTGGATTGAAAGCATCCCTTTTAATGAGACACGAAACTATGTACGTGCTGTAATGTCATATACTACGATATACGATCACAAACTTAACTATAAGAAACGACGCAATTTGCGCCTCTCCTATCGCTTACAAACCATTACACCCGAGTAATTACGCAGTCCATGTTTTTGAATAAAACACCAACTCAACCAAGCCAAACCAAACAATCAGGCGTTGCCTTAATTACCGCGCTGATTATTACTGCCATCGCTGTATCGTTGGCGGGTATGGTTATGTACCGGCAACAGATTCAAATACGCCTTTCCAGTAATATTGGACACATGGAGCAAGCCTATCTTTATGCCAACGGTATGGAGGAATGGGCGGGCACTATTCTTCTTAAAAGTTATAAAGAACATCCGAAATATGATTCATTTGACGATGACTGGGCACAAACCTTACCCCCTATCCCCATTCCAGGCGGCATTTTAAATGGACAACTTTACGATTTACAAGCACGTTTAAATGTCAACTCGCTTGCCCGACCACTGCCCCCCAGGAAAAACCAGCAACAGACCAACCAACAGCAAACTAATCAGAGAGTGGTACGCGATGCCTCAGGTAGATTAAGCGTTGTCAGAAATCAGGGCAATACTCAAAATAATGAGCCCCCCCCCAATATTGCAAAAATAAACCGAGATCGCCTGCAGAGACTTCTGCAAAACCTTGATCCCGATGAAAAAATGGGGCCGGTACAAAACTTTACTGACATACTGAAAGACTGGATTGATAAAGACCAGATCAATGGAAATTCTAATAATCCCAGGGACCCAAACACCGGCTCTGGCGCAGAAAGTCCTTATTATCAATCACTTGAGCCTTCCTACTTTAGTGCTGATACCTTAATGGTGAGTCCCACTGAACTATTGCTATTAAAGGATATGGATAAAGAGGTTTATAAAAAGCTTAAGGACTTTGTGACAACCTTGCCAATAAAAGACAGCGCTAACAAAGAGATTAAAACACCAGTTAATATCAACACGGCAAGGGTAGAGGTATTACAGGCACTAGGCTTTGATCCTGCCGATGCCAACAAAATTTACGATCACGTACAAGAAAAACCGTTTCAAACAAAGAAGGAGTTTAGTGACTATATCCGTGATAATATTGCGCAGCCTCCGAATGATATTGAAGTAGATACGGGCGTGAATAGTCAATATTTTCTGCTCCAGGGGAAAGTACAAATAAATAATGCCCGACTATTCATAAATTCTATTTTAGAACGGAAGAATGGTCGAATTTCTGTCATAATGCGCGACTTTAGTAATCAATAATCACTCAGAACCATGCAACTTCTGCTCATTAAAGTAAACGGACTTCAATCTACACCAGAATATGCACTTCTTGGAAAGAAGCAGGAAGAAGATCGCTATACCCCTGCCGATTGGGACAAGATACGCAAGCTCACTCGTGGCAGGAAAGTTGTATTACTCCTTCCTAATAAAGATATATCACTAACATCTGTAAACATACCCAGCAAGAATAAAAAACAATTACTCAAAGCAGTGCCTTTTGCCCTTGAAGATAGTCTTGCAGAAGACATTGATGCACTACATTTTTCAATACATCAAGATAACAGCGAAGAAACCTATGTCGCCATCATCAATCGACAGACGCTGGATAGCTACCTTGATCTACTAAAGAATCAAGGAATAGCAAGCCACTATGTTTTGCCTCAATTACTCGCCCAGCCCTACCCTGATAATGGCTGGTCAATTATTCAGGATAATGATCTGGTAAATGTGCGCCTCAGTGGTTTTAAAGGATTCATTTGCGATAAAGGCCTTCTACCCATATTTTTATCTGAGCAACTTGAAAACGGCAATAAAGTGCCTGAGCTTATTTTTACTAATCTTGAGAAATCCGAACTGCCCGCAGCCCTTCAGGATATTCCAATTGAGAAAAAAGATTCTGGACAAGCTCATTACCCTGGCGCTACTGGTGCTCTGGATCTTAACTTGCTCAGTGGCTTTATCAGCCATAAAAAAGAATCAAGCGTAAACTGGAAAGCCTGGAAGCCAACATTGGTACTAGGGTCGCTTGTGGGTGCAATGGCACTGGGAATTTTAGCCTGGCAGACAAACACCTTAAAACAGGAAAGCAGGCAACTTAATCTGGCAATTGAAAAAATCTTTACTTCCACCTTTCCCAAAAGTCGTGTGGTTGATGCTCCGCAACAAATGAGCAGTAAACTTGCACAACTCAAAAACAGTGCTGGTAAGACAGTAGACTCACCCTTACCATTAATTGCTGACGTTACTCCCTTGTTAAAGCAATATAAAGATATGACGCTCAGTGAAATTCGTTATCAAGATAATGAGTTATTGCTGGTTATGCAGTCACCCAACTTAACCCGCATTGAAACGTTTAAAAAGGATGCAGCCAAAAAAGCCAAGTTAAAGGTACTCGTAAAATCATCTACAACCACATCCGACAAGGTTGAGGCCATCTTGGTTATTTCACCATTGACGGCATTATCAAACAACGTATCAACAACCGGGGCTAAAGCATAATGAACTGGTATAATACCCTTTCACCTAGAGAACGAAACCTTGTTTTTTACGGTGGTATAATTGCCATTCTTATTCTAGTTTGGTTATTAGTAATTGATCCATTGTATAGCAATCACAAAAAATACAACAAAATTATCGCTTCACAAAAATCAACATTGCAAACCATGCAAAAGCAGAGTGTTGAGGTAAAAAAGTTACAACAGCAAGCTGTCAAACCCGTTACCTCAAGCTCAGGCAACCCGCAACAGTTAGTAGAAAGGTCATTACAAACATGGCGTTTAAAGCCCAGGCTTGAGCGCATGCAATCACAGGGCGCTAATGGAATTCGTTTAACATTAAAAAATGCCAATGCTGATCGTGTTGTACGCTTTTTATCTGAGCTTGAAAGCAAATATAATCTTGCCATCAGTAATTTAATTATGAGTAATGCCAATAAAGACACTGGTTATATTGATGTACGCCTGACAGTAAAACGAAACTAATCGAGTGAACGGCACGCAAACTTTTATATATTCGTATTGACCCATTAATCAGGACCTAATTTAATGAAAAAAATCTTTTTTTTCGGTTTACTTTCATTCTTAATCGCTGCAATTTGGCAATTACCTCTCTCTATTGCTAAACCCTACGCTGAAAAGTATATAAAGGGTCTAACGATGAAAAACGTAAGTGGCACTGTCTGGCATGGTGCAGCAGACTATTTTAGTGTTAACAACACAAACCTGGGGCATGTTGATTGGCAAGTAAAACCGCTAAAAAGCATTAGTTCTGCCTCAATAACATCTCTGTTTACTATAAAAGGATCGCAGCTCACGGCTGACGGACTAGCGAGTATTACCCCCACAAAAAAAATAATACTGAAGAATACCCGCTTTGATCTAGATGCACGTTACCTGAATAAAATTCAAAAAAATGCCACCCTGGCAGGCGATATAAATGGCAATATCAAACATGCCGAAATAAATCAAAAAAAATTGCCTGTCATTACTGCCAAAATAAACTGGAAAGATGGCGCTGTTAATTCGCCTATCCGCTTAGCCCCGGGAGATTATCTTGCTGATATTAAACCAAACAAAGATGGCCTGTTAATACTATTAAGTTCATCTGATGCTCCTGCGGATCTTAATGGTCAGATCAAACTTAACAATGATTGGCTATATGATGCCAACATTACTATTAAAGCAAAGGATAAAAACATCGCACCAATGCTTGGTTTCTTAGGAAAAAAACAAGCCAATGGTTCTATTATTATCAAACAAAATGGCGATTTGAAACCATTTATTGCTAAGTAAGCTAGAGGAAAAATCATGGACAAACCTAATCAGTTAGATGATTTGGCAAAAAAACTATCTGAGTTTTTGCCTTCATCAGTAAAAAACTTACAGTCTGACTTTGAAGAAAATATGCGCAGCGGCTTAGAAAGTGGTTTACGCAAAATGCATCTGGTTACCCGGGAAGAGTTTGATATTCAAACGGCTGTTTTATTACGCACCAGAGAAAAGCTGGAAGCACTTGAAGAAAGAGTTGAAAAACTGGAGAGGCAATCATGAAAAAAGGATATTTAAGTTTTTTTTGTGCCCTGATATTTATAGCAGTTACACCTTATTCAACTGCACAAGCACAACCACATAGCCACAATGGGCGTGTTCATTCTCATCCACTTCCAGCACAAGGAATATCCCACAGACATGGCAATGGAGCTCCCGGTCGCTATGTAGGCAAAACACCAGCTCCCAGACCCAAGACGAGCATTAATAGACCGCGACAGGCACAGCACAATGTTGGCGGAAAAAATCCAAACGTAGCACTGCAAAATGCCTATAAACGTAAAGATTATGCTCAGGTTTATCAGATTGCTTCAGCCTATGCAAAGCGCGGTGATCCGGCAGGCCAGTATGTGCTAGGGCAACTCTTTCTATTGGGGCAAGGGCAAAGAAAAAATCCAAAAACGGCATATACCTGGTTTAAGAAAGCCGCTGACAAAGGACATCCTGGCGCTCAATATCTATTAGGTTCATTGTTGGCTACAGGCACAGGAACGCGCAAGAATATGGCATTAGCCCATAAGTATTATATGCTTGCGTCTAAAAAAGGGATTCCCGATGCTTATAGAAGTTTAGGTATCATGTATGAAAATGGACAAGGTGTCCGCAAGAATATGGCTACCGCCATGCGCTACTATGAACTGGCAGCCAATAAAGGGATGACCGATGTTCAGCTCATGCTTGGGGAGAGATACCTGAAAGGCATTGGCGTAAAAAGAAACCCTGGAAAAGGTTTTAAATACATTAATATGGCTTCCCGTGCCGGCAACTCCGGCGCTGACTATTTATTAGGCGTCCTGTATGCCAATGGTACTGGCGTTAAGAAAAACCCAGCTTTGGCGTACAAACATATCTCAAAAGCTGCCAAACGGGGAAATCCTGATGCCCAATACGATCTTGCTTCAATGTATGCTCAAGGGATTGGCACAAAGAAAAATATGGCTCAGGCTATTAAATGGTATAAAAAAGCTGCCACAAAGGGTGTACTACTTGCACAGCATAATCTGGGCTTAATTTATTTACAGGGCTTAGGCACTCGCAAAAATGAAAAACTTGCATTTTCATGGTTTAAAAAAGCGGCGAAGAAAGGTTTCCCATTATCACAATACTTCCTGGGTGATCTGTATGTAGACGGCATAGGTGTTGGCAAAAACCATCAACAAGCGCTACGCTGGTATAAAAAAGCAGCAAGTAAGAATCTGGCAGCGGCTCAGTATAGTGTTGGAGCCATGATAGCCAATGGCTATGGAACCAAGCGTAATTTGAAAGAAGCAAAAAAATGGTTCCAGAAAGGCGCCAAAAACGGCAGTCAAAAGGCTAAAAATGCCCTACTTGTTCTTAAGAAGAACGGTATTTAAGTCTTCTAAGCACAAAAAAGGCTTGCTATGCAGGCCTTTTTTGTGGAACCAGTAAAACCCAAGAAACAAACCCTCAAATCATACTTTAAAAGTACACCCCCCACCTTTTTGGCCATTTTCTCCAATGTACCAGTCGAAAGTGACGGATAAATTAGTACAGATTAAATTTTGGCAGACAAGGTCGTCATTACTTTTGACATCATGGGCATCAGTATTTTTCGTATCGGAAAAGGAAGTTTTGCTGCACCTGATTGCACCGCAATATCAGCATGCTGTGCCTCATCTACCTTCATTTTCTGCAAAATAGCCATACTGGCTGAATCATTCACTGGTAGCTTTCCAATATGATCACTCAAATGCTTAACGACCTGATCCTCAGTTTCTTTGACAAAGCCCAAGCTCCATTTATCACCCACCAAACCAGCGGTAGCACCTAGTGCAAACGACCCCAGGTACCACACGGGACCAAGATAGCTTTTATGGTCTCCCAATTCATTTAAACGTCGTTCACACCAATTCAGATGGTCGTTTTCTTCCATAGCGGAATGTTCCATCTGTTCACGAATGTCTTCACGTTTAGCCGTCAGCGCCTGACCTCGATACAAGCCTTGCGCTGAGACTTCTCCTGCGTGATTAACACGCATCAAAGTCGCGGACAATTTTTTATCATCTTCAGACAGATCAACAGTATTATCGACATCATCAGCGGGATAAGGGCGCTCGGCAGTTGGCGCTAAAGTATGAACCGTGCGCAATGCCTGATCAACCTCACTGATTATCTTGTCAAAAAATGATAGTTTTCTCATTTAACTAAGCCTGCGTATAAACATAAACCAAACGTTACTTCTTCTCTCGTTTTGTCAACATATCAATAATTTCCATCAAGTTCTCTTCATTTCCGGCAATGTAAGGGCTGGTTCTATATTTACCATTAATAATGATGGTCGGTACTGACTGAGCTTGAGATGCTGCGCTGATTTCTTGAGCGCGTCGTATCTTTGCCTGAAATGCCATTGATTTTTTAGCATTATCAATTTGTTCTTCAGTAAAACCCTCATTTATAAAAAAGCGTTTAACTGCATCGGGGCTACGCAAGCGTCTTTTTAACTCATGAATAGACTTAAACACCTTAGAGATCAGATCTTTTTCACCTGTTGGGTCGAGAATATCAGCAAGATAAAAGGTTTCTCCATCTTTGGCCCAGCTAGGGTTTAACATCGCTGGAACCTGTTTAAACTCAACAAAATCAGGGTGCCCCTTTTTATAGGCTTGCATTATAGGCTCAAGGCTATAGCAATGCGGGCAACCTAACCACATTAACTCAACAACCTCCACTTTTCCTGGGGCAGCATCCGTTTGCATTTCGGGAAAGATATCAACGTAATGTTTACCTTCAACATATTTTTCATCCGCCGGCTTTTTTTCTAACGCTGTTGAGCTAGAACTTTCATTAGGTTTTTTAGTTGTATTTTTTTCAACTTTTTGCGGTGCTTTTTTTATTTCTACTTTTTTAGCATCAGAAGAAGCCGAATTACAAGCGGTAATAAAAGTGAATGTTAATAATAAAAATAATGAAGTTTTAATCGTTTTATTCATTTATTGATAACCTTGGTAGTTTAATAATTATTTAAGTTTTTCACACATCATATAATCTGTTATTGACTATTATAGAGCTTTAAAGTTCAACACATCTTAAGGAGAACTTGCTCAAGCCCAATTTTTACATCTTACTTCGTGAAAAATATCGACAGTTTCTCGACACTTAATTCTAACCGACTTAATATAATGAGTCGATTTTCCTTGTCCTTTTTCTGTGTTCCAATATTCTCTATTTTTTACCTATAGATGAGATATAAACCGCAACAGACTCAATATCCTCATCATCCATAACCATCGCGATATTTTGCATCATTGGGGGTGAGTCATTAGTACGTTCCTTTGATCTAAATAGTTTCATTTGATTGATAATATAATTCATCGGTTGTCCGACTAATCTCGGGTACTTTCCAGTTTTATCGCCCATACCATCATTACCATGGCAAGTTATACAGCCAGGAATGCCATAATCAAGCCTTTTACCAATAAAAATTGCTTCTCCCAGCGCCATTAGCTTTCCCTTTACTTTCGACCCGGGCTGTAAATATGGCTTATATTTCTGAGCAGAGTAATGTTCTGCTAGTGCTTCAATTATTTCACTACTCATTGATTGAGTAATATCATTCATTTCTTTACTTTGACGAAGATTACTTTTGAAGTCATTTAATTGCTTTTTAAGGTAAACTTTATTCAAGCCCGCAATAATCGGATTGTCAGCTAAAATACTATCTCTTTGAGTACCGTGACAATTCGAACATAATGAAATATAACTTTTTAGAGAATGTTTTGGATTATTTTGTGCAATTGCTGTCTGGACTAACCCTGTAAAAATACTGATACAAAGTAACAATAAAAGAAACTCTTTTGACTTAAAAATAAAACTTTCCTCACAAGCTTATCCAGAATTTATATCATATCACATAATAACAGGGCAAAAAAAAGGACGATCAATGATCGCCCCTTCGAAAAAAGTTTTCTCTATTAATCATGCAAACCCGTCATATATTCTGCAACGGCTTCCATTTCTGCATCGGTCATTTTTACGGCAATATTACGCATCATTTTTCCAGGATCATTGCTTCGTGAGCCAGATTTAAAAGCTTTTAATTGCTTAACAATGTATTTGGTCTGTTGTCCTGACACTTTAGGGAATTTTGCGGCAAAGTTTCCTAGACCAGTTGGGCCATGACAAGCAGAACAAGCTGCAACACCTGATGATAAAACACCGCCTTTATAAATAGACTCACCCAAAGAAACTTTATCTTTATTAGCCGTACCTAATTTTGTTTTATTAGAAGAAAAATATGCTGCCAAATCAGCAATATCGGCATCACTCTTTATACCCTTAGCCTGAGCAGACATAACGGGATCAGTACGTTTTTCTGCACGAAAATCATGAAGTTGCTTTATAATATAAGCTTCACCCTGCCCTGCTAACTTAGGCCAATCCGGGTTTACGCTATTTCCATCAGCGCCATGACACGCTGCACACGTTGCACTTAAGGTCCTACCTTTATTCGCATCTCCATGAGCTAACTCATTTGCGAATGCTGCTGATGTTAGCGATGTAGAAAAACCCGCGACTAATGCAAATATAATTGCCTTTTTCATTTAAAGTACTCCTAATACTTTTTCGATATGTATAATCTGGGTCCAAATATAACCACCTATATGGCCCAGAAAAAGATAATTACCATGAGGATAATTTATCGTATTATCTTTAACTGACTAAACTAAACAGCGGCGTTTTATACCATATCCCCTTCCATACAGCAAAGAGTGAGATCAATTTATGAAGGCTTTTTATCAACAAGCACGCTTTTTACAAAGCGCAACCACTAACAATACCTTGCCGCCAGAACTTGGTTTTGAAGTTGCCTTTGCTGGACGATCCAATGCAGGCAAGTCCAGTACCCTAAACAGGCTCTGCCAGCAAAAAAGTTTGGCAAGAACCAGTAAAACACCTGGAAGAACTCAGCTAATTAATTTCTTTAGTCTTCCAGAAGGGAAATATCTTGTTGACTTACCAGGCTACGGTTATGCAAAAGTTCCTGAAAAAGTAAAGCTAGAGTGGCAAACATTCATTGAAAATTATCTGACCAACCGGTTTACATTGTGTGGTCTCGTTATTGTCATGGATATACGTCGACCCATGCAGGAAAATGACTTAAATATGCTTAACTGGGCAGAATCTCGAAACTTGCCTATTCATATTGTTTTAAACAAAAGTGATAAACTAAAGCACGGACAAGCTAAAACAACAATGTTAAAGACTCAACAGCAGCTTAAAAAGTATAAAAACCCCTGTAGTGTTCAAATGTTTTCAGCCTTAAAAGGCGTAGGTCTAGATGAATTAATACAACAATTAGACACTTGGTTACAACCTGATTCAAATAAGTAGGTAAGGCATATTCAGTTAATAGTCATTTAACGCTCAAGACCAAAGCTTAGAACCGAATTAGAACTAAAGAGAACGAGCCGCCCAGGGAATAAAAAAACCCCGTCTAGTAGGGGGCTACTGACGGGGTCAAAGAACAGGTCTGGATTGGGGACACCAAACCTGTGTCCACAGGGGAAATAAAGAACACCGGGCTTAAGTGTTCATCTAAATTACTTCCCCTATCTGTGGATAGGTATAATCAACAAGGCGAAGATTAAAAAACCTCATTAATCAATAAATACATAAAGCCATATTCAGCAACAATTAACAAGCTGACTACAGATAAAACCCTTGCTTATAAGGATAACTGGCTAGCGTGTATTCTGCAAGTCATTATATGGATACTCCTTTAAATGCGCTTACTAGACATAATTACGAACTTATTCATCCCATGGATCATTATAATAGCTTTTAGGTGGTTTTCTCTTCTTCTCTATTTGTGGGTAGACCCTTTTGGAAGACCTGACCGAATAGTTTCTTTTTTCAACTTGGCCCACCAAGGCTACCGCCTTTTGAATAACGCCGTCACGCATATACTCCATGCTTACCCGCGATCCCATTCGCAAGTTGCCAATCATGCTCTTCAGGTTTGAGCTATTACTGACTTGAATGCCATTTACTCGTGTAATTACGTCACCTTCTTTTATTCCAGCAACTTCAGCCGGCGAGTTTGAAGCAACCCCCGAGATAAGCGCACCCTGACCATTTTGGAGCTTAAATGCCTTTACCAAAGCAGGTCGTAAATCCTGAATTTCAATCCCAAGCTGACCCCTTTCTACCTTGCCACTTTCAACAAGTTGATCTTTGATGTTAACAATCATATCTGAAGGGATGGCAAAGCCAATACCCACATTCCCGCCATTACGGCCACCTAAAATGGCTGTATTAATACCGATTAATTCACCTCTAAGGTTGACTAGAGCACCTCCAGAATTTCCTGGATTGATTGGCGCATCGGTTTGAATAAAGTCTTCATAATCCTCTATTCCCAAGCCAGTACGGCCAAGAGCGCTAATGATTCCCGATGTTACTGACTGCCCTAAACCAAAGGGGTTACCAATCGCTACAACAAAATCACCAACGCGTAAGTTCTTGCTGCTCGCAATTGGCATTGCCGTTAGTCGTTCTGGCTGGATAAGGATAACAGCAATATCAGCCTTTAAATCAGTGCCAATCAGTTTGGCATAGAATTGCCGCTTATCCTTCAAGGTAACAATAATTCTTGAGGCGCCATCAATCACATGCGCATTGGTAACAATATAACCCGCCTCAGCATTAACAATAATGCCAGACCCTGTGCCAAGTTTTTTCTTCTTTTTACTCGGCATGCGTTTTCCGAAAAAGTGCCTGAAGACAGGCTCGTTTAGCTTGGCTGTTTGGCTATTATCTTCTGTTGTAATATTAACAACGGCTGGCGTTACTTTCTCTAACATATCTGCTAATGAAGGCAAAGCCTGCCCATTGACAGCAGAAGGTAATCTCGCTTCAACGGATGTTGGCGCTGCCAACATCGTACTCACTAATACTAATGCAGTAAATAAAGGAACAATTGTTTTATTTAATTTCATTGATAAAGCCTACCCTGTCGGCTCTCTTGCCTGTTCCTACTCTTATAAGCCTATCTTGGGCTCCAGTCAAATTTCTTCTCCATTTCCTGATAAAAAGCCTTTTTATCGTCTGTATCGGCGGGTGGTGTTACAATCTGCAAGACAACATATTGATCTCCGACAGGAGACCCGGGAAGGCCGCGACCTTTTAGACGCATCTTCTTACCTGAAGCAGAGTCTTTAGGAACCTTAAGTTTTAACTTTCCTGCTAATGTATCTATTGTAATATTTGTTCCCAAAGCTGCTTCCCACGGTGCTATGGGCAAATCAAGATAAATATCTTTCCCCTCCCGGCGATAATGTGGATGTTTATTAATCCGGATTTGCAAATGAATATCAGCGCCGTTTCTGCCTTTACCAGAAAGGCGAATTTTCTTACCTTCTTCAAACCCTTTTGGGATTTTAACTTCAATGGTTGATCCATTCGGTAAGCGAACCTTCTTTTTTCCACCTGAAAAAATATCTTCCAGATCAACTCGCAAAATCATGGTTTCCGCTGGCGGCTTACGACGCTGCTGCTGATTAAAGCCTGCCCCTGCTCCGCCAGCACCCATGCCTCCAAACATTGACTCAAAAAAATCACTAAAGCCACCGCTACCGCCATGATTACCGCCAAACTGGCTGAAATCAAACCCTCCATCCCAGCCAGGTGGAGGGTTAAATTGTTGACCGTTTTTCCAATTTGCGCCCAAGGTATCATATTGGGAGCGTTTTTCTTTATCACCCAACACTTCATAAGCCTCATTGGCTTCTTTAAAGCGCTCTTCAGCATTAGCCTCTTTACTGACATCAGGATGATATTTTCGAGCCTTTTTACGATACGCTTTTTTTATTTCAGCATCTGTGGCGCCACGATCAACACCTAAAATCTTGTAATAATCTTTATATTCCATAAGTCCGACAGTTTTAAAACATTGTTTAATAGGTAATTATGAGGTCACTGCTTAGTAAGCAAGGCTTCTTATAGGATACCCCCCCCACTTTTTTGACTTTTTCCAGCCCCGCTTCACCTCCTAGCAGGTTGTTGAAATTCGCTTAGGCGAGTGCGAGACAAGGAAAAATAGACCGAAAAAGCGCAGTTTACTGGAGTAAATGAGCATTTTGAGGTCTATTTTACGCAGTATCGTGCCGTCTAAGTAGAAATTCAATAGCCTGCTAGGGGTCAGTAAGCTTGCTATTGAGTACTACACACTACACGGCTCGCCTTTCTCTCAAAAGCAAAGAAAAAATGAGAAGGAAAACAATAACTATTAACATGGTATCAAGCGTGGCAAAATCAACCTGGGATCTTCAGTTAAACAGGATAAATTTTATAGCGCTCGGTTAGAGTCTTGTAAGGAAAACCTGATACACATATGAATAAATATTTATTACTTGCCGCACTATTTGGATTACTAGCGGTCATTATCGGTGCCTTCGGAGCGCACACCTTAGAGAAGTCACTCACTGTTAATGCGTTAGCGCGTTACCATACGGGCGTTGAGTACCAGTTTTATCATGTATTTGCGCTGTTAGGGGTTGGCATACTCACCCAACAAGCTCCGCCAAGTCGCCTCTTGCAGATTGCAGGAACCGCCTTTGCTATGGGCATCGTACTGTTTTCAGGCAGCCTGTATCTTTATGCGCTAACAGGTATTACCAAGTTTGGCATGATCACGCCAATTGGCGGCCTTAGTTTTATTATAGCCTGGTTCTGCTTACTAATTTATGCCATAAAAACAAAGTACTAGGAGCCTGCCCAAGAACTAGAAGTTGACTGCAAACCCCATAATCATCATAAGCTGAATTTATCAAGATTGTTAAATAGAATAACTATTCGCCTCAATTGATAAACTCAATTTATAATAATTCTGGGATTTTCGTTTCAATCCTAGTTCTCAGACAGACTCCTAGCAGGTTGAACGTTAGCAGGTTGTTGAAATTCGCTTAGACGAGTGCGAGACAAGGCAAAATAGACCGAAAAAGCGCAGTTTACTGGAGTAAATAAGCATTTTGAGGGCTATTTTAACGCAGTATCGTGCCGTATAAGTAGAATTTCAACAGCCTGTTAGAGGATAGAAACGTCTAATTATTCAATATTCATTACCTGCTCACGCATCTGCTCAATTAATACCTTTAGTTCAACTGCAGCTTTTGTGGTTTCTGCATCGTTTGACTTTGATGCCAGGGTATTGGCTTCACGGTGTAATTCTTGCATCAGAAAATCAAGTCGTCGCCCGACCGGCTCATCACGCTTCAATACCTGTGCGATCTCTTCTATATGCGCTGTTATCCGATCCAGTTCTTCATCTACATCTAGCCGTTGAGCCTGAAAAACCAGTTCTTGCTCAAGGCGATTCGGATCGGCATTAACATCAAGCTCAGCCAGCTTGTTGAGTACCTTTTCACGCAAGGCCAAAACAACATCAACTCTCCTTGATTTTACGCTTTCAACCCAATTGGCAACCTGTTTACATCGCGACTCTATCATTGCCTGTAGTCGCCGGCCTTCATCTTCTCGTGTTATTACCAGCCCATTAAGGCAGCTATCCAGTACTTGATTAATTTCATCCAGATACTTTTCATAGTTAATGGAAGGGCTTTCTAAAACACCTGGCCAGTTCAGAATATCCATGCCAGAAAATGGCACAGGCTTTTTAGAAATAGCCTCCAACATATGAAGTGCCGACAATAGTGACTTAACCTTATGTTTGTTAACGGGAATATCACTGTTCTTACCCTCCGCTTCTATTCTAACTATAAGCTTTGCGTCAACCTTGCCCCGTTTTACCTTTTGACGAATATGTTCTTTAAAGTAGTTTTCAAACGCTTGCAAACCTTCTGGCAAGCTCAAACTAATATCCAGATATCGATGGTTAACACTACGAATTTCCCAGTTCAGCAATGTTCCGTCTGCTAATTTTTTTTCACTTCGTGAAAAAGCAGTCATACTTTTAATCATGTAGTCCCTCGTAAAATTACCGCAGTATTGCTCTGGAAATTGACCATACACCCACCATTTTCACACCATGATCCTTTAATAATTTTGCCAGCTCATTAACTGTTGATGCTGTGGTTACAACATCATCAACAATAACAATATGTTCAACTAGTTGGCTATTTTTATTGGCTTTCGTTTCAATTTCAAAACATCCTTGCATGTTTTTGCGTCGCTGTTGTGCATTTAAATCCATTTGAGCCTGGGTATTTATAACCCGTTTCACCAGTGATGTATTAATGGGAATATTTAATCCTTTTGATAGAACCCTGGCAACTTCCAATGACTGATTAAAGCCGCGTTTTTTTAAACGCTTTAAATGTAGGGGTACGGGCAGTAAAACATCAGGATAAGAAGCTGTAACTTTCTGATTATTAATTTTTCTTAACAGCAAAGAACCCAAAATAGAGGCATAGCTCAGCGCCTGGTGATACTTTAATTCACTAATCATATAATCAACTGGTGTCTCATAATGAAGCAAGCTGATTGTATAGTCGACATAGGGCAATTTTTGCACGCATTGCCCACAAACTGTCTTACCATCAGAGTCTTGCAACTCAATTCCACAATGCTTACAAACATCCAACAAAAAAGGCAGGTCTTTTTCACAAGCAGCGCACAATGAAACACTGTTACGGGTAGAGTTACCACACAATTCGCATGCACTTGACCACAGCATTAGCTATTAACCAGAACCTAATCTGAGAGAACATACAATGAAAAGTACACCCCCCACCTTTTTACGGCTTTTCTCCAAAAGAGCTCCCCTCGACTCAACAAAGCTATTATGTTACTCGGCCTGCATTTGCCTGTATCTAGATATCAGGACAAGGAAAGCCCCGCCATTAAGAAATGCACCCAAATACTGGCAATGTATCCCAATGCTATCGCCCAGGCCCATTTCAAGTGCGAAAAGAATGTATATATTCCCCGAGCTTGCCCCATAAGAGCAACACCAGCAGCTGAACCAACCGATAATAATGAGCCACCAACACCCGCTGTTAGTGTTACCAACAACCATTGATTTACTGTCATCTCAGGATTCATACTTAATACGGCAAACATGACAGGGATATTATCCACAACAGCTGAAAGCACACCGACTATAATACCCGCCCAGCCGACACCCAAGCCAACAAAAACGGCCTCTGAAACCATCGCCAGATAACCTAGCGCACCTAGGCCGCCAACACATAAAATAACACCATAGAAGAACATTAAGGTATCCCACTCAGCACGCTGCAACTGATTGAATATATCCCAGCGCCCTACCGCGTGAACGCCGGATGCATCGGTGACGTTCTCCTCGCCCGTAATTTTTAGATAGTAACCAAACAACTTAAGCAAACCTAGCCCTGTCATCATGCCTAGCATAGGTGGTAAGTGAAGTTTGGTATGAAAAACAACTGCCATTACTATCGTCAGCATAAATAGCGCCACTACCACAAGACCACCACGCTTAATATTCACTGCAACATCCAGTGCTTTGGGTTGCCCTTTTGGTACAAACAAAGACATAATGAATGCTGGAACAATCCAGTTAACTACCGAAGGGATAAAAAGCGCAAAAAACTGACTAAACTCAACCTTCTGAGCCTGCCAGACCATTAGAGTCGTAATATCACCAAAAGGGCTAAAGGCTCCACCTGCGTTAGCCGCCACAACAATATTTATACATGCCATTACCACAAATTTAGTCGTTTCGGGGTTACCCTTTATAGCAGACCTGCCGCCAACCACCGAAATCACTACAGCGGCCATCAACAGGGCAGTTGTCAAGTTATCAGCCAAAGGAGAAATGAAGAAAGCCATCACTCCAGTAATCCAGAAAATTGACTTTAAAGAGAAGCCCTTAGACACCAGCCAGCCTCGTAATGCAGCAAATACATTACGTTCTTCCATAGTGTTTATAAATGTCATCGCTGCCAGCAAAAACAGCAAAAGCATCGCGTATTCGAGAATATTATGGTTTAGAATACCAATAAACCCTTCTGGTTTACCGATACCTTGATACGCCAAAGCAACCAAAACCCATATAATGCCTGCAGCCACGATCATCGGTTTTGATTTTCTTAAATGAATCATGTCTTCAAAAATCACTAATAAATAAGCAAAAACAAAAACGCCAACCGCCCAATAACCCTGAGTCGTATTGGTTAAATGTTCCGGACTTAAATCTCCACTCGTACTGGCAAAAACAGTAATAGGAAAAAATGATAAAAGTATTAGGCTCAACAAAGGAACACAAGATGGAATTAATCTGGATATTTGCACAAAAATCTTCTCTATTAGTGGTAAAGTCGCGTCAATTCTAGCACCACCTTATGTAATATGATATTTATACGAGTAATCTACCTCTAAAGAGACCTGAGCAAATTTTATACAAGACCTCATCAATAATTAAAGACCTGATATGACTCATTCTAAAAATACACTCACCCATTTTAATGACCAGGGCAAAGCACACATGGTCGATGTAGGCAACAAAGATATCACCAGGAGAGTTGCCATCACGGAAGGTTATATTTTAATGAATGAAGAAACACTACAACGGATTATCGAAGGTGATAATAAAAAAGGGGATGTTTTGGGGATAGCACGAATAGCGGGGATTATGGCAGCAAAAAAGACTGCGGACTTAATCCCTTTATGCCACCCACTTGCCATCAACCATGTTGATATAAAATTAATAGTTCAAAAAAATCCAGCTGCGATTTTATGTGAGTCAACCGTTGAAGTAAGCGGTAAAACAGGCGTAGAAATGGAAGCATTAACCGCCACACAGGTTGCCCTGTTGACTATTTATGATATGTGTAAGGCAATTGACCGTGGCATGGTTATTAATGGTGTACGGCTACTTAGAAAAAGCGGGGGTAAATCAGGAGATTGGGTTGCAGAGCAATAAAATTGTCCCTAGCAGGCTCCTAGTTACCTTTTAAAAGTACACCCCCCTACTTTTTGGCTGTTTTCACCGAGTTTATTCAGATATTTATTCATGACCGTCAGTATTCTTTTCAACCCAGCGCTGATCGCCTTGCACCAGTGTTTCCTTTTTCCAAAAGGGAGCTCGATGTTTTAGTTCTTCCATAAGGTAGCGGCAAGCATCAAAGGCAGCAGCGCGATGAGCCGACCAAACAACAACTAGCATAATGGGCTCACCGGGTAATATCTCTCCTACACGATGCACAATTAACGTATTTTGAACCGGCCATTTATCCTCAGCAATATCAATAATGGTATTAAGCTGTTTTTCGGTCATTTCAGGATAATGCTCCAGCTCCATCACGGCAACGTCATCACCCTCATTAAAGTCACGCATGGTGCCAATGAAGCTGGCAGTTGCGCCATAGCCTGTTTTGCCTTGCATACTTTTTTGCTGATAGTTTTTTTGTATCTGACAAGGGTCAAAAACAGTTTCCAATATTTCAATATGGCGCACGACTAGCCACCGGTAACAGGTGGAAAGAAGGCAATCTCATCACCATCATTCACCAGCACATCATCAGAAATATATTCATGATTGAGCGCAATCAGCAGGCCATCGGGAAAATACTCTCTTCCAGTAGCCTGCTTCCAAACCTCCATAGCAGTCAGTGGCTCAGAAACCTGTAAATAATCACCGGAACGACCGATTTGTTCTCGTAAACTGGCGAAATACTTTACTTTAATATTCATGTTAAAAACCTATCATATTCATCGGTGTTTTTCACTGACCTACTTTATTCATTTGCTACTTTCTCTGAATCGGCAGGCATATATTTAATGAGTGGTTTAATATCGACCATTTCTCCGAACTTCTGGCGCACATATAAAGCTGCATCCTTGCGTGTCAAAAAGAAGTGATGCTCGCCAATTTTTTTCACTAAACCGGTTCGCTTAAATACATCCATTAACGGTTTTTTAGTTCGGGCGATATAAAAATCAATTCCGGCCACTTTTAGATGCTCTGCAATTTGGCTCATTACCTCTTCCCCTGTGGCATCAATAAAGGAGACTGATTCAAGATCCAGAATAACAACCTTCAGCTTTGGTTTTGCCGCTATAAGGTTTAGCAACTGCCTTTCCAGGTAACCTGCATTCACGAAGTAAAGGTCACCATCATAGCGATAGGTAGCAACAGTTTCACTCGTTTGCAAATTAAAAACTTCAGCACCGCGTAACGTGCCATCTTCATACAGACTGAGTTCCAGCAAGCGTGGTCTCATGGTCTGATAGATATACAAACCAAGTGAAAGTAGCACACCTATCATAATGCCATCTTCAAGATGTGGAGCAAAAAAGAGAGTGCTTAAAAAAACCACAATGGCAACAAAACCATCATGTGGTTGTACATTCCAAATATGCTCAACCGGCTCGATTTTTATCAGCCCTATTACGGCCACCATAATCACTGCTGCCAAGGTTGACTGTGGCAAGTGATGCAATAAAGGTGTTAAAAACAACAACGTTATCGCAACAAGCAGACCGGTAACCACAGATGAAAACCCAGTTTTAGCATGTGCACTAAAGTTAACAGCCGATCGTGAAAAGGACCCTGAAACAGCATAACCCTGAAATAAGGACGAAACGATATTTGCCAGGCCCTGTCCAACTAGCTCCT
>JALWMR010000007.1 GCA_027083815.1 Thiotrichaceae bacterium
CGCCATGTGTTACTCCTAAAAAGTTTAATTGTTTGTCCTATTACACGAGGTTTTTCAGTAAATTACTATGCACCAAAAGGGGTATATGGATAGCAGTGGTGAAAAGGGGAAAAAAGGTAGGGGGTGTACTTTCTACCTGATAATAAAAGCTTATCCATCAGCTTATTTTCCACACGACCGCAATATCATTGACCTGAACGTCTGTTTTGCGGGGCCGGATTGCAAATTCTTCTATTTCTACGTTATCAATATCATATTGTTCACTAAGCTCATCAACTTTATCTTCTAGTTCTACTTCAAGTGCTTGCAGGTCTTCCTTAATTTTATCGACACGTTCCTGAGCCCGGCTGACATCGCCCCGTTCTTTTAACACGCGGGAACCGGCTCGGCCAATAGATGCGCGTGATTTGCCAAATAGTGCACCTAGTACCGTAATACCGACGTTAATAAAAGAGTTGTTGGTGTCTGCTTGTTCTTTATCAAGTCGCTGCATGGCGCGGTCAAGTCGATCTAGCAGAACCTTTTCTTTTTTTGAATAACGCTCTTTAAGGGTTTCAATAGCTTGTTCTTTTTTATCATTAAGCAGGTCATTAAGGCGCACTTTGAAATCACTTAAGGATTCATAAGGCTCAGATTCCAGTTTAGGTGATTTACTGCGATAAAGCACTAGCTTATGTTCGTGATAGAGCCAGTCTTTAAGCGCTGAACGCGTTTTACGTAGTTTTTTATCGTTGCTTAAAAAATCGGGAACAGGCGCAAACTGTGCACTGGAAGGGGCTTGAGTTGGCAGGTTTGAAAAGCAGTTATCAAATTCGTCCTGTTCATTTAGATCCTGAGCATTATCCCAGTCCAGAGTACGATCATTTTCGATCACATCCAGATCAAGGCAATGAGATTCTTCAATATCAATGCCCCGGCTTTGATTAAAAAAGTTAATGGTGCAGTCGGCCATAACGCTTGGCACGTATTGGGGATTCTCAGTCAGTGGCACCATAAAGTGTTGTGGTATGGAATTGTCCAGGGTTGAATAATTATTAAAACCATCATCTTTGGCAGGTTCCTGGCTCAGTAACATTTGTTTATTATTTGTTTCATTATGACTCTCAAGCCGTGCCTTTTGATCGGCCATTAGTGCCGAGATTTCATCGCGCTTTAAAGGGCCTTTGAGGTAGCTCATCACCCAACGGGTGCCAAACAGTCGAATATCATCCAGATGGGCGCTTTTCAAAAAGAAAGTGCGTTTTTTCAGGTTTGCCAGAAGGGTTTTAATTTCGCTTTTGTCATAGCTTGCACCGACTTTCCCTCCCAGCCCATCAATCACCCGGGCAATATCCTGAGAGGTTTGTAGTCGTCCAATAAACCAGGTGCCAATATTGGAAAGGCCCTTATAATCCAGATCAACCGGGTTTTGGGTGCTGAGTACCACGCCAACACCATAGGCACGCGCCTGTTTTAACAATAGCAGCATGGGCTGTTTGCTGGGCGGGTTGCTGGTGGGTGGGACAAAGCCAAAAATCTCATCCATATAGAGAATGGTTTTAAGGGCCGATGTGCCACTTTGACGGCGCATCCAGGCGATTAATTTATTTAAAAGCAGGGTAACAAAAAACATCCGTTCGTCGTCACTAAGATGTGAGATGGAAAAAATGGCAACTTTGGCTTTTCCGTTTTCGTCGTAAAGTAATTTTTGAATATCCAGCGTTTCGCCTTCCAGCCATGCTTTGAAGGTGGGCGAGGCGATTATCGAATTAAATTTGGTGGCGAATTTAAAGCGTTCGCCTTGTGGGTAA
>JALWMR010000008.1 GCA_027083815.1 Thiotrichaceae bacterium
CACAGTTTTTCCTGAAAAATCAATCACATCACGAGCCTCATCTATCTGCAGCTTTCTAAGGTAGACTTTCTTGTCATATTCACCGCTTTTAACCATTGGGGAAAGAATTTCTCTTTCCATTAATGCGCAATATGGGCAGTTTTCAGCGTGAAACATAAGCACTAGTCCACGTGAATTCGCTTTCATCTTCCTGGAGAGTTCCTGAAAGTTATTTTCTTCTATCAAAGCAGAGCCTTCTCCCTTGGCAGCAGCGTCATCCATCGCATAAGTATTCAAGCTTAAAAGTAATACGAGAGTGAATAATAAAATTTTCATGGTTCTTGTTTTGCCTCTGATTGATATTTGACGTAAAGTTCGTGGCTAATCATCATCCCTTCAAATTGATAAACAATGATAAATGATATATGTCAAATATAATACGCATAGCAACACGAAAAAGTCCACTTGCACTTTGGCAAGCTGAAGAAGTTTCTCGCCTGTTGAAGAAATTTCATCCTGAATTGACTATTGAGTTGGTTACCATGACCACTAAGGGGGATAAAATTTTAGATACGCCACTGGCAAAAATTGGGGGCAAAGGTCTTTTTGTAAAAGAGCTAGAAGTCGGTATGCTGGAAGGCACAGCTGATATCGCTGTTCACTCTATGAAAGATGTGCCTATGGCTTTCCCAGATGGTTTGCATCTCGCTGTTATTCTAGAACGTGAAGACCCTAGCGATGCCTTTGTCTCCAATACATTTGAGCGCTTTTCAGATTTACCCTTGCATGCAAAAGTTGGCACATGCAGCTTGAGGCGCCAAACACAGATAATGGAAGCACGCCCTGATATAGAAATTCTGGATCTACGCGGCAATGTTAATACACGCCTGGCAAAGCTGGATAATGGCGATTATGATGCAATTATACTCGCCTCTGCAGGCCTGAAACGGCTTGGCTTTGTAGAGCGAATCAAACAAAGCATCCCCGCAAAGCAAAGCTTGCCCGCTATTGGTCAAGGTGCCATAGGCATAGAATGTCGCAGTGATGATGAGCGTATAAATCGTTTGCTAGAACCACTTAACCACCCCGAAACAGCATTACGTGTTAAAGCTGAAAGAGCACAAAATACCCGCTTAAATGGTGGTTGTCAGATTCCGATCGGCGGCTATGCTGAATTAATTGGCGATAAAATTCGCCTGCGTGGGTTGATTGGTTTTCCTGATGGCTCCAAAATTTTCCGCTCCGAGAAAGAGGCTCCGTTTGATCAGGCAGAAGCACTGGGCATTGCTGTAGCTGAGGATTTGCTGTCTCAGGGTGGCGATAAAGTATTAGATCAACTGGGCATTGAACATTAGTTACTGTGAGCGCCTTGTCTTCATCTGCTTCTTCGTCAGGGGAATTGCCGCTAAAAGATAAACGGGTGGTGGTGACACGACCGCTGCATCAATCTGATAATCTAAAGGATAAGCTCGCCACGGCGGGCGCAAAAGTCCTTTCTTTTCCCTTGCTGGAAATTGTTTCAGCGCAAGATCCTGCAAGGGTGAGAGCAAGCCTGCAAAATCTTGATCATTTTGATCTGGTCATTTTTGTCAGTGCCAATGCTGTTGAGCAGAGTTTAAATATTCTTTCTGTTGACGATTTGTCCAGGCAGAAAATTGCAGCAGTCGGAAAAAAAACAGCTCAATATTTGTTTGAAAAAGGGCTTGATGCAAGCATTTCACCCAAATCGCTTTTTAATTCAGAATCCTTATTGGCTCTACCTGAAATAAAAAAACTGGGGCAGGGGGATAAGGTTGCTATTGTACGTGGAGAAGGTGGGCGCGATTACCTTAAAGAACAATTAGAAGCACAAGGTGTAAAGGTCGAGTATATTAATGTCTATCGACGCCGCTGTCCGCAATCCAGCCTGGATGAGTTGTGCCTTGCTAATCAACAACAAGCACTGGATATTATTATGCTAACCAGTGTGCAAAGCGCTACAAACCTATTTGACCTGCAATCAGGAGGGGTTGATAATGCTTGGTTAAGCAAGGTGACTTTGTTAGTAGGTAGCGAGCGCATTAAAAGCAAGCTTTTATCCTCACAGTATAAAACGGGAAAAATGTTAGTAGCAGATGATCCCAGTGATAAAACCATGTTTGAGCGGCTTTTGAATTGGGTTAATGATGAAGGCGTATGAGTAATAAATAATGGATGAAAAGCAGTTTTCAAAATTGAATCGCCGTACGCGCTTTACCCAGTTTTTAGTGTGGATTGCACTGTTTTTTACCGCCGCCGGTATTGCCGCAGGCTACAAAAACTGGTTACGTATTCATGAGAAAGCCAAAGCTAGCCTGGCGGGTGTTGAGTCAATAAGCAGTCAGCTTCCCTCTTTTGCCAAAAAGAAACAACTCGATCAACTGGTTGAGCAGGTTAACACTTTATCAAAAGAAGGCAGTGAACACCTGGATGGTGCTTTAAAAGAGTTACGTGGCATCCAGGACAGTACTCAGCATCTTGCTGACACAGTATATGAGCAAGTCAAAAATTTAACCGTACAGCAGCAGGCAGTGAGGCAATCAAAACCTGTGGTATTAAAAGATTGGTCTCTGGAAGAGATTCGTTTTTTACTGCAAACGGCGAATCAGGTTTTTGACTTAAAGCAGGATAGGGAAGGCGCAATCAAAGCTTTTAACCTGGCGGATAAATTACTCATTAAGGAGGCATCTACTGATCTATTGCCCTTGCGCAAGCAAATTAGTAGTGATATTGCCTTGTTAAAGCAATACACAGCAGCGGATACTGTTGCCTTGTCTAATAAAATTGATACCTTGTTAGAGCAATTAAAACCGGTCTATAAGATCAAACAGCCAGAAGTCAAACCTAAAGAATTAAGCGAAATAAAGTCTAAATCTGAAGAAGAAGCATCAGAGTCTCTGGTTAATCGCGTTAAAAAAACCTTGAATGAAGCAGTCGTAGTGAAGAAATTTGATAAACCTCTGCTAGATGAGATGGATGATGTTACAAAGAATAGTTTGTACCAGTTATTATCACTTCGCCTCGAAACACTCCGATTAATGTTGCTTCAGGGTCAGAATGAGAATTATCATAAACAAATAGGGCGGCTTAAGACGCTTTTGAAAAGGTATTACTCGCCGACAAAATATGCTTTATACGAGAAGAGATTAGATGAGCTGGATGCAGTCAATCTAGCGCCAAAAATACCAGATGTGTCTGCGTCACTGAAGCTACTTGATGCAATTATGCAAGGAAAAAAAGGAAAGTAATATGCGTTACCTCATTCTTCTATTAACAGTCACTATCGGTGCCTTCTGGTTGGGAAGCTATGCCTTTGAACACTCGGTAGATGTTAATATAAAATGGGGAGACTGGGGGAGTATTACCCTCACCAGTACCACCGCCCTAATCGCCATTATTCTAGGTTTTATTGCGATTTATGTGCTAATTGCCTTGTTAAAAACCTTGTTTGGTATACGCAAAAGAATTCGGAATCACCGTCGCGCAAAGCTTGTCAAAAAGGCAAAAGATGAGTTAACCGGTGGTCTGATCCAATTTACCGAAGGACGCTGGGATAAGTCTGAACAGATGCTTTTAGATAATGTAAAGTTCTCTGAAACACCCCTGTTAAACTACCTGGCAGCAGCACGTGCAGCCCACATGCAGGAGGCTTATGAGCGTAGAGATGCTTATTTGAAGGCTGCCAGCGAACAAGGCGAAGAGGCCCAGGTTGCCGTTGCAGTATCACAGGCTGATATGCAATTTAACAGTGGTCAATTTGAACAGGCGCGTGCCACATTGGTACATTTGTTGGAGAGTAATCCAAAGCATCCTTACGCGATTAAGCTCCTGGCAAAGGTGTATTATCAGCAAGAAGACTGGAGCAATTTATTTGATTTATTGCCAGAGCTTGAAAAACAGTCCTTGATTAAGAAGAGTGATTTAGAAAAGTTTGAAGTGACTGCTCTTTCAGGTATTTTTCATATGTTAGCGGGCAAAAAGGAAGCATCTCAAATACAGGCATTGTGGAAGAAATTGCCCGCCAATATCCGCGAAAAGCCGAAAGCAATATTGCTTTACTGCAAGGCCTTAAGTGAGGCGGGTGATGATGCTGCCAGCGACAAGTTTTTAATTGCTGCACTTAATAAAAGCTGGGATGAAGGCTTAATTGAACGCTATGGTTTAATAAAGCATCAAAACCTGGGAAAAGCAATTAAGCAAGGTGAAAAATGGCTTGCCGAGCATGAAAGAAGCCCCATGTTGTTGCTCGCATTGGCACGCCTCAATCGACAATATCAACTTTGGGGGAAGAGTAAAACATTCTACAACTCCAGCTTAAACTTCTCACCCTCTGCTCAGGTATATCTGGAATTAGCTGAACTATTGGAGGAATTGGATGAGCACGAAAATGCCGAAATATGTTACAAGCAAGGTTTAAAATATAGTGTTACCAATAAAGGTGAAACATTAAATCTTAAAAGTAACCGTGAAGCTGACCCATCCCTGGCTGTTGTACCAGATATAGAAGAAGAAATTTACTCTAATTCAATTTAATCAGCCCCAGCTTGCAGAGAAAAGCCACAAAAAGTAGGGGGGTGTACTCTTTACTCTATTATCCTAGAATCCTCAGTCAGACAGGATAGAGTGCGCCACTACAGTAGTTCAATTTAATTTATTCTGTAGCGTCTTCACCCATAGAGTGAAACAAGAAAAAGTAGATAACTTGAGTCTTTTCATGGAGTTATTACTTTCTTGGAGCGATTAACTGAGGAATCTAGGATTATTATTCCCATTGTTGAGAATTAGCCCGTTTCAAATCATTTTTCCAGTTATCAGGAGCCTTTTTAAGCTCTAACAGGCAGCCTTTTTCCAGATTCTTATAGATTTCCTGATAGTTTTTAATTTCTTCACCATTAACACGACGATTAATGTGCCATAGCTTAATATCTTCTGTGCCTGTCAGGCCGGCAACTTGCAATAGATCGACAAGGTGATGGATCATGGAGCGATGATAGTTAGCAACTCGCTCGCCTTTATCTGTAACGTCGAGCATGTTATAACGCGCCGGGTCTTGCGTGGCGACGCCGGTGGGACATTTGTCTGTGTTGCAGTGACGAGATTGAATGCAGCCCAGGGCAAACATCATTCCTCGGGCTGAATTGATGGTATCTGCACCTAGTGCAATTACCCGCATCATGTGAAAGGCCGAAATAATTTTCCCTGCCGCAATAATGCGTATTTTGTCACGCACATCAAAACCAATCAGTGAATTATTGACAAAGCTTATGGCATCCCACAGGGGCATTCCAACCGAGTTGGTGAGTTCAACCGGAGCTGCACCGGTTCCGCCTTCTGAGCCATCGACGGTGATAAAGTCGGGCGTTATTCCGGTTTCGACCATGGCTTTACACAGTGACAGGAATTCGGATTTATGGCCAATACACAGTTTAAAACCGACCGGCTTGCCTCCTGATAATTTGCGTAGTTTGACGATAAAATGCATTAACTCGACGGGGGTGCTGAAAGCGGTGTGTGCTGGCGGTGAGATAACGTCCTGGCCTAATTCAACGCCGCGAATTTGGGCGATTTCTTCGGTGACCTTGGCACCGGGCAGGATGCCTCCATGCCCCGGTTTCGCACCTTGCGACAGTTTTATCTCAATCATCTTGATAACATCGCGTGTTGCCATGCTGGTAAACAGATTATCATCAAAGTCGCCCGATTGATTGCGGCATCCAAAATAGCCAGTGCCAATCTGCCAAATCAGGTCGCCGCCAAATTCAAGATGATAAGGACTAACGCCGCCTTCACCGGTGTTATGTGCAAAGCCACCGATTTTTGCACCCCGGTTTAGTGCTTTTACGGCTGCTTTGCTAAGTGCCCCATAACTCATGGCTGATATATTTAAAGGTGACGCAGCATAGGGCTGGCTGCAATTATCTGCGCCAAAGATAATGCGTGGGTTTGTTTCAATGCCACTGGTAGGTGCCAGCGAATGGTTGACCCACTCATAGCCGGAGCGGTAAACATCAAAAACAGTGCCAAAAGCTCGCGTATCACGAACCCCTTTTGCGCGCTGATAAACCAGCGTTCTAAATTCGCGACTGATGGGCATGCCATTGGTATCAGATTCAATAAAATATTGCTGAATTTCAGGTCTGACGGCTTCAAGCATATAGCGGAAATGGCCGATAACGGGGTAGAGTCGCAATAAGGTTTTCTTTCGTTGCATCACGTCGTAGAAACCTAATGCAATAATGGGGATCACGATGATAAAAGCCCACAGGATTGGCGGCCAAACGAGTGAAATAACAATAAGTGTCAGCGTGACGACCAATGACAGAATAAAAAAACTATTGCGAACGGTCATATTATTCCCGGTATTGATTAAGAGGACACTGATATAAGAAGCAGTTAGTAGCAGTTTAGTATGTTCCAGAGAAAAAGTTTGACGCAAACTATGATATTTTTTTCATTCTGAGCAAAAGAAGCCCTGCAAAACAGCCAAGCCGGGAAAAGCCGCAAAAAGGTGGGGGGTGTCACTAGTGTCCCGTTAACTTTTGTAAGATCTCAGTACAGCCTTCTACCATGCATGTTTAAAAGCTTTAGTCCCAGTGGAGACATGAAAAACACATCCCTGAATCAAACATACGAGTGGTCTTTTTTGTAGCCTGTTAACAGTTGCTTATTTTCAAATAATAGAAATGGGCTACAAGTTAAAGAGGAATCGGTACTTTTAAGGCAACGAAAACTTAGCCTAAAAGTGAACAGGACACTAGTGTGGGGAGGGGTACTTTTTATCTTTTCTTGATAGAGACATAATCGCGTCTTGGTGCGCCTGTGTAGAGTTGTCTTGGGCGACCAATTTTAGTTTGTGGATCTTCCATCATTTCATTCCAGTGTGATACCCAACCTACGGTTCGTCCGACAGCAAACAGGACGGTAAACATATTGAGCGGGATCCCCATGCCCAAAAAGATAATACCGGAGTAAAAATCAACATTGGGATATAAATTACGTGATACAAAATAGTCATCTTCACGGGCTATTTTTTCCAACTCCATGGCGGTATCGAGTAGTGCCTGATGCTGCGGGTTGCTACAGCGATTTTCTTCCAGCATTTGATGACAAATACCGCGAATAATTTTGGCACGCGGATCGTAGTTTTTATAAACACGATGACCAAACCCCATTAGCCGGAAGCGGTCGTTTTTATCTTTGGCTCTATCAATAAAATGAGACAAGGGTTCACCCGATTCATTGATCTCTGTTAGCATGCGAATCACCGCTTCGTTAGCGCCACCATGAGCTGGCCCCCAAAGGGAGGCAATACCCGATGCAACTACAGCAAAAGGGTTGGCCTGCGAACTACCCGAGAGGCGCACGGTAGACGTTGACGCATTTTGCTCGTGATCGGCATGC
Organism: Thiotrichaceae bacterium; assembly: GCA_027083815.1. Taxonomy (GTDB): domain Bacteria; phylum Pseudomonadota; class Gammaproteobacteria; order Thiotrichales; family Thiotrichaceae; genus Cocleimonas. Next base: position 7,399 of record JALWMR010000008.1, read on the forward strand.
AAGATCAGGATGACATCCAGCGCCTTTGCCAGTAACGGATCAACCTTGTATTTCTCGCAGGGGGTTGAAAACATCATGTAAAGAAAGTTCTCTGCAAAATCGAGCGAATTATCAGGATATACAAAGGGTAAGCCCATGGCATAACGATAACTCCAGGCGGCAATGGTAGGCATTTTGGCAATCAGACGATGTGCTGCTGCTCTGCGATCATCAGGGTCGTGTATGTCTTCATCATCATGGTAGAAAGCCGATAATGCAGCTACCACGCCGACCATAATCGCCATTGGGTGTGAATCACGCCGGAAACCACTATAGAAGCGCAATAACTGTTCGTGCAGCATGGTGTGATGCTTTATCGTGTATTCAAAGTCATCCAGCTCGTCTTTGTTGGGTAACTCACCATTTAATAGCAAATAACAGGTTTCCAGAAAGGTGCTTTCTTCAGCCAATTGTTCAATGGGATAACCGCGATATTCAAGAATGCCTTGTTCACCATCCAGATAGGTAATATTGCTCCAACAACTAGCCGTTGACATAAAACCAGGGTCATAGGTGAAATAGCCGAGTTGCTTGTATAGGCTACGTACATCAATTGTCATTGGCCCACTGGTGGGTTCCAGCAGGTCTAGATCAATTTCTCTGCCTGTACGGTTGTCTTTTATTGTAACGCTGTCTTTTGTTGACATTCTTTTATCCTTTTCTGT
>JALWMR010000009.1 GCA_027083815.1 Thiotrichaceae bacterium
GCAAACCAGGGAGAGGCAGACAATGCTTAAGGCTTTCTGGATTCTGCTCAAGCGTGACCTATTGCTCGCCCTGCGTCGTCGCAGTGAAGTGTTTACCGTGCTGTTTTTCTTTATGGTGGTGATTAGCCTGTTTCCGCTGGGTGTGGGCACTGAAGATAAAATACTAAAGCAAATAGCCCCAGGTGTCGTCTGGATTGCGGCTCTGCTGGCATCTACATTGGCACTGGATCGTTTATTTGCCAGCGATTATCTGGATGGCACTTTGGAGCAATTATCACTGACGCCACAATCATTTCCGGTGATAGTATTTGCCAAGATGCTGGCACACTGGTTACTGACAGGTTTGCCTCTGGTGTTAATCGCACCTTTGGTTGGTCTGTTTTACCATTTACCAACACATTCAATTTGGGTGATGGTGCTGGTTTTGTTGCTGGGTACACCCGTGCTAAGTATGATTGGCGCAATAGGTGCCGCATTGACCCTGGGCTTGCGTGGCGGCGGTGTGTTGTTATCATTACTGGTGTTACCACTCTATCTGCCGGTACTTGTATATGGTGCTGGCGCAATAGCGACCAGCATGGTTGAAGGCGTTAGTATTGAACCTTATGTAATGCTTCTTTCCGCTTTTGTAATATTAGCGGTAATTTTTTCACCCTGGGTAACAGCAGCAGCACTGAGGATATCGCAAGAATAGATTTTTGAGAAAAGAGCAACCGAGCCACAGGAAAGATAAGCCTGAACACAACCACGGCTATCCGCATGGCGCTTGAAAACCGTAATGTCGGGGTGTTTTTTCGAACCATTAAGCCCTCTTTCTGGATTGTTATTATGCCTGAACTGCTCTATATTAATGTCTTAGGAGTAAAAAACACCTAAAACCTTCTTCTGTTATTATTGTGCTTTCTTGTCAGGAACTTGCAGAGACTTTAATGGCCCAGTCATGTTGATGCGATAGATTCAGTTTGATTTCAGTTTGTTATGCCATGATTGACAATAACCGTTTTAAATAGGTTAATGTTAGTGTAAATTTAAGAAAGACTGCTTTGTAAGTTCAACTCTCCGAAAATGATGAAAATTAGGTTCCTGTAATTAAAATGAAAATAAACTGGTTTAAATATGCTGCACCGATGAATTTTTATTCATTATCAGGAAAATCAATTCCCTTTTTCTGGATTACAGCACTTGTTTTTATCGCTACAGGTTTGTATTGGGGGTTTTTTAAAACCCCCGACGAGCTTGATAACGGCATGAAAGAATATTATCGCATTATCTTTGTTCACCTTGGCTCAGTGTGGATGGCAATGTGGTTGTATATTGTTATGGTTTTTTGGGCCATAGTCGGTTTGGTTTTTAATACCCGCCTGTCTTTTATTATGGCATCAGCAACCGCAATTACCGGCGCCTTGATGACCTTTATTGGCCTGGTAACCGGTGCAATCTGGGGTAAAACCAGCTGGGGAACATGGTGGGACTGGGATCCAAAGCTCACCACCTTTCTGATTTTGTTATTTATTTACATTGGTTATATCGCCTTGCAATCGGCAATTGAAGATACCCGTCGTGCAGATAAGGCATCGGCGTTGCTGGCACTGGTTGGTTTGGCAATTGTTCCCATTATTTATTATGCGGTTAATTGCCCTGACCCAACTCAGTGTTCATCATTGCATCAGGAGTCATCCTTAAAGCGTATTGAACCAAATATAATGACTGCCATGTTACTGACAACCTTCGGCTTCTGGATGTATTCTTTTGCGGTAATTTTAATGCGTGCCAGAAATATTATTCTACAGCGGGAACGAAAAACAACCTGGGTGTCTAAGTTACCTGAGGTAAATCAATGAGTGAAATGCTGAATTTGGGCAATTATGCCCCTTATATATTAGGTGCAATGGGAATTACGTTATTATTAATGACCTTTGAACCCTTGTTATTACGTATTAACAGGAGAAAGATCATAAAAGAGATAAAGCGCGCTAAGCGTTTGAGTGAAAGGCAAGGCAAATAGTCCATAGTAGCCCCTAAGCATCTTCTGGCAGTCCTATGCAACTGCTAAGATTAGTAAACCAGGATTAAAAAGTACACCCCCTACTTTTTTGCCATTTTCTCCAAAAGCAACAAAACAGGGATTAAAAAGAGAGCTCTAAAATGAAACCAAGACATAAGCGAATTATTTTTGTATTGCTGGCGCTGGTTAGCGTAGGTGCGGCATCGGCGCTAATCAATAAAGCCATGAAGGGTAACCTGAATTATCTGTACGCTCCTGAACAAGTGTTAGCCGGGAAGGCACCTAAAGATACGGTATTCCGTTTAGGAGGTTTGGTTAAAAAAGACAGCCTTAAGCGTAGTGATAACAGTATGGAAGCTCGTTTTGTGGTGACGGATAATCGTGGAAATGAAATTACCGTCGTCACTAATAAAATATTACCCGATCTGTTTCAGGAGGAAAAAAGCCAGGTTTCTCGTGGCAAAATGAATGACAAGGGTGAGTTTATTGCTGAAGAAGTGCTTGCCAAGCATGATTCAGAATATATGCCAAAAGAGCTGGAAGATGTTTTAAAGAAAGAGCATGGCCCGGCTCCTGTTAAGGTTGATGGTTCTGAAATACCTAAAATGAAAGGTCAAAAACTATGATCCCCGAAATTGGACATTTTGCGCTTGTTCTAGCGCTTTCAGTGGCGCTGGTTCAGGGCGTTTTCCCCTTATGGGGTTCTTTTACGGGCAAGCTTCAATGGATTTCCATGGCAAGACCGGCTGCTTTTGCACAACTTTTCTTTCTGGTCATTTCCTTTGCCTGTCTGCTGTATGCCTTTGTAAGCGATGATTTTTCGGTGTTGTATGTGGCAAGTAATTCAAATACGCAAATGCCGACTATTTTCAAGGTTTCTGCTTTGTGGGGTGCCCACGAGGGTTCACTGCTGTTGTGGGCGATGGTACTTGCGGGCTGGGGGGCTGCCGTTGCCTTCTTTGGCAAGGGAATTCCATCACTCATGCTGGCGCGGGTACTAAGCATTATGGGCTTGATTTGCGTTGGTTTCATGTTGTTTATGTTAATGACATCCAACCCCTTTGAACGCCTGGTAAATATCCCCTTGCAGGGTCGCCAGCTTAACCCCCTGTTACAGGATATTGGTTTAGCGATACACCCCCCCTTGCTCTATATGGGCTATGTAGGTATGTCGGTTGCCTTTTCTTTCGCCATGGCAGCAATGATGGGCGGTAAACTGGATGCGGCGTGGGCGCGCTGGGCAAGACCATGGACCAATTTTGCCTGGGTCTGTCTCACCTTTGGTATCGCTCTGGGTAGCTGGTGGGCTTATTATGAATTGGGCTGGGGCGGTTGGTGGTTCTGGGATCCTGTTGAAAACGCATCTCTGATGCCGTGGATTGTCGGCACTGCCCTGATTCATTCTCTCGCTGTTACCGAAAAACGCGCTTCATTTAAAGTATGGACGGTTTTATTAGCGATCCTGGCATTCTCATTGAGCCTGCTCGGCACATTCCTGGTTCGCTCAGGCGTGCTGACATCAGTGCATTCCTTTGCTAGTGATCCGGCACGTGGCCTGTTTATCTTGATCTTCTTGCTGGTTGTGATTGGCTCTTCTTTGCTGTTATTTGCCTTCCGTGCTCACAAGCTGAAATCAACGGGAACGTTTTCATTGATTTCTCGTGAATCGGGACTGCTGGTTAATAATGTCATTCTGATGGTAATGGCAGCAACCGTATTGCTTGGTACGTTGTACCCTCTTATTATTGATGCACTTGGCTCGGGTAAGATTTCAGTTGGTCCTCCTTATTTTAATGCCATTATCGTGCCTTTAGCCCTGGTGCTTTTCTTTGTGATGGGTTTCGGTTTTTATTTGCGCTGGAAGAAAGACAGCATTGAAAGAGTGCTAAGAAAAACATGGATACCTTTGGCAGCAGCATTGCTTATAGCCCTTATTGTTCCCTGGCTTATGACTTCCGAGTTCAATATCAAAACAATTCTTGGTTTATTTGCAGGTAGCTGGATTTCCTTGTCAGCGTTGATGTGGATATTAAGTTTGGGCTCATCTCCCTTTAAACTGCCATTGGCAACCTGGGGCTCTGTGATTGCTCATATTGGTATGGCGATAACCGTTGTAGGGATTACGGTGGTGTCGCTATACGATTCTGAGAAAGATGTACGTCTGGAGCAGGGGCAAAGCTATGAACTTGCTGGTTATACATATACGTTCAAAAACATTGAATCCATCAAGGTGGATAACTACAGTGCAAACCGCGCGACTATGGATGTTAGCCAAAATGGTAAACTGATTACGACGGTTTATCCGGAAAAACGTGATTACGGCCCAGGTGCCATGCCTATGACTGAAGCAGGCATAGATGCCGGTTTTACCCGGGATTTATTTGTCGCCCTGGGTGAACAACTGGGCAACAATGCCTGGAGTTTTCGTTTATACCATAAACCCTTTGTCCGCTGGATCTGGTTAGGTGGTATTTTGATGGGGTTAGGCGGTTTATTGGCTGCATTTGACAAGCGTTACCGTAGGGTACGCCGGCGCTCGCTACAGGTTTCGCAACGTGATACCCAATCAGAGCAAACCACGAAGCCTTCGTCACTCTCAGGAGCCTCTGCATGAACAAGAAGTTTTTTATTCCGCTGATTGCGTTTGCTGCATTAGCCGGCTTAATGCTGTTTGGCTTAAGCAATGACCCTAAGTTAATACCTTCCCCTTTTATTGGTAAACCAGCGCCAGAATTTAACTTGCCAAGGCTTGATAAACCGGGTGAGACCCTTTCGGTTGATGATATGAAAGGTAAAGTCTGGATATTAAATCTATGGGCTTCCTGGTGTGTTTCTTGCCGTGCAGAGCACCGTGTCCTGTCGGATTTGATCGCCAAAGAAAAGATCCCTACGGTTGGCTTAAACTATAAAGATTACGGCACAGAGGACTACGGTGATGCTGCCAAACAGTGGTTAGATACTCTGGGCAACCCTTATTATGCGGTGGTTATTGATAAAGACGGCATGGCGGGGATTGACTGGGGGGTTGTCGGTGTACCTGAAACCTTTATTATGGATAAAAAAGGAATAGTACGTTACAAATTTACCGGGCCTGTTTATCAAGAGGCTGTAGATAAAACACTAATCCCCTTATTGGAAAAGTTACGCAAGGAGGAGGGATGATCCCCCGTTTATTTATCATTGCTTTTACCCTGCTTTTATTTGCTAGCGCACAGGCAGTAAAAATTGAGTTTCATTCATTTGAAAATAAGCAGCAAGAAAAACTTTACTTGCAATTAATCGCAGAACTGCGCTGCGTTAAATGCCAAAACCAGAACCTTGCGGAGTCCAATGCCGAGCTTGCCAAAGATATGCGAGATAAAGCCTATCAAATAATTATCAGCGGGGGGACACGTGACGATGTCATTAAATATATGACAGATCGTTATGGCGAATTTGTTTTATACAGACCACGATTTGGGCTGAAAACGATACTGCTCTGGGTTGGCCCTGCTGTTTTTTTACTGCTAAGTTTGATGTTTTTAATAAAGCTTATCAAAAAGCAACAAAAAGAACCGGTTGCCCCCCTCAGCGAAAGAGATCGTGAGTCGGTTCGCAAACTACTCGATTCAAAAGATACCTAACTAGGAAACCTCCCATATGTTCTGGATTATTAGCGCCATACTGATATTGATCGCCATGGCTTTTTTATTGCCACCCATGTTGCGTAAACAACAACCGGATAGTGAAACACGTCGCCAGCAAAATATTCTTATTGCCAATGAGCAATTGGCTGAATTAGAAAAGCGTTTTGAACAAGGAGAAATAGACCAAAATGACTATCAAAATAGTCGTGATGAATTAGAGCTGACCCTATTCTCAAATGTAAATGACGATGATACCCAAATTGAAAGTAAAGCTAGCCCTGGCAAAGCACCCTTATTCAGTATTGTTGCAGTTGCCCTTTTGGTGCCACTTCTTTCTATCCTTCTTTATATGAGGCTTGGCACGCCGGCATTTACCACCTCTTTTGATTCAAAGAAAGTTGCGGCAGAGCTGAGCAAGCGCCCTGAAGTACCCAGAAAGGCTGACGGTACGCCAGATATTGATGCCATGGTTACGGGACTACAAAAGAAAATGGAACAAAATCCCGACAATGCCAAAGGCTGGTTTATGTTGGGTCGTTCCTATATGGTATTAAAGCGTTACAAAGATGCTGCCAAATCTTATGAAAAATCACTTAAATTAAAGCCTGACTCGGCCGATATCATGTTGTCATTGGCAGATGCTTTGGCGATGACCAATCAGGGCAATATTGAGGGTCGCCCAGTAGCGTTAATTAATAAAGCACTTGAGATAGAGCCTAACAACCTTACAGCACTTTGGCTTGGCGGCATGGCAGCACGACAAAAAGGTGATAATCTGCTCGCAATAAAACGCTGGCAGAAAGTTAAAAGCATGATACAAGACCCTACTGAAAAAACAGAAGTGAGTTCTTTAATTGCAGAAACAATGAAGAAATTAAGCCCTGAACAAAAGAAAGCATTGGGCAAGTTTGTTAATAAACCGGATAACACGGCGCAAACAAGTAAAACCAGGCAAACTGATAACAGTGCTGCTGCAACCGCACAGCAAGGCATAAAAGTGTCGGTCTCACTTGCAGACAAGTTTAAAGACAAGGTTAAACCAGACGATTTGGTATTTGTCTATGCAAAAGCGATGAGTGGCCCGCCAATGCCTTTGGCGGCTGCCAAGGTACAGGTGAAGGATTTGCCTGTGGAGATAACCCTGAACGATGCCATGGCAATGATGCCAACCATGAAGATATCATCCTTTCCTGAAGTGATAGTGGGGGCTAGAGTATCAAAATCGGGCAGGCCCATTTCACAAAACGGTGATCTGTATACAGAAAAGAAATCTGTCAAGTTAGGTGATACTGCGAAAATTGTTATCGACAGTATTGTTAAAAAATAAGCCGCCAATATGAGGCGTAAGGAGGAAAGGTGCTATTTCTTTGCACCTTGTTGCATGGCCTTAACAATCGCATCTACATCTGAGCTAATTACAGCCTCCTGAGTTGGTTCAGGGGATGCGGAGGGCTTAGACGGCTCAGTGGTGGTCGAGGCTAACTCTGTTTTTGCTTGTTTGCTACCTTCATCATCAGCTACAACTTGCTTATCACTATCAACAGCTTTGGTTTCTTCTTTTAAGATTGTGTTTGTAGCAGGTGTCTCTGGCTTGCTTATTGCCACGACTTCCTTATTGGCTTCTTTCTCTTTTTTACTGCTTTCCAATAGAGACGAAAGGGTATCATTCTCAACTTGCTGTATGGCTATCTGTTCAGATAATTTTAAGTTATCTTTATTTGCCGCTGCCAGTTTTTCTTTTATCCTTTGGAGATTTTCCTGCAAGGTTTTATTATCGCTCAGCTGTTCTGTTGTCGCTTGCTCAAGTAATTTTTTTTCTTTTAGTAGATCAGTATAACTCTGGGTGATTTTATCCTTTTCGGCTGTCAGCGTTTGTAACTTTTCTTCCAATTCACCAATGGTATTTCTTAGCTCTGCTTCAATTTCTATATTAGCAACACTGTTTTCCAGATTATTTTCTGCATCATTATCCAAACTACTTTCCACAGCCTTGTTTTCAACAACAGGAGATGGCTTAGTGGCTTTTAAAAAACTATCCTTTACAAAAGAAACAGGCTGATTCAATAAACGTTCTATGGGCGTACCAGTGATAATGCTATAGGCAAACAAGCCCAGGCCAGCAACGAGTAATAAAGCGATAATATACTTTAGCAGTGAAAATGATTTCTGCTGATGTGCATCCGTCTCAACGTATTCAATACTATAGCGACTCTCAATCATTGGCTATTCCACGCACTTTCTAGTTTTTTGAAGGGGGATACATTATACAACGCGAGTTTTGGTAATCGCCAGGAGAAAAGGGCAAAAAAGTGGGGGGGGGTGCACTGCTGTCCCACAAATATCCCACAAAAGCAGAAAGCCTGAATCCTTGTTGTATAATGTTTGTACCATCAAGCACTATATATAAGGAGTTCAGGCTTTGGCACATAATAACACCGCATT
>JALWMR010000010.1:0-661 GCA_027083815.1 Thiotrichaceae bacterium
CAGGTAGGTACTTTAATAAAGTAATACATCACTTTAGATGCCACTGGTTTCAACCCAGTGGGTGATTAGCTCAGTTGGTAGAGCGTCGCCCTTACAAGGCGAATGTCGGGAGTTCGAATCTCTCATCACCCACCATTTATTTTTTGCTTTTTTTGTTAAAAAAGCGACTGGAGCGGTAGTTCAGCTGGTTAGAATACCGGCCTGTCACGCCGGGGGTCGCGGGTTCGAGTCCCGTCCGCTCCGCCATATAATAAAAGGATACCCTAGTTGGTATCCTTTTTTTTTCTTTAAAATTCTTGGCTGTGTTTAGCCAAAACATGGCTAATAATTAGAGCTACTTAGACATTTAATGTATTATAAGCCGCTGAAATAGAGTGCAGGTTTGGGCTTTTCTACATATTTAACTTATAACCATTCAAAAGAGATACTATGCTTCAACAAATACACGATAAAGCAAAAGGCTGGGTTGCCTATGCCATTGTTGGTTTCATTGCCATACCTTTTACCTTATTCGGAATCAGCTCTTATTTAGGCGGGAGTAGCTCCTTAGTCGCAGCAAAAGTAAATGGCGAAGAAATTCCTGTTCAGCTTGTTCAAAATTCAGTTGTGCAGCAACGTCAAAGGTTAATCCAAATGTTTGGTGGTAAGCTACCTCCTGGAT
>JALWMR010000010.1:671-1762 GCA_027083815.1 Thiotrichaceae bacterium
ATTAAGAGACAGGCGGTAGAGCAAGCAATAATTGATGTATTGCTCAGGCAGGAAGCTGAAAAGTATGGGTACCGGGCGAGTAATCAGGAAGTCTATGACGAGATATCTGAAATTCCTGCGTTTCAAAAAGGTGGTGTGTTTGATGCTGCAACATATGAAAAATTACTTTCAGCACAAAGGAGAAATAAATCAACATTTGAAGCTGATGTGCGCCGCTCTATAACAAATCAGCAGTTTACACAGGCATTGAATGATGCGGCCTTTCTTCCTAAAACAGAGGTATCTCGATACCAGCAACTGCAGAATCAAACCAGAAGCGCAGAGACTTATACTTTGAAGAAATCAGCTGTTGAGTCACAGGTGAAGGTAACTGATGATGAGGTTAAGGCTTATTATGATGCGAATGCAACACAATTTATGACGCCAGAAAAAGTTCGCTTAGGGTATATCGAACTAAAGCAGTCTGATCTTGCTAAATCTGTTGATGTGAACGATGAGGCGCTACAGAATTTTTATGATGAAAACCTGGGACGTTATTCAGATCCGGAGCAGAGAAAAGTATCTCATATATTAGTTAAATCCGATAATGAGAAAGATGGGGAAGATGCGGATAAGAAAGCAGCTGATAAAATAAAAAGCCTGTATGAGCAGATTACGTCAGGGGCTAAAACCTTCGTCGAGTTGGCAAGCAATAATTCGGATGATGATGTCTCCGCCAAAAAGTCAGGGGAGATAGGTTTAATCGCTCGTGGGGATATGGGGCCACTGTTTGAGAAAGAAGCATTTCTATTAGCAAAAGGTGAGATGTCAAAGCCAGTAAAAACAGAAGCGGGCTATGAGATAATCAAGGTGCTTGATGTAATAGAATCAAAACAAAAGCCATTTAATGAAGTAAAAAAAGATGTCGAAAAAGCCTACAGGGCGGAACAAGCCGAGAAATTGTTTTTTGATGAGTCTGAAAAAATGCAAACACTCGCATTTGAGAATGACAGTACACTTGATACGGCAGCCGATGCTGTTGGTCTAAAAGTGAAGACTTCTGACTGGATTAATAGAGGCGCCAAACCTGCTGTTGATAAAGGTGTTCTGGC
>JALWMR010000011.1 GCA_027083815.1 Thiotrichaceae bacterium
CCCTAACGGGTCAGCTAAAGCTGTTGTCTCGCGTTGCTCGGCTAAGCAATTTTTATCCGTCATATCTTTCGTGCAAAGGTCTCTAACAGTACGATCACTAAAGAGCAGGCTCTCTAAACGGTTTTACAACTTTAATCTGTTTATAGATTTTTATAATATGTCGTTTTACCACACCTATAAAATCTGGATCACTTTCTGTAATCCATTTAGCTTTCCCATGTTTCTCTTTGAGTAGCGCAGAGTGTGTCGTAAATTTTAAAAGCTGCGTATTAGCACCTGAAATAATTATCACTGTCGCATTGCACGCTTCAGGCATATCGAGTAATCGAAAACGATTCTTCAAACAGTCCTCACTCGGTTCATCTCTAAAGTTAATTAGCTCCGTAATTTCTGTTCTATTAGTCCCTTTTCCACGACGGTATATAGTAATACTGTTACTGTGCGTTGATGCTATTCTTGAATACACCACATCACCTTTCAAGTTCTGATGTTTCACCTTAATTGTATGTTTAAATTTACCTGGAAAAACCTCATGGTCGATTGTCCTAAATGTGATTAACCCTCGCTTTACACTATAAACCGTTTCCCAAACAGTCGCTTCCTTAACCACATTTTTGGTGATTCTCTTTTTTGAGACCAGCCCCAAGGGTGGATGCTTAGGAGGTTGTTCAGCAATAACTTTCCCTATATCCGGTTGCTTTTCAAAAGCATCCTGTTTCGGTGCATTAAATGTTTTTACTATCAACACTATTGTGATAAATGCTACTAAGAAAATAAGGGCTTTCATAATTTATTCTTCCAGAGACCTTTGCACGAGAGGATGGCGAGAGTAAAATTAGTGCAATTTTTCTGGTTTTTTGTAGATTTGAGGGTAATAGCAGGGCTATTGACCGAAAATATACGAAGAATCAGGGAAATTTAAGCAATTTTTATCCGTCATATCTTTTGTGCAAAGGTCTCTTTTAATTATTATTTTTACAAATTAAGCAGAGAGTACCTAATAGATGTTGGGTTTCTATTTTAACCCGATGCAAGCAACAAAGCTTGTAAAATAGATAGATGGTAATTCTAAGCTATAGAAAATGTAGTTAATCCAGTCATCGCTTATATTAAGTAACACCGTATACACGCCGTTAACAATTTTACCCTGATATTTCAAACCGAAACGCTTGTGACCCCTTCGCTGTCTATGGTTAAATGACTGCTTTAATTAGTGAATTGTAACCATGGTCATTATGTACGGCATTAAAAACTGCGACACCATTAAAAAGGCACGCAAGTTTTTAGACACTCACAATATTGAATATGAATTTCATGATTTTCGTGAAGATGGCTTAAACCCCGTTCAATTGCGTTCCTGGATGGATCAGCTTGACTGGGAGAAGCTTATCAATAAACGCAGCACCACCTGGCGTAATCTGCCTGATGAGACTAAACAAAATATGGATGAAACGCTGGCGCAGGTTGTTGCCGAAGACCAGCCAACCATTATTAAGCGCCCGGTACTGGAGCTGCCCGATAAGGTTGTTGTTGGTTTTTCTGAAAAAAAGTACAGCGATTTGTTCCTTGATTAATATTAGCAAACTAGATCATTTAGTCCTGACGGTCACTGATATAGAGGCGACCTGCGATTTTTATTCACATACTTTAGGTATGCGGGTTATAAGCTTTGGTGAAGGTCGCAAGGCGCTTAAGTTTGGCAAGCAAAAGTTTAACCTGCATCAATCGGGCAATGAATTTGAGCCCAGGGCAGACAAGCCAACCGTTGGCGCAATTGATTTATGCCTGATAAGCGACACGCCCATCGACGAAATTATCAGCCAACTTAAACGACAACAAATCCGCATTGAAGCAGGCCCCATAGAGCGAACCGGGGCAACAGGCACCCTGCTTTCGGTTTATATTCGAGACCCCGACAAAAATCTTATTGAAATAGCGAATCAAATTTAATGACTTCCAAAACACTTCAACTAACCAAAGCGCTTATTTCGCGCCCCTCAATCACACCCGATGATAAAGGTTGTCAGGAATTACTCATCGAGCAACTGGAACCACTGGGTTTTAAGCCTGAGAAAATGCCCTTTGGCGAAGGCGATGACGCCGTTGATAATCTTTGGCTACGCAAGGGCACTGAAGCGCCGCTATTTTGCTTTGCCGGGCATACCGATGTCGTTCCCACCGGCCCCATTGAAAGTTGGGACAGCGACCCTTTTAAAGCCACCGAACGCAATGGCAAACTATACGGGCGCGGCACCGCCGATATGAAAGGCAGTATTGCCGCTTTTACCATTGCCTGCCAACGCTTTGTAACAGACTATCCCGATCACAAAGGCTCAATTGCCTACCTTATCACCAGCGATGAGGAAGGCCCGGCTCACAATGGCACGGTTAAGGTGGTTGAAACGCTGGAACAGCGTAATGAGAAAATAGACTGGTGTCTGGTAGGCGAACCCTCATCCACAAACAAAGTGGGGGACGTGATAAAAAACGGGCGGCGTGGCTCACTGGGCTGCAGTCTTAAAATTATTGGCAAACAGGGGCATGTGGCTTACCCGCATCTTACAGACAATCCAATCCATCTCGCTGCACCCATGCTGGCTGAATTAACCGCGATGGAGTGGGATCAGGGTAATGATTTTTTCCCGCCAACTACCTTCCAGGTTTCTAATATAAACGCTGGAACGGGTGCAACGAATGTAATCCCCGGTACTCTGGAAATGGTATTTAACTTTCGGTTTTCAACCGAGATTAGCCCTGAGGAAATCAAACAGCGGGTTGAAGCATTATTAGAAAAACACCAACTCAATTATCAGATCGAATGGGCACTATCTGGAATGCCCTTTCTCACAGCGGCGGGAAGCCTCGTTGACGCAGCGCTTGATGCAATAAAAGAAGAAACCGGCATCAAAAGCGAACTTTCAACCAGTGGGGGCACATCCGACGGGCGTTTTATCGCCCCAACAGGTGCCCAAGTACTGGAACTCGGCCCAACCAATGCTACCATCCACCAGGTCAATGAATGCGTTGGCATCGACGAGCTGGATACTCTGGAAAAGATTTATTACAGGATGCTGGTTAAACTATTAGGCGCTTGACCTGGGAAACAGGAAATAATAAAGGAGAAAACGCCCAAAAAGGTGGGGGGTGTACTTTTTAAGTATTTATATTAAGGACTGATTAAGGAAGTCCTGATTAAGTCGATTAGAATTTAGCGCAGAAAAAATTGTCGCTATTTTTTCACGAAGAGAGACGTAATAGTCATTCTATTGCGCCGATCTTCGTGGAAAATAGTGGCGGTTTTGACAAGCTAAAAATAATTGGACTTGATCGGAGCTTCCTTAAGTACACCCCCCACCTTTTTACCTCTTTTCTCTTAATGTTGATGTTATTCCGTGTGTTTCACGGCAATAGCTGTTTATTTGCCCAATAATTGATTCTTCAGAGAACCCTGGGCCGGACGATTGGATAACCAGATACCCATCAGTGCCTTTTTAAAGGGCAAACCTTTCACAACGGTTAAACCCTTACCATTTTTGCTTACTTTTGTGCCTCCGGCAGGGGTATAAGCCATTTCAAAGACATCACCCTTATTAACCTTAGAGCCAAAAGCGGCATTTAACAGCTGATCAATTTCTTTTTGAATGGGCGCGGTGTTGCCACCGGTTGAATTTTTAAAACCGGTTAGTAAGGCGTGTTTCATTTTTTCCTTGCTGGCAAAGCCCGATAGTATTTTGAGCTTAATCGCCTGGGGTTCATTGGCCGCCATAATTTGTTGTGCATTGTTGCTCTTTTTGGGTAAATAAAGCCCCATGTTATACACTGAAATTATAAATTTGGTACGCGTACCCGCGCCATTTAGCACGAGCTGTTTTCCACCAACGCTCAAACTATCGGGCACGCCATTCAGGCCACTCGCGCTAGTGGTAACAAGAATGGGAACAAGAAAAGAAAGCAATAAAAAAAGGCTGCTAATAAACGAAGTCTTAAGCAAACGGCTCGACATGGTAATCCTCCTAATGGATATAAAGCTTATTGTTGTGAATCTTATTGTAAATGCCACTTATCATTATAGCTCAAATTTGCATCGGTATAAGGCTTGCCCCGCCTGGGCATATTTCTTTTCAAAAAGCGTCATGGCTTTTTCGGCTGTTAATATCTCTACTTCAGCGCCCTTTCCGCCCGAGCCAGTTGCATAGTGCAGTGCGGTGCAAAATTCTTTTACGTACACATCCCAGTTGCTGCGCAATTCTATTTCACCACCCAGCGCCAGCAGTGCGGGGAAAGCCGGATGTGCATGCCAGCGACGCTTTAAGTGCTTTGCCTTGGGATAGGGGTTGGGATAAAACAGCTTGTGTTTTTGCAAGCGCCATCCGGCTAAATGCACTAATCGCCAAAAGTCGCCACATTCTGCCTGGATGATATAGGCGTTATCAGGTAATTCAGTATTATATTCCTTGCCTAAACGAGCTGCCGAGCGGTCAATACCAATGACCAGCGCATCAGGATGTTGCGCTGCCAATAGGCGGGTGCTCATAGCGGTGCCACAACATGAATCCAGAATCAACGGCCTATCTTTTAGTCGTGTGCTTATTTGTTGATTAAGCCTGTTAAAAGCGTCTTGCGTATGCTTTGAAATCGGTTTTCTATAAGGCCAATCCAGATGTTTTTGGACAACAACTAACAGATTTTCATGAATGCCTTGTTGCGCATCCGTAATCGATCGGCTGTTATTGGCCATGCAACGTATTTAACATCTCCACATTGACATGCTCAAAGCCGCATGCGTCCCCTTCTAACACCTTAAATGGCGCTTGTGGCTCGCCATATTGATCAAGCACAATAGCCGCACCACTAAAATCATCATCCCTGGTATAGCCATTGACTGTAATAATGGTTTTCAGGTTAGCTCCCAGTGATGATTTGATACCGTTGAGTGAATCTTCAAAGGCAAGGCAGGCATCGGGGGATAATTTCATTTGTTCTAGCGCCCAATCATAAATATCAGGTGCGGGCTTTTTGGCAGGTACAATATCCCCTGCGGCAATCACTTCAAACCAGTCAATGGATTCTTTTCCCAGAGTTGATGAAAGCAGGTAAGTAACATTTGCAGGCGTTGTCGTGGTCGCAATGGCAAGCCGCAGACCGGCCTCGCGTGCTTCATTAATCAGGCGCTCGACACCTGGGCGCAGTGGAATTGCACCAGATTGTAATAATTCAAGATAAAAGTGTGTTTTACGTTTATGTAGTCGAGCAGCAAACTCGGTAATATCTTCATCCAGGTCAAAGTTTTTTAAAAACTTCTCTATATAAAGACGAATACGCTCTTTTCCGCCTGTTACCTGAAGTAGCTCTCCATAAAGTTCTACCGTCCAGTCCCAGTCCAGTCCGGCTTCCTTAAACGCCTCATTAAAGGCTACACGATGACCATCCCGCTCAGTGTCCGCCAACGTGCCATCGACATCAAAAATCAGTGCTTCCAGTTTGCTCATTAAGTTTATTTCCGCTATTCGTTATTATTAAACTATTAAGAACGCCAAACATTGTACCGCCTGTGCCCGCCTTGCAAGTTTTCTTATAATTTCTAGGGCTTATGTATTTTTATGCCTCTTTATTGGCAAAATACAGGCTCAACAGTACGCCCCCGTACTTTTTATGCGTTTTCAACGCCCCCTTCGGGTAGTCGTCGCTACGCTCCAACATTGTCTCGCCTATGGCTCGGCTTGCCCTTTTCTCCCTATCAGCCTCCGTCATGCCGGTGCTGACCGGCATCCATTCCACCCACGCACAAGCCACAGCCATAGATTGCGGCCTGCGCCGCAATGACGTTGTTTTTTTGTACTTTCCGCGTTATCCCTTGCCTTTTCGTAGCAAAAAACTACTGATATTTTTGCTCGTTTTTAGGCACATAGGTTTCAATGGGCACAAAGCTGCTGTTAAGCCCCAAGCCGGTCATTAACAGGTTTTTAAAACGCTTATTAATAAAGACCAGACTTTTTCTACGCATAAGGAAGGTGTAGGGCTGATCCTCATAAAAAATACCTTCCGCTTTGCGCCACACCGGCATGCGCTTGTCTTCATCTACAATGGTGCGCGCTTTTTCGATGATCTTGTCTAATTCAGCACTTTTATAGCTAATGAAATTATTACCATCTGTTTTAGCTTGTGAGCTATGGAACATCTGATAAATATCCGTTTCTAAGCCGCTGGTCCAACCCAGAGTGATAGCATCAAACGTTTTCTTATTCAGCATTTCAAGCATTACCGGCCATTCTGTCGGTTTTGGAATGAGCTTTACACCAGCGCGAGCATACATATCTTTAAGTAATAAAACCATGCGGCCAGTATCTTCATTACTTTGCGCGTAAACAAGTTCAAATTCAAAGTCCTTTCCTTCTTTGTCTTCAAGTAGACCATCGCCGTTTCGGTCTTCATAACCGGCTTCTTTGAGTAATGCCCTGGCTTTATTAAGATCAGCCTTGCGCGCCTTCAATTTTTTGTCATGTTGTTTGCTTCGTGGACTAAAGGGGCTAATGGCAACTTCGGCATAACCCAGATAAATATCTTTAATGATTTTTTCACGATCAGTCAAATAGGTCATTGCCTGACGGACTTTCTTATCAGCAAAACGGGTGGGGGTACCGTCTTTTAGCTCATTCCAGGCAATATATGAATAGCCGGCAGTTGGCGCCATATACTCAAAGTGGTTATCACCGGTAACTTCTTTGATTTGTTTATCTTGTTTAAGTTTTTCATATTCAAGAGGGCGAGCGCCATAGCCATCCAGATCGCCATTACGATAGGTTGTCAAACGCGCACTGGGGTTTTCTATCACGCGCCATACGATTTTGTCATAGGGTGGTGAGACCGCCCCCCAATAGCGATTATTTCTAAGTAATTCAACCCCTCCTGAGTCAGGAGACCACCCCTTTGGATCGGCAAGATGATAAGGGCCAGTGCCCATTAAAATACCTTTTGAAGTATTAAATTCCTCTGCTTTCTCTTTAGTATTGTATTCCTGATAAAAATGCTTAGGTAAAATTTCCATGCCACCCGCCATACCCAGAGCTTCAAAGTAGGGGCGTTTAAATTTAAAGACAACCTCGTATTTGGCCTTTGCTGTTACCGACTCTATCGGTTCAAAGTAAGCTTGTTGAGCGGGTGCTTTGATTGCGGAATTATTAGTGAAGTCGAAGCTAAAAACCACATCCTCTGCAGTCATTGGCTCACCATCCGAGAAGACAATATCCTTGCGTAATTGAAAGGTAATGGTTAAACCATCATCGCTAATCTGCCAGTCTTTTGCCAGCATGCCCGACCATTCAAGTGTGTCTGGGTTGCGGGTTAATAATGATTCCAGTACATAGTTATGTACACTGGATGCATCCGCTTCGTTAGAAACGAGTGGCGTGAGTGTTTTAAGAGTAGAACCAAAGGCATTGATTTTCCAGTCACCACTGGCATAGTCACTTTTTTGCGTTGCCTGATAAGCACGTTGAAAGGATTTGGGTATCCCGGGGTGCTTGTTTTGATTGCTAGGTATTGAGTTTTGAGTGTTATTTTGTTGCCTGGCTTTAGCCCTGTCATCACTAGCTCTATCCATGGCAAGGACAACGTCTTCCTCAATTTTTTTGGATAAACCCGAAATACTTGAGCGTAAATTACCAATATCTTTTGACTGGGCAGAAAAGGATTGTTCCAGTTTATTAAGTTTATCCCATTGCCGATCAACCTGATACATAGCCAGCAGGATCAATAAAACAATAATAATAAGGAAGGTATAGAGAATAAAATCTTTAGAGGTAAATCTTTTTTGCATGGTCTTTTACTATATAGCTAACAAGAAGCATCATTAAAATAATCCCTGTAAACTACCATAGACCCACCACTGAACACAGTCTTTTCAATTATTTTAGACAAAAAAATAGGCTCCCCGAAGGAAGCCTATTTTAAACTGTAAAATCTAATGAATAACTAGATTAGAAGCTGTGTACCAAGCCTACGCGGTTTGAAGAAACATCTTT
>JALWMR010000012.1 GCA_027083815.1 Thiotrichaceae bacterium
TTTTAGAATCAAATCCTGCTTTATCCTTAATTAAAGGCTACGCCCGCTTTAAAGATACGAATACGCTTATTATTGCTAAAGCAGATGGCAGTGAAGAGGAGCTTCAGGCAGATCGCTTTTTAATTGCCACCGGTTCAAAGCAGTCTATTCCACCTATTGAAGGGCTTGCTGATACACCTTATTGGACATCAACCGAACTACTTTTTTCAGAGGAGCTTCCCGAGCATTTGATTGTAATTGGATCATCAGTAATAGCCGTTGAATTAGCACAAGCCTATTTGCGTTTGGGTGCCAGGGTTACCTTGCTGGCACGCCACACGCTTCTTTACAGGGAAGATCCGGTATTGGGCGAAGGCTTATCAGAGTATCTTGAAAAAGAAGGCATGCAACTATTAAATAATACCCAGGCGAGCAAGGCGGAATATCAGGATGGCCAATTTAAGCTCAGCACCAACCAGGGTGAAATCATAGGTGATTGCCTGTTAATTGCCACCGGGCGACAAGCCAATACAGAATCACTTAAGCTGGAATCAGTCGGTATAAAAACAGAAAAAAATGGCGCAATTCGCGTCAATGAGCGCATGGAAACCTCAGCGCCCGCCATTTTTGCGGCTGGCGATTGTAGCAATATGCCGCAGTTTGTTTATGTCGCAGCAGCGGCTGGCAGCCGGGCGGGAATCAATATGACAGGTGGTAATGCCCAGCTTGGCTTAACAACCATGCCAGCGGTTATCTTTACTGATCCGCAGGTTGCCACCGTTGGTTTAACCGAGGAGCAGGCAAAGGCACAAGGCATAGCCACACAGAGCCGACTACTTGAGATGGAAAACGTACCCAGAGCCCTGGCAAATTTTGAAACAGACGGTTTTATCAAACTGGTCGCAAAAACTGAAAATGGTCAAGCAAGCACAATAATTGGCGCACAAATACTGTCACATGAAGCAGGAGAAATTATACAAAGCGCCGCTCTTGCAATTCACAATAAAATGACCGTTGAAGAACTGGCCAATCAACTTTTCCCCTACCTCACAATGGTGGAAGGCTTAAAGCTATGTGCACAGACTTTTAACAAAGATGTTAAGGAGCTGTCTTGTTGTGCGGAATAAAATATTCGTATAGGTCGACTGTTTTGCTAGCAAATATGAAGGTCTTTGATTGACTAGATACAAATACAAAACGTGCTTGTTTAAGGAACCCCTTAATACACCGATAACTCACTAAATGGCGTAAAGGCAATTATATCACCCGGCTTTACGGTTGTATTGGCGGGAATAAAAGCCAGGCCATTTGCCCAGCTAGTTGATGTTAGTACCCCGGAACCCTGATGTGGGTATAAGTGAATCTTGCCATTATCAACTCGCGCCCGAACATATTCATGGCGGTTTCCTGCTTTATTCCATTCAAAATCAGCCGGTACATTAAAGCTGTTAGCGGTGGTTTCGCTCATGCCCTGCTTTTTCAAAATAAAGGGGCGTGCAAAAATGCAGAAGGTGGCGAATACCGAAACGGGGTTGCCCGGCATTCCCAAAAAAGGTGTGCCGTTGATATTGCCAAAAGCCAGTGGTTTGCCCGGTTTGATATTAATGCGCCACATATCCAGTTGCCCCAGTTCTTCCAGCGCAATACGGATATAATCTTCTTCGCCGACGGATACGCCACCGCTAGTCATGACTAAATCTGCCTGGGATGCGGCTTGCTGCATGGCATCTTTAGTTGCCTCAAGGGTGTCTTTAACCGTACCTAAATCAATAATCTCACAAGCAAGTTTTTCCAGCAAACCGCGCATCGTGTGTCGGTTGGAGTTATAAATTTGCCCCGGAAGTAGTGGCTCGCCCGGCTCTCGCAGCTCATCTCCAGTAAAAAATATCCCAACGCGCAAGCGTTTATAAACCGTGATTTCACCAATTCCAACGGATGCTGCCAAACCAATATCTTGCGGTTTTAGTTTTGTTCCCGCCTGTAAAATCTGGTCACCTTTGGTGATATCTTCTCCTGCGCGGCGAATGTTTTCACCAACTGGAACAGGGCCACTAATAATGACTGCATCGCCATCTGGCTTGCAGATTTCCTGCATTACCACTGCATCAGCACCGGCAGGGATGGGTGCGCCGGTAAATATACGTGCCGCGGTGCCTGGCTGGAGTTCACTACCCATTTTTCCAGCGGGTATGCGCTGGCTAACGGGCAAGCGTTTTTCAGTAGCATCGGCCAGATCACTACTGCGTACGGCATAGCCATCCATGGCGCTATTGTCATGTGGTGGAACATTAATAGCTGAGGACAGGTCTTCCGCTAAAATACGGCCTTGAGCCTCGGTTAATGGCAATGTTTCAGTTTGACCAGGCGGCCCGGCACTGTTTAGCAGTAAGGCCAGCGCATCATCAATAGGCATTAGTCTTTGGCCGCTATCGCAACCAATATCATCGCATCCGCAAGCAGTCATGATTACTTCTCCAAAAATCGAGGCATCATCTCGACCAGATTACAGGGTTTTACACGTGAATCGAGTTGGTGAACGATAATGCCATCCCAACCGTCTTTGCAGGCACCCGGTGAGCCAGGTAATGAGAAAATTACGGTACCGTTTGCCAGCCCGGCAATAGCGCGAGACTGGATGGTTGAGGTTTTAATCAAGTCGTATGAAATTTTGCGAAAAATCTCACCAAAGCCTTCAATTTCCTTGTCGTATAAAATCTTCATTGCCTCGGGCGTGACATCGCGCCCGGTTAATCCGGTGCCTCCGGTAGTAATAACAGCGTGTATTTCAGGGTCTGCAATCCACGCTGACACTACGGCACGCATCTGGTAGATGTCATCGGGAACAATCTTTTTTTCGGCAAGTTTATGACCCGCCTCAATAAGGCGATCAGCTAATATTTTTCCTGACTTATCATCCGCTTCGCTTCGTGAGTCAGAAACGGTCATTACGGCAATATTCAAGGGAATAAACTCGGCTTGATTGGGTGTGTGTCCCATAAAAAATCCTGTTTTGGTCTGTGTATTAATTTACATATAGGAATAGTATAGGTAGAGAGGCTTAATTAACACATTGAGATGCGTCAACCCACTATTTTGAATGTTTTGTATCAAGTTTAGATAACAATAAGGGGATATAAAAGTACACCCCCCACCTTTTTTGCTGTTTTCTCAATGTGATTGAGTATTATCTATATTTTCGTTGAGAGCGAATCCATAATATGGCTCTACTACCTTTTTGCAATAGTAGTATTGACCTACATCAAGTTAAGTTAAAACTCAATAAAACTCGGGTTTATAGCATAAAATCAGTAGCGTATATTAGAATTTTTACATATAATCGCGAGCCAATTTTATCGTTATATCTGGAGACACCATGTCGCATCAAGCCCCAAAAGCTGACCCAATGGCTAAGTTATTATTTTTAGCAAGTGCTGTTGCTATTTTAATAGCTGTTTATGTTTTACTTTCCAGTTTGGTTCATACTTACCAAAGAAATTCTACCAAGGGTGAAGTAGATAGTACCCAGCTTGTTGCACTTGCATCTGATAACCTCAAGCCAGTGGGTGAGACAGCGACCTCAGATAGCGTGGCAAAAGCAGCCCCTGCAGCTGCTAGATCAGGAAAGGAAGTATTTGATGCCGTTTGTTCTGCATGCCACACAGTCGGTGTTGCTGGTGCTCCAAAGCTTGATGATAAAGCAGCATGGGAGCCACGTGTAAAAACAGGGCTTGACTCATTACTGAATTCAGCCATGAATGGTAAAGGCGCGATGCCACCTCGCGGCGGCAACCCTGCGGTAACAGATGATGAGCTTAAGGCGACTATTATCTATATGACCAAGCAAGCAGGTTTTAATCTGGGCGGCGGCGACACAAAAGCTGCTCCTGCACCTAAAACTGATGCAGCTGAGCCAAAGAAAGAAGAAGCGCCTGCTAAAGAAGAAAAAAAGGCAGAAACAAAAACTGAAGCAGCGCCAAAAGAAGACATGGCAGCCAAGAAGCCAGAAGCTGCGCCAGAGCCAAGCGCTCCAGAGACTCCAAAAAAGCCTGAGCAACCAGAAGCGGTAGCGGCACCAGCGGTAGCCGAAGCACCTGTTGCACCCGCAACCGATTTGGCAGCGGGTAAAAAAGTATATGATAGCGCTTGTTTCGCTTGTCATGCGACTGGTGTGGCTGGCTCCCCCAAGTTTGGTGATAAGGCAGCATGGGCACCAAGAATAGCAACTGGTAAAGATGCACTGTATAACACGGCCTTACATGGTAAAGGTGCTATGCCTCCTAAAGGTGGAAATACATCTTTATCAGATGATGATGTTAAGGCAGCTGTTGATTATATGGTAAGCAATGGTCAGTAATAAGCTCATTACCTAAATTCTTAAAGGCACCTTCGGGTGCCTTTTTGATGCCTGTTATTATTTTCCGTGTTTTATAGAAAAGTGGCAATAAGGTGGGGGGTGTGTTTTTATTTAACAAATGAGTAACTTAAAAGACAATTCAGAGTCAAAGTCGGCTATTTATACGCTGGAATCCCTGAAAAGCTTTGTTTTTGAGCATAAAAAGACGCTAATTATTGCCAATATCCTTGCTCTATTGGCAACTCTGCTCATTGTACCCATCCCCTTGATGATGCCCATGCTGGTTGATGAGGTTCTGCTGGATAAACCAGGTGCTTTATTAGCTATGGTTGATGGCTTTATACCTAAAGATTGGCAAAAACCGACCTTGTATATCGTGCTATTCACCGTTCTTACCTTGATGTTACGCTTTTCCGGTTTAGCCTTGTTAGTCCTGCAAACCCGCGCGTTTACCGTTATTGCCAAGGATATTACGTATAAGATTTGCAAAGATTTATTACAGCGGGTCAATAATATTTCCATGTCTGAATATGAAACGCTAGGTAGTGGCTCGATAAGTTCGCACTTTGTGGTGGATATTGAAACGATTGATAAATTTATTGCCGAAACGGTGAGTAAGTTTATTGTTGCGGTATTGTTGATAACAGGCATTATCATTGTACTTTTTTGGCTACATTGGCAGCTTGCCCTTATTATTATTTTTCTTAACCCGCTGGTAGTGTTTTTCACCATTAAAATGGGTAAGTACATTAAAGAGCTAAAGAAAAATGAAAATGCCGCTTTTAGCCTGTTTCAGCAAACACTTACCGAAACACTGGATGGAATACAACAAATTCGTGCCAGCAACCGTGAGAACTTTTTCTTTAAACGATTGATTCAACAAGCAAAGGAGGTACGCGATTATTCCAGTCAGTTCTCCTGGAAAAGTGATGCAGCCAGCCGACTCTCTTTTTTGGTTTTTCTAACCGGCTTCGATATTTTTCGGGCAATAGCCATGATTACGGTTGTCGTTTCTGATCTAAGCATCGGACAGATGTTTGCGGTATTTGGCTACTTGTGGTTTTTAATGAACCCGGTGCAAGATGTACTCAATATTAATTATGCCTGGTTTGGTGCTAAGGCGGCACTAAAGCGAATTAATACCCTTGCAGGGCTGGAGTCTGAGCCGGTCTATCCGCATGAGATCAATCCATTTGAAGGCAAGCACACGGTCAGTGTTCGGGCTGATAAGATTACCTTTGCCTATGGTGATAAACCGCCAGTGTTAAAAGAAGTGAGTTTAACCATCCTTGCCGGACAGAAAATAGCACTCGTTGGCGCAAGCGGTGGAGGCAAATCTACCTTTGTTCAGGTGCTACTAGGGCTTTACCAGCCACAGCAGGGTATGCTTTATTTTGATGAAGCACCGGTGACCAGGATAGGCCTGGATATTGTACGTGAGAATGTTGCCACCGTTTTGCAACAGCCCGCTCTATTTAATGACAGCATAAAGATGAATCTTACTCTCGGACAGGATATTACGGATGATAAGCTCTGGAATGCCCTACGTATTGCCCAGCTTGAAAAAACGGTTAAGGACTTACAAGATGGTCTGGATACAATCGTTGGCAGGCAGGGTGTGCGTTTATCGGGTGGACAAAGGCAGCGTTTGGCAATTGCCAGAATGATACTCAGTGAACCAAAAGTAGTGATACTTGATGAAGCCACTTCATCACTTGATACCGAAACCGAAAAGAAATTACATCAAGCCTTGAGCAATTTTTTGCAACACCGTACAACACTGATAATTGCACATCGTTTAAGTGCCGTGAGGCAGGCAGATCATATCTATGTGTTTGAAGATGGGCATATCATAGAGCAAGGAAAACATGAGGACTTATTGTTAAATGATGGATTGTATCGACGCCTTTATGGAAGTTCTGAGTAGCAAACTTCTAATCAGGGCTTTCTTAGATAAAGCTTGAAAAGAATGTATTAAACCTTATGCTTGAGAGATAAAATCAACAGAGAAAAACAATGAAACAATATCGCGGAACAACGATTCTTTCAGTACGTCGGGATGGCAAGGTTGTTATTGGAGGAGACGGACAAGTCTCACTTGGTAATACTATTATGAAAGGCAATGCACGCAAAGTGCGTCGCCTTTACGATGATAAGGTCATTGCCGGTTTTGCAGGGGGTACGGCAGATGCTTTTACACTATTCGAAAAGTTTGAAGCCAAGCTGCATGAATACAATGGCAACCTGACTCGCGCCGCTATTGAGCTGGCAAAAGACTGGCGAACTGATCGAGGTATGCGCCAGTTAGAAGCCTTGCTTGCCGTTGCAGATAAAGAGACTTCTTTGATAATTACCGGTAACGGTGATGTCATTGATCCAGAGGATAATTTGATTGCTATCGGTTCTGGCGGGCCTTATGCGCAATCCGCTGCGCGTGCCCTATTGGATAATACTGAGTTATCAGCGCGTGATATAGTCGAAAAAGGCTTGAGCATCGCTGGAGACATCTGTATTTATACCAATCAAAACAGAACGATAGAAGAATTGTAACCGTATGGAGAAAAGAGGCAGCCGAGCCGCAGGCGAGACAATGTCGGAGGAACGACGACAACCCGAAGGGCGGATGAAATCCGTAATAAAGTGGGGGGGTGTACTTTTTAAGTATATTTATGCCTATAAAGCCTATGAAAATACCGAAGAATCAGGTTTTGATCGCTAATGGAACCTTATTTGAGCGGTTTTCTTTCATCATTTGTTGCATTATCGGCAATTGTTAATCCTATTGGTGTGGTTCCCATCTTTCTTACCTTAACCCATGGTGAAACAGATAGAGAAAGGCAGCATACGGCTTATATAAGCGCCTTTTCTGTTGGTTTAATACTCCTGTTATCCGCATTTTCAGGTGAAGCAGTACTGGGTTTTTTTGGTATAGGCTTGCCTTCCTTTAGAGTCGGTGGCGGCATTCTTGTGTTATTGATGGCAATCTCAATGTTACAGGCTAAACAAAGTCGCATACGACAAAGTCCCAGCGAAGCCGAATATGCCGAAGACAAAGAGAATGTTGCGGTCGTACCGCTAGCTATTCCGCTAATGTCCGGGCCAGGGGCGATTAGTTTAGCGATTATTCAAGGTCATCAGGCAGCTGGCCTGGAAAGTAAAGTTGCCCTGGGAATTAGTATCATTGCCGTTGCACTGGTTGCATTGGTTTCACTTAGCCTGGCCAAACCAATTGGAAAGGCATTGGGTGTGACAGGCCTGAATATTGCGACTCGAATCATGGGTTTGATTCTGGCAGCCATCGGTGTGCAAATGATCGCTCAGGGCTTGATAAAATTATTGCCCGGTTTGGGGGCTTAATCCGATTCGGCTAGGGCTTGTAAATAATCAGGCTCGATTTCACATAAGGGTTGCCGGGATAACGGCGCACCACTTTATCTTTTACAGCTACCGCCTCAGGCTTGTGTGAATAAGGTCCTAAACGGACTTTATACAAAGTACGACCTTTAGCCTGGCTTTTTATCACAAATGCTGAATAACCATCATTGGCAAAATCATTCATTAAGGCAGTTGCCTGTTTGAATTGTTTGGTAGCCATAAGCTGAATGCCATAGCCGCTGTAATCACTTGTCGACTGGCTGGCAAAGTTGCT
>JALWMR010000013.1 GCA_027083815.1 Thiotrichaceae bacterium
GTCTATAATTAAAACAAAATGAGACCTTTGCATGAGAGTATGGCGAGAGAAAAATTAGCGTAATTTTCCTGATTTTTTGTAGATTTGAGGGTAATAGCAGGGCTATTGACCGAAAATATACGAAAAAACAGGGGAATTTAAGCAATATTTATCCGTCATATCTTTCGTGCAAAGGTCTCAAAATAAGGAAACTTCGTTAGGAGAAACCATGCCCTTTAAAACAGCTGACCTATGTGATGAATACTGCGGCGATAACTGTGAAGAAGTACAGGTCGCCGGCATGCCCTTTAATAGCTATGGCGGAAAAACCCGCTTTTTTGGCGAAATAGTCACCCTGAAATTATTTGAAGACAACCAGCTGGTGCGCGATCAGGTCAACTCGGACGGCACGGGCAAGGTGCTGGTGGTCGATGGCGGCGCCTCCATGCGTCGTGCATTGCTTGGCGATATGCTTGCCTCCACCGCCGCAAAAAATGGCTGGAACGGCCTGTTAATTAATGGCTGTATTCGTGACTCGGTCGATATGGGCTTTATGGATATTGGCGTGATGGCACTGGGCACACATCCCCTGAAAACAGTCAAAAATGGGGTGGGACAAACCAATATATCCATTAGCTTTGGCGGGCTTAACTTTGAACCAGCCGATTTTATCTATATTGATGAAGATGGCATTGTGGTCGCCGAGAAACCGCTTATAAAATAACTCTATGCCTGGCAGTATCGGAGAAAAACCCCAGCCGAGCTGAAGGCGAGACAATGTTGGAGCCTAAGCAGGCTGCCAGGAGCCTATCCAAGAAGAGTGAGCCTACTGCGGAAAAGCTAAATTTGGCCATATTTTTACTCAATTTCGTTAAATAGAATAACTATTCGCCTCAAATTGATTAATAATCTAGCTCAAATCAGCTTTCCCTCGCTACGACTCATATTCTCGTACAGACTCCTAGCGACGACTACCCGTAGGGTGCGTTTACAAAACGCATAAAAACCCGGGGGTGTCCTTTTTAGCGTATAATTCGACTACTTCCTCTTTAAAAGTAGCGATAATTCCTCAAATTTCTTCTGCATTTCAATATTTTTAAAGGGCACAATTTCAGGTATTTGAATATTCATCAGGGCGTTAAAAGATGCCTGATTGGTTTTCATCAGGCGGATCAGTTCGGCGCTGAGCTTAACCGTGTCAAAGGTGTTTTTTGCCACCAGATAATCCTTTAAGGCACGTTTATGTGCTTGTTCAATTTTCTGCTTTTGCCTTTCAAGTTGCTGTGCGTAGAGCCTGGCGACTTTTTGGGTTAACTGCTGTGCTTGCAGGTTATGCTTTAGCACTTTACGTTGAGATGGATTTTTCTCGCTTCGTAACAAGGCTTGGCTCTGCTGATGAATACGCGCTGTTTCATCTTGAATCGCTTCTATTTTAGGCAGATATTGCTGATCGACCTTGTTAATATAATTTTGCTGCATAGTCAGGGCAACTTTTAACAACACGACATGCATACCATAATATTTACGCGCCTGATTAATGTCTTCATTAAACTCTTTGGTCAGCTCCATAAGCTGTTTGGTAACATCGGCGAGTACATCAAACACGACCGACATTTTAATAATATCGTCCGAATCCACCCGAGACAGAAGCACATCAATTTGTTGATTATCCAGCAATAAACCCATTTCCTTTAAGCGCGCTTTCAGGTTGTTCTTTTGATAATCAATATTATTCTGATAGAGGTTTATCCTTTTTTTGGCTTTGGCTATTTTATCTTCCAGCTTTTTGCGCTTTGCATCAGTTGCGATCACCTGCTTTTCTTTAAACTTTGCTATTTTTTTACGTTCATCATTTATTTTATCCCTAAGACGATCAATGTTTTGACGGTTTTGTGAAATCGCCGGACTATCCAGTAATGCTTCAATTTCATCAAATACCTCAAATTGATCTTTTGTTAGCGAGCCCTTATTACTACCAAACCAGCTTTCCTCAGGCGCTTCATCAATTTTCTGGTTTATCTTTAAGGCTTTATCCAGATTATCCAGCACATCCGGCCAGATTTTCTTTAAATGGCTCCTGTTTTCAGATTGTATAAGCTCAGTGCTAATCGGTGTTGCATTGCCATTAACCAGTTTTACATCACCCGAGAGTGACTCATACAAATCTTTTGTTTTATCCAGCGTATCACCGCTTAGATCTTTAGTTGTATCCCACGCATTGTTAAGCGAGTCTTGCCAGTCCGCCTGTGCGGGTTGCTGCAATAGTGAAAGCAGAAGAAAAGCAAAAATAGAGCTTAGTGATTTAATCATATGAAATATTAATCTTTAAAAACCTGATACTTCAATTATGGTGTTCGCTTGACACAAATTAAAGGCAATTAACGAGAAAAGGGCAAAAAGGTGGGGGGGTGTACTTTTAAAGCTAATATTTCGAGAGTTTATTCACGCTGCAGGCGATATTTTAAAGGATAAGGGAATACATCTTCAAAAATACCCTTTTCAAGCTTGATTTTAATGTCATTCCAGAACTGTGGCGTAAACAGATCGGCATGATGTTTTAATAAAAAACGCTTTATCAGGGGGTTGCCCATTAAAAAGCGACTAAACTCTTCGGGAAAGATGTCGTTTTCTGCAACACTATACCAGGGTTCTGCCGACATCAGTTGTTGCATGTTTTTAGGCTCGGGAATTTCCCTGAAATGACAATCGGTTATATAGACAATTTCATCATAATCATAAAATACCACACGACCTAAACGGGTCACACCAAAGTTTTTATAAAGCAAGTCGCCGGGGAAGATATTGGCGGCTGCCAGTTCTTTTATGGCATCACCATAAGACTGAACCAGGCATTCAACACGTTCCAGGTCATCTTCTCCCTCGGCTATTTCAAGCTCAAGATTAAGTGGAATCATGCGCCGCTCAATATAGACATGATCGAGCATTAAACATTGTTCAGCGTCTTTTGATACATAACTAATACTGCTTGCGCAGGTGTTTTGCAAATCATTCAGCAGCTCGGGGGTAAAGCGATCCAGAGGCAATACAACGTGTGAAAATTCCAGCGTATCTGCCATGCGCCCTACCCGGTCATGCTGTTTGACCAACTGATATTTGGCTTCAACCTGCTCACGTGATATTTCTTTGGGGGGCGCAAAGTAATCACGTATCACCTTAAAAACATAGGGATAGGATGGCAAGGTAAATACCGACATCACCATACCAGGGATTCCCGGCGCCAGAATCAGATCATCATCCGAGTATTTAAGGTGTTTTAAAAAGCCCCGGTAAAAGTCCGTTTTACCCTGCTTTTGAAAGCCAATGGCACTATACAAACCTTCAATTTTACGCCGTGGCATCAAGGTTTTAAGAAAGTGTACAATAGATGAAGGAACCGGATGAGATACCATAAAGTAGGCGTAAGAAAAACCAAATAGCTGTGACAGTGCATCTTCACCGACAAGCAAGGCATCAACATATAAAGCGCCTTGTTCATTATTTAAAATAGCAACGGCAAAAGGATATTCTTCATGCCCGTTAATTGCCTTGCCAACAATATAAGCCGCTTTATTGCGAAAGAATAAGGCATTAATGACCTGGTACTGAAAGTTAAGTTGTGCCGTGCGCTTGCCCTTTTTAAAAATCTTGCCGATTGATCGCGCAATATGCCGGGCATCGCGGTGCTGATTTTCAAAGGGCAATGTAAAATCAAACTGCTTCAATACATTTGAGATAGAGGTAAACATACCCGTGTTTGCCGGGTAATAGGCCAGATAAGTGGGTATTTTGGAATCTATATAATCAGTAGCCGTGGCATTTCTGACAAAAATATAATCATTAATATAATACTCTCGGGGAAATATTCGACAGAACAATGAGTTATAAAAGGTTTCCGCAAGCTCTGGTTGTTGATGTTCCTGCAATAACAGGATGTAACGTGCTTTGACCCTTTTCCATAAAACCGCATCAAAGGCTTGCGAGAAATCAAATTTCTGGCGCAGCGTAGCAATCGCCTCATCGACTCGAGTATCGTATAACTGTATTCGCAACCGTGAGTTATAGCGTTCGGCCTTCCAGTCCGCCGCTTCAAAGCGCTGCAAGGCACCTGCCGTTATCTCACTAAAAATACGAAAGTGATTATCAAAACCCTTTAATATATTTTTAGCAATCTGGGCGGGAGTTAACTGTTTTTGTGGTGCCATAGTTTGTGGTGACATATTAGCACTATAGCAAAGACATAAAGTTGCTGTCGGTTTGAGTTGGCATAATCTGATTTATCAAGACTCACTATTATTAAATCCAATCATGCTTGCACATCATCTCAAATGATCTACGCTTAAGGAAGCAATTAAAACGCAGAGTTAAAAGAATATGCCCGAAGCTTCAAAACATACCGCCATCAAACACAATAAACTTGAAATAAATCAGGATATTTTTGATTTAGTTGTGGATGAAATAATCCCACAAACTGGCATTAATCCTGATGACTTCTGGAATAGCTTTGAGCAGATTCTAGATGACTTTATGCCCCGTAATAAAGCATTGCTTGAGACAAGGGATACAATGCAGGCGCAAATTGACGATTGGCATAAATCACATGGCGAACCGCATGATCCCGCTGAATATGAAAACTTTTTAAGAGACATTAATTACCTGAGCGACCCTGTTGACGATTTTACTATCAGCACAGAAAATGTCGATCCTGAAATTTCACGCATAGCCGGGCCGCAGTTAGTTGTACCGATTAATAATGCACGATTCTCCCTTAATGCCACCAATGCGCGCTGGGGTAGTTTATTTGATGCCTATTATGGCACCGATGTAATTCCCGAAACCGAAGGGCTGGAAATAGGCAAAGCGTTTAACCCAAGGCGCGGTAAAAAAGTCATTGAGCTGGCGACCGATTTTCTTGATAAAGTCATTCCTTTGACCGAAGGCAGTCATAAAGATGTCTCGGCTTATACGCTATTAGGTGATCAACACAGCCAGAGAAATCTACAGATTTACCTGCAAAACGGTCATATTGCCGAACTAAAGCACCCTGAAAAATTTATTGGCTATCAGGATGAAGGCAGCACCTGCAGCCTTCTGTTTAAAAACAATGACCTGCATCTTGAAATCCAGATAGACCCGCTAAGTCCTATTGGTAAAACAACCCTGGCGGGGCTAAAAGATATTATTCTGGAAGCCGCCATTACCACCATTCAGGACTGTGAAGATTCAGTAACAGCCGTCGATGCCGAAGACAAAGCGCTTGTTTATCGTAACTGGCTGGGCTTAATGAAAGGTGATCTTGAGGTTGTGGTTAAAAAAGGCGACAAACAAATCACTCGTAGCCTGAATCCGGATCGTCACTATAAAACACCTAACGGTGACACACTAAGCTTAAGTGCCAGAAGCCTGTTAATGGTGCGAAATGTTGGTCATTTAATGACAAGCGATGCCATTCTCTATAATGATGAAGCCATTCCAGAGGGCATTATGGATGGCATGATTACCAGCCTGGCTTTTTTACATGATTATCATGGCAATGGTCATTTTAAAAATTCGGCCACCAACAGCCTGTATATTGTAAAACCCAAAATGCATGGCCCCGATGAGGTTCGTTTTAGTGTTGATCTGTTTGCCCGCATAGAGGAAGCGCTGAAATTACCCGGGAATACCCTCAAAATCGGCATTATGGATGAGGAACGTCGTACATCGGTAAATCTTCGTGCCTGTATCAACGAAGCAAGGGAACGCCTGATATTTATAAATACCGGCTTTTTAGACCGCACCGGCGATGAAATTCACACCAGTATGGAAGCGGGCACTTTTCTGAATAAAGATCAAATCAAAAAAGAACCCTGGATTGAAGCCTATGAAGACCGTAATGTGGATGTTGGCCTGCAATGCGGCTTGCCGGGAAAGGCACAAATCGGCAAAGGCATGTGGGCAATGCCCGACTTAATGGCTGATATGCTCCAACAGAAAATTCAGCACCCACTCGCGGGTGCAAACTGTGCCTGGGTTCCCTCCCCTACGGCTGCAACCTTACATGCAACGCATTACCATCAGGTTTATGTGCCACACATACAGCAGGAGCTGGCACGACGTCCAATGGCCAGTTTGCAAAAACTGCTTACAATTCCACTGGCGCTTAATAATGAATTGCAGGATGTCCAGGACTGCCTGGATAACAATACCCAAAGCATACTCGGCTATGTGGTGCGCTGGATTGATCAGGGCATTGGCTGCTCCAAAGTGCCCGATACACATCATGTTAATCTAATGGAAGATCGCGCCACGCTTCGTATCTCCAGCCAGTTACTGGCTAACTGGCTTTACCATGATGTTATCAGCGAAGAACAGCTGCTTGACTCTTTTAGGAAAATGGCAAAGATTGTTGATAAGCAAAATGATCGTGATCCCTTTTACCAGCCAATGGCACCAGACTATAATGGCATTGCCTTTCAAGCCGCTGTTGATCTGGTCACCAAAGGTCGCCAACAACCCAATGGCTACACCGAGCCTTTATTACACGCCTACCGACAAAAACAAAAGCAGAACACACATTAATGAACACCCAACATCTGGCGCTTAGCCCTTTTTTTGATCTTAAACACGACCAAAACAATCAACCCTATCTCGAAGTCTACTCACATGGCATAGAAATTTTACGCCTGACCGCACTCAATAAAGGCACTGCCTTTAGCCAGCAGGAGCGCATTGAACTCGGGCTGGAAGGTTTGCTGCCGCCAGTAGTTGTTGACCTGCAAGATCAGGTAGTGCGCCTGTATGATGGCTTTGCAAATCAGGCCAGTGATATCGATAAATATCAGTTCTTACGTGCGGTTCAGGAGCGCAATGAAGTGCTGTTTTACGCCCTGATTTCGGCACATCTTGAAGAGATGATGCCCATTATTTATACGCCCACGGTGGGCAAGGCGGTACAAAAATACAGCTCATTGTATCGCTCACCGCGTGGCCTGACCTTTACCGCCGAGAATATCGTTCGCGCCGATAATATTGTCAATAACTACCCCTGGAACGATGTTCGCATGGTCGTCGCCACTGACTCATCAGCGATTTTAGGGATTGGCGATCAGGGGCACGGCGGGCTTGCCATCAGCATTGGCAAACTGTCCTTATACACCGCAGGCGGTGGTTTAAGCCCCTTTAACACCCTGGCAGTTAACCTTGATGTCGGTACTGATCGGGAAGACTTGCGTAACGACCCTGGCTATCTGGGGGTACGTCACAAACGTCTAACGGGCAATGCTTATTTTGATGTGCTGGATAAATTTGTTGCCGCTATTCAGAAACGCTGGCCCAGGGCGATTATACAATGGGAAGACTTTGCCAAGGATGTTGCCTTTGCCGTGCTGGAGCGTTATCGGGATACCATCCCCAGCTTTAATGATGATATACAGGGAACCGGTGCTGTGGTTCTGGCCGGTTTATTAAGTGCCTGCAAAATGAAAGGCGAATCCTTAAGCGAACAACGCATTGTGGTGGTTGGTGCTGGCGCTGGCGGCGTAGGCGTTGCCAAGGTCATACAGGATGGCCTGGTTTATGAAGGGCTAAGCCGTGAACAAGCCCGCCGTCAAATGTATATTATGGATGAGTTTGGTCTGGTTGTTGAAGGCATCAGCCCGGATGCCTACAAAAAACCGGTTATGCAGTTTCAGGATACCTATCAGGACTGGTCAATAGAGGCTAACATACCTAACTTGCTGGAAACCATACAATATGCCAAACCGACTATGCTACTCGGGCTTACGGGCGTATCCGGGCTATTTTCACAAGAAATCATTGAAGCCATGGCAAAGCACAGTGAGCGACCTGTTATTTTTCCCCTGTCTAACCCGACCAGCAATGTAGAAGCACTACCTCAGGATATTTTTAACTGGACACAGGGGCGCGCCATTATTTCATCAGGTAGCCCCTTTCCAGATGTAACATATCAAAATCACCAACAAACCGTCGTGCAAGGTAATA
>JALWMR010000014.1 GCA_027083815.1 Thiotrichaceae bacterium
AGTGAATACCTGGCAATCTAACTACGAACGTGAAACCCGGCCAGCTCCCGCTATAAAAACCAATGAAACAGGCTTATCTATTGGCCAACGTGTTTCACATGCAAAATTTGGGGAAGGCGTTATAACTGATGTCGAAGGCGCTGGTAATCACGCCCGCGTGCAAGTGAATTTTGACTTTAAAGGAAGCAAATGGCTGGTTTTAAGTTATGCCAAGCTACAAGTTTTATAATTATCGGAGAAAACAGGGAAAAAGGTAGGGGGTGTACTTTTAAATATCTTATTTCCGCCTAAAAAACACGCTAAACTCATCTAGAACGCCAGGTAACTTAAATAAAGAAAGGAAAATAATCACTAAAAAGTATACCCCCCACCTTTTTTAGCCTTTTCTCGGCAGAACGCTTAGCGATCTACTACTTAAAAAGCCAAACTATGCCAATTCATCGTCCTTTACCGCTTTTAATTCTGCAACAAGCTCGTCTGGTAAATCCAATGCTTTAGCCAATGAATCAAGATAACTTTTTTCCATAGAATTTTCTTTATCAGTAACAACCGCAGAAACCAAATATATCTCAGCTGCCATCGCATCATTCTCTGCCAGGGCTGCCACCTCTTTAACATCCAGAGGCTTCTTTATTTCTCCCTCCAAAATGTCAGCCACGTCACCACTGAGATTAAGCTTTTCAATTTGCTCTTTTATAGCCGCTCTTTCTTTACTATTAACATGACCATCGGCCTTAGCCGCAGCAATCATTGCTTTTAGCAACACTTCACTGCGCTTATTAGCATCCTCTTCACTAAGCTCATTCATGGGAACGACTTTGGCATTTTCAGCCCTATCCTTGATTTCTTTATTCTCCTGCTGGTTTTTATTAAGCCAGTTTTGATACGCTTTCCAGCCTAAACCGCCTATTGCAGCCAAGCTACCTATTTTCAATGCCGAGCCAGTTACGCGACGACCAGCACCGGTACCAAGCAATAAAGCAAGCACACCGGCAGCCATTGCGCCTTTTTTCATGCCATCTAATGAAGCCTCACGTGCCTCACCCTCTTTGGGCAACTGCAACTTTTCTTCAGCAAATTCCAAACCTTTATCTGCATACTCTTTGCCCGTTTTAAGCAACTCATCTAAAAAAGTTTTTGTATCCATGATGTGAACTCCATAGCTCGCCAATTAATAACCGATACACTTCTTATAGGGGCGATAGAGTGATATTTCAAGTTAATAACACTCAGCCCCCATAAATTGCAGGCAAAAAAAAACGAGACCGAAGTCTCGTTTTTTTAAAAATTCCATAAGGCTTAAATTAAAGCGCTACGATATTTTCTGCCTGAGGGCCTTTCTGACCTTCTGTAACGGTAAACTCAACCTTCTGGCCTTCGTTCAATGTTTTAAAACCATCACCTTGAATAGCACTGAAGTGAGCAAAAACGTCTGGGCCGCTTTCTTGTTCGATAAAGCCAAAGCCTTTTGATTCGTTAAACCACTTAACAGTTCCGGTAGTAGTAGACATAATAGTATCCTTTGTAAATTCATTAGTTAAATGCCAAATATGGCGTGTTTGTTGAAATGTGTTGCTATGACTTATGAAAACAGACGAGGTACTAAGATGTAACTTCGAGATGGTGTTGCATAAATATAAACTTACTTTCAAGCTGCGGGACATTATATAGCACTTAAGGAGTTAGTCAATGGAAGTAATCATTTATTTGTGCACTTCAATGGTATTAATTCATTTACCACTAAAGCTTTTCAAGTACCTTTTTGGCAAAAGGAACTGTAACCATCATTTTTTGACGCAGGCTTTCTTTATCCAGTATATCCAGTATTTCCATTAAGGACTCAATATCTCGTGGATAGCGACGATATAAATATTCAACAACACGGTCTGTCAACTCAAAGCCACGCTGCCTGGCGCGCACTTTTAAAGCCTTTGGTTTATTGGTATCAGTCAAGGCATGCAACTGATATACACCACCCC
Organism: Thiotrichaceae bacterium; assembly: GCA_027083815.1. GTDB lineage: Bacteria > Pseudomonadota > Gammaproteobacteria > Thiotrichales > Thiotrichaceae > Cocleimonas. The sequence continues at coordinate 1,980 of JALWMR010000014.1, forward strand.
AAATTAACCGGGAAGCCAAATCAGGCAGCTCACAAGATAAATTACGAGGGTTCTCTGCACAACTTAACAAGAGGGGTTGCTTATTTTCCCGGGTGATATTAATCAGATTGAAAAGGGAGGTTTCCCAAGTTTTATCACCAATAACTTGATCTATATCATCAATTGCAATAAAGCTGGATTGCCCCAAACCACTAAAGATTTCTACGCCATAAGCCTTAAAATCTCTCAAGGGCAGATAAGTTACGCCCGTTTTATACTGAGAGGCTTTGGCACAACAGGCCTGCAGTAAATGTGTTTTCCCCGACTGAGATTTGCCCCACAGAAGGTTTTGCTGAGCATTTGAAGAATGAACAAAACTTTCCAGGATTTTGACCGTTTCAAAATTAGACTGTTCGCTATCGTCTTCACCCGCATAAAAGGATTCAAAACAATAACCATCGCGCAAGCTAATATTCAGTGCAAGTTGTTGAGATAACATCAATATATTTCGCTTATAATTCTTGACTATCTTCAGGCGAATTATCTGTCAGCGCTTCTGTTCCATAAAGATAACTTTCTTTATAAGTTTTGTGAAAATACCGAAGAATAACAGCCAAAACAGCAAAAACCGGCAGCGCCAATAATATGCCAAAAAAGCCAAATAGCTGCCCACCGGCAAGCACCGCAAAAATAACAGCTACCGGATGCAAGCCGATACGATCACCCACCAGCATAGGGGTCAAAATTGTACCTTCTATTACTTGTGCGCCGCCAAATACAGCAGCCACCCAGAGCAGGTTTGAAGGGTCATGCGTTTGCAATAGAACGGCGGCTCCGGCAACAACAATACCAACAATCAAGCCCATATAAGGAATAAAACTTAACATGCCTGCAAGCATCCCTATTAATAGTGAAAATTCCAACCCCACCAGCTTAAGACCGATTGAGTAAATTGTGCCCAGAGCCAGCATAACCAACATTTGACCACGCAAAAACGCGCCCAGGACTTCATCAGATTGTTTAGCCAACAAAGTTACTGTAGGCTCAATATTGCGCGGTAGTAAGTCTCGAATATAGACAACAAGACGATCCCAATCCCGCAACAAATAGAAGCTGATAACCGGAATTAAAAAAAGGTTTGCCAACCAGCCTGCCACAACAAAACCAGAGTGCGTTACTGTGCGAATTAAACTTTTAAAGAAATTACCTGCCAGCGAAAATTGCTCAGTAAAGGTTTGCTTTAATTGATCGACTTCCAACGCAGGAATATTAATACCAAAGGTTTCCTGAAGGGTAGGCTCCAGGTTAACCATAAGCCAGTCTATATAACCGGGAACCTTATCAATAAGTAGCCTTAGTTGTGATTCAAGCAAGGGAATTAACAAAAGCACCAGAGGCAAAACCAACAAGAACAAAATCAGGAAAACCACTACCACCGATAAGGTTCGTGACAATCCCGCTGCCTCCAGACGATCAACAACCGGATCTCCAAGATAGGCCAATAAAGCACCCGCTACAAAAGGCAATAAAATGGGGGCCAATAAATAAAGTAGCAACGAAAAAATGATTGCAATGGTTAACCAAAACCAGCGGGAACTTTGTGTCATGTTTTATTCTTCAAGTATTTTTTATAATAACCCGTCCAGCAAACAACATAAGAAATGCCACTTACAATAACAACTGCCGCGATTAGGTATTCGCTCATAGTCATTAGGCCAGCAGGTAATGCCGCAATTGCCAAATGATAAAGCAACAAGAGTACAAACAAAATCTGTAAGGCAGTATTTACTTTGCTAATAAAGAGCGGCTTAATATCAATATGATTGGTTAGCCAACGGTATACCATAGCCCCAGTGAGTATAATTAAATCGCGCCCTACCACCAGGCCTGACAACCAGACAGGGATTATACCCTTATAGGCCATAATAATAAAAATAATCATGATAAGCAGTTTATCGGCCAAGGGATCAAGAATAGCACCCAATTGACTTTGCCAATTGAATCGCCTGGCAAGGTAGCCATCAATCGCATCTGAAATACCTGCAATCAGGATCAGGGTCGCCGCTTTAGCCCAGGAAGCATCCAACAACAAAAAAGCAATGGGCAATACTAAAACTGCCCTAAAAATACTAATAATATTCGGTAAATGATGCAGCAACCGGATAAAGACTCCTTCTATTGATCCCTACAATTCTAGCACATCCTGCATATCATAAACACGCGGAGGCTTAGCCGTAACCCATGCAGCCGAGCGAATAGCACCTTTTGCAAAGGTCATGCGGCTGGATGCCTTATGGGTTATTTCAATTCGCTCGCCAATATCAGCAAACATCACCGTGTGTTCACCAACAATATCGCCTGCACGGATGGTTTGAAAACCGATTGTTTTGCGCTCTCTCTCACCGGTAACACCTTTACGACAATAGACTGCATCCGTTGCCAAGTCACGCCCAAGGGTATCCGCAATAACCTCACCCATTTTAAGCGCCGTGCCCGAAGGGGCATCGACTTTATAACGATGATGCGCCTCAATTATTTCGATATCTACCGAATCACCTAGCACTCGTGCTGCCGTTTCCAGCAACTTTAGGGTTAGCGTCACACCAACACTGAAGTTAGCGGCAAATACGATCGGTATCTTTTTCCCAGCCGATTCGATTTGTGCTTTTTCATCATCTGAAAAACCTGTTGTACCAATAACAATTGCCTTTTTATTTTTAACACACCAGTCAAGATGATTCATGGTCGGTATAGGACGGGTAAAATCGACTAACACATCAAAGTCATTTTCAGCACTATCCAGGCTGTCCGAAATAATAACGCCATTCTTACCAATGGCAGCCACTTCACCGGCATCAGCACCTATTAACGTGCTTTCAGGGTGCTCTGTTGCAACCGTTAGCTTAGCTTCTTCAGATTCAGCGCAGGCTTCAATTAAAATTTTACCCATTCGACCTGCGGCACCGACAATAGCGACCTTAATCATATTAAACTTCCTTATTTATTGGCATTGTTGATCATTTAAAGCAGTAGAAAAAGAGGTATAAAAGCACACCCCCCTACTTTTTGCCACTTTTCTCGGCTTTCAGTGTTATTACCTACAGGAAGAACAATTATTTTTCCTTTTCACCCTCAAACCAGCCTTTTACATCTTCAAAGAATGTTTTTGCCTTATTCCCCCAACCATGTTGTTGTGGGCTGTGCTTTTTACCGCCTTTTGCCAGGGCTGCCTCAAACTGCTCAAGCAGTTTTTTCTGTTTAGCCGTTAGATTTACCGGCGTTTCAACATCGACACGACATAACAAGTCACCGACGGCACTGCTGCGAACAGATTTCACGCCCTTACCCCGCAAACGAAAAACCTTTCCCGTCTGGGTTTCAGCTGGAACTTTGAGGTTTACTTCACCACTTAATGTAGGTACCTTCAAGGTTCCACCCAGAGCAGCCATTGAAAAGTGAATGGGCATTACACAATGTAAATCATTGCCATCTCGGGTGAACAACTCATGCGCTTTAAGATGCATTTGCACATAAAGATCACCTGCCGGGCCACCATTAATGCCAGCCTCACCTTCACCGCTAAGACGTATTCTGTCACCAGTATCCACACCTTCGGGTATTTTAACCTCAAGCGTTTTATGCTCTTCAACCCGACCTTCCCCATGACAGGTATTACACGGATCAGAAATAACTGTACCCGCACCGTGGCAATGCGGACATGTTTGTTGCACAGAAAAGAAACCTTGTTGAATACGCACTTGTCCCTGACCGTGACAAGTAGTACAAGTTTCCGGCGTGCTACCGTCTTTAGCGCCTGTACCGCCACAGGTATCACAGGTTTTCTTGGTTGGAATTCGAATATCAACCGTGGTGCCAAATACTGCCTCTTCCAGAGTTAACTCGAGATTGTATTGTAGATCACTACCTCGATAGGCTGCATTGGCTCCGCCTTGTGAGCGCCCGCCACCGAATATATCTTCAAAGATATCGCCGAAGCCGCCAAAACCACCGCCTCCAAAACCACCACCAGCATTTGCATCAACGCCAGCATGACCAAATTGGTCATAAGCTGCCCGCTTTTGCGGATCTGAAAGCACTTCGTAGGCTTCTTTGACTTCTTTAAATTTATGTTCTGCTTCTTTATCATCTGGATTACGATCCGGATGATATTTCATAGCCATACGACGATAAGCCTTCTTCAGCTCGCCTTCGCTGCAATTTTTTTGCACACTCAGAACTTCGTAGTAGCATAATTTTGACATAGTTAAGAACCCATTTTTATAGTAGAGGCCGTATCGCAGTATCCGTATCTATGTTGCGTGACACAAAGCATGGTCTCTTACACAAAATAAGGCACATAGGTCAAAACACCTATGCACCTTATCATTATTTATTTGCTCCTGATCTTTAAAAGAACAGGAGATTTAACAGCAATTAAGCCTTTTTATCATTATCGTCAACTTCTTCAAACTCAGCATCAACAACATCATCATCAGCTGATGCTGTTTGTTCGCCTTCTGGAGCGGCACCTGCTTCAGTACCACCTGAAGCTGCCTGAGCCAAACTGCCAGAAGCTTCCAACAACTCCTGAGTCTTTTTCTCAATGGCGTCTTTATCATCACCTTGAGCGATTTCTTTAAGCTCGGCAACCAGACCTTCCACTTTTGATTTCTCGGCTGCGTCAACCTTATCACCATATTCTTTTAGTGATTTTTCAGTTGAATGAACCAGTGCATCTGCCTGATTGCGTGTATCAACCAGCTCACGTGCTTTCTTGTCTTCGTCAGCATGAGCTTCAGCATCTTTCACCATTGCTTCAACTTCTTCATCAGACAAGCCTGATGAAGCCTTGATTTCAATAGACTGCTCTTTACCCGTTGCCTTGTCTTTGGCCGATACATTCAAGATACCGTTGGCGTCAATATCAAACGTTACTTCAATTTGGGGCTGTCCACGAGGTGCGGGTGGAATATCTGTCAAGTCAAAACGACCTAGTGATTTATTGCCACTTGCCATTTCTCGCTCACCCTGTAAGACATGAACGGTAACCGCGTTCTGATTATCTTCAGCGGTAGAAAAGACCTGTGATGCCTTGGTTGGGATCGTGGTGTTTTTCTCGATCAATTTGGTCATTACACCTCCCATGGTTTCAATACCCAGGGAAAGTGGTGTTACATCCAGCAACAACACATCGGTTACGCTACCACCTAATACGCCACCCTGAATCCCAGCGCCCACAGCAACGGCTTCATCAGGGTTAACATCCTTGCGAGGCTCTTTGCCAAAGAAATCGGTAACAGCCTGCTGCACCAGTGGCATACGGGTTTGACCACCAACCAGAATGACATCATTGACATCAGATGCCGATAAACCAGCGTCTTTCAATGCCATTTTGCAAGGATCAATGGTACGTTTTACCAAATCTTCAACCAAAGACTCCAGCTTGGCACGCGTTACTTTTACATTAAGGTGTTTAGGGCCAGATGCATCCGCCGTTACATAAGGGAGGTTAACTTCCGTCTGTTGCGCTGATGAAAGCTCAATCTTGGCTTTTTCTGCCGCTTCTTTAAGACGTTGCAGTGCTAATGGATCATTATGAAGATCAACGCCATTGTCCTTTTTGAACTCATCTGCCAAATAATCAATAAGGCGCATATCAAAGTCTTCACCACCAAGGAAGGTATCACCATTGGTTGATAGCACTTCAAACTGATACTCACCGTCAATTTCGGCAATCTCGATAATGGATACGTCAAAGGTACCGCCACCCAGATCATAAACCGCAATAGTGCTATCGCCAGAGGTTTTATCCATACCATAAGCCAGTGCCGCAGCAGTCGGCTCATTGATAATTCGTTTTACATCAAGGCCGGCAATTTTGCCCGCATCTTTAGTAGCCTGACGCTGCGAGTCATTAAAATAAGCTGGAACGGTGATAACCGCTTCGCCAATGGACTCACCAAGG
>JALWMR010000015.1 GCA_027083815.1 Thiotrichaceae bacterium
TGATGCGAGTATGGGCTATTTTCACAGCGCCACCATTGAAATCATTGCTGTTGTATTTATGCTATTAGGTGCAATTAACTTCTCTTTACATTTTATTGCTCTAAAAAAACGCTCTATAAAAGTCTACTTTCAAGATGAAGAAGTACGCCTTTTCTTTATTATTATTTTTGCTTCCATTGTTTTAATTACAGTTGTTATCTTGCAATTATTTGATGGTTACCACCATGTATTTAGAAGCATACTTAACTCCATCTTTGTGGTTGTGACGATGATAACCAGTACTGGTTTTGGCACGGTTGACTATTCTGCCTGGCCATTATTTATACCCTTTTTTCTAATTCTTATTGGTTTTGTGGGTGGTTGTGGTGGCTCGACCGCAGGTGGTATGAAAGTTATTCGTTTTTTGGTGCTATTTAAACTAATCGCCCGTGAGATGAAGCGACTACTACATCCTGCTGGTATTTTTCATATTCGCTTAAATGGTCGAAGTAGAATCGCCAATAAAACATTGCAGTCTGTATTTGGCTTTTTTTCACTCTACATTGCAGCTTTTTCTGCCTTGCTTTTATTGATGATGGCCGATGGAGTTGATTATGTTACTGCCTTTTCAGCCATTGCCACCTGTATGAATAATATGGGGCCGGGTTTGGGTGAAGTGGTTAGCTCTTTTGCATCCCTGGATGATTCTTCAAAACTAATATCCATAACAGCCATGTTATTAGGGCGGTTGGAGGTGGTTTCTGTATTGGTACTCTTAAGTCCGGAATACTGGAAGGCTTAATTGAGTTCCTTTCAAGGAGAAAAGGCTGAAAAAGGTGGGGGGTGTACTTTTGATTATATTATTTGGATAGGATAATCATAATAAGCCATCTATCTCCTCCAACTGGTGCTGATTAAACACCTGAATACCGTTTTTTTCGAGTAGGGCGCTGGTTACGCCCATACCTTTGACCGTATTTCCTGTAAACGAGCCATCATAGATAAAATGACTGCCACAGGATGGGCTACGTTCGGTGAGTATGGCAAAAGCACAGTGTTTTTCAATGGCGATAGCTAATGCTTTTTGCGCACCAAGCAGAAAAGGGTCTGTTACATCTTTCCCCTCGTTATTGATAACCCTTGCGTGTCCGTTAATAACGTCGTTGCCATCATATTGCCAGATTTCGGCGGCTGCTCGCGGTGTGCTTAAGCCACCTGCAAGTTCTGGGCAAACTGGAATAAGTCTGTTTTCACTTTGCCATTTTGTTATCAAGGGGTGTTGTATACGTTTGCCAGTGCCATTATAACGTACCGGGTTTCCTAACAGGCAAGTGCTTATCAAAATGTTTTTTTGCTTCATTGAGCCTGCTGTCGGCGAATAGCAGCAGCGATTTGTTGGCTAAAGGTCTTTAACGTCTGGCTTTGCGCTTTTACATAAGCATTATAGGATCGTCCAGAAACAGGAGTCTTAATAACAGCACGTTTTACCAGAATTTCTTTGTTATGGCTGATTAAACGCCAGCGCGCCTTTAAGGTGACCTGCTTACCTAGCTCGCCATCAAGGCGCTCAATATTGATGCGTACCTGATACCTGGGTTTAAAGGCAAATTTCCAGGGGTATTGTTCTATATTCTCGGTTTTCAGTAGTGTAGAGAGATTATCGCTGATGACTTGAAGTAAGTCTTCTTTTAAAGAGCCGCCCCATTGGTGTTTTTCAGCCATTATAATTTCGTTATTATTTTTACGGCTCACAATTTGTGGACGACTAATCAAGCGCGGAATCTCCAATGGCCCCACGCCAATGCGTAATTGATTATTGGTGCTGGCGCCAGGAGGGAGCGAGCTAAGCGAATAAAAGTGAGTGCCACCCAAATTGGAGTTGTTACTACCGCCAGGACTGGAACAGGCGCCTAGAATTAAACTAAAAAATATGACAAGTGCCGGTTTAAACATATTACTTACCTAAAATAACCGAGTTAGGTTTACGCTGAATAGTATCAGCCAGGACAGAGAAAGATTTTGATGCCTCGCTTAAATTATTAATCAACTGCTGCAAGCGGTATTGAAGCGCAGAATCTTCACTTAACGTCGATTTTAGACCTTTATCCAGAGTAACGCTTACCTGATCAATTTTACCCAGAGTTTTTCTCAAATCCTGTTGCAATTTGTTACTGACATTATTAAAGGTTCGCATACTTAAACCGGCATCTTTTTGTAGCCCATCAGTCGCTTTGTCAATAGTTTTCATGGTTTTACGAGTATCTAAAATCAGCGCGCTTATTTCTTTTGTCGCTTTTTGGGCAACTTTGACAGTTTTTACAATTTCTCCTGAAAAGCCTTTTTTGTCCAGTTCAACTGTCATGTGCTTAAGGCTTTCCGACGTGGCTGCTAAACCATTAAGTGTTTTCTTGACATCATCCGAGTTTATCAGGGCAGTCAAACTGGTGATGGCTTTATCCAGGCTTTGAGAAATCTCGGTGGCATCAAAGTTTAATAGAGAGGTTTTGCTCGCTGTGGTGGGGAATACCGCAGCATGTTTGGCACTGGTCGGTAACAAGGTATAGAGCCCGGTTTCTTTTTGTGCAAGTGTTAAAGGTGTTTTAGGCAGGCTCAGTGAAATGTATTGTGCGCCGGTAATCAGGCTGTCAACCGCAAGCTGTGCTTTTAAGCCATCAGCAACAAGGTTCTGCAAGGTTTGTTCAGCTTCCTTAACATCCATCTTTCTGGAGAACTCATCAATACGCAAAGAGACTTTGACCAGTGTTTTAACCTGTGTGTTATCATCGTTTTTTTCAAGCAGGATTTTTTCGACCTTGCCGACGCGTACACCATTGTATTCAATCACGGCATCTTCAGTGAGTCCGTGTAGAGAATCATCAAAATACATTACATAAAAAAGCTTGTTGCGGCGCTGCGTGTCATCCATGGCAAGCTTGTAGGAGGCATAAAGTTTAAACGCTACTTCGCCATCCAAATCATGACCTAATTCATTTTTGGGGGTTTCAAAGGCTATGCCGCCGACTATCAATGAAACGACGGATTCCATTCGTGCAGACACGCCTGATGCATTTAAGTTAAATTCCAGGCCACTGGCATTCCAGAAGCGGGTGTTTGACTTTATTTTTTCATCATAGGGTTGATAGACATAAATAAAGATATTAACTGAGTCATTTTGTGGGTTGAGACTATAGCTGGTGACTTCACCCACATTGATTTTGCGATAATAAACCGGCGAGCCAACCTCAAGCGAGCCAAGGCTCTGACTGTTTAGGGCGATTCGGGTGCCCTTTTTATCGGCTGTGATAATGGGCGGGTTATCCAGGCCAACATAATTTTCGCGTGGTTCGCTCTTAATCCCGGGATCAATGCCAATGTGTACACCTGAAAGCAAGGTTTCAATTCCCGACACCCCTTTCAATGTGATGCGTGGTCGCACCACCCAAAAGCGCGTGTTGCTGCCCAGGTTTTCAGCCATTTCAGGGAAAATTTCAGCAGTTACCCTAACCTTTTTCAAGTCGGGCGTGAGGCTTAGTTTTTTGACCTTTCCTACCTGAACATCCTTATAGCGGATTGGCGTTTTATTAGGTTCAATGCCAGCAGCCTCAGCAAAGGTAATGTTGATAATAGTGCCACGCTCACTATAATACTTATAAATCAACCAACCACCAATCAAGGCTGCTGTGATGGGGATAATCCATATCAGTGAAAAGCGCGATTTAGGTGCTACTTGCGCGCTTGGGTAGGCTGTATTTTTTGGCTCTGTCATTATTATCGTTTGGTATAAGTTGTTATTGGCTTTCTTTGTTGGAGCGCTTGCGGATTTCAGCACAAGAATCCCAAATTAACCGTGGGTCAAAGGTGTGCGCTGCAAACATCGTTAAGATGACAACAGCAGCAAAAGACAGACTACCAATATTTGGTGAAACCGTCGCCGTATTGCCAAAATGAACCAGGGTCACCAAAATACCAATGACAAACACATCGACCATTGACCAGCGCCCGACAAATTCAGTAATCCGGTAGAGTACAGTACGATCTTTGGCTTTCCAGTTGATTTTAAAATGAATACTTAGCATCAGGCCGGTGAGTATAATTAATTTAAGTATTGGTATAAAGATACTTGCAATAAAAATTAATAATGCCAGAGGCCACATTCCACCATCCATTAAATGAATCACGCCACTCATAATGGTGTCTGGCTGGCCATCGCCCCACAGGGTTACCGTCATAATAGGCAAGGTATTGGCAGGAACGTATAAAATGATTGCAGCGATTAACAGAGCCCAGGTTCGACTTAGGCTGTTGGGAATACGTGAGTGTATTTCTGATTGGCAACATGGGCAATGCAACTCGATTTCTTCGCCATCCTCGGTCGTGATGTTTTCCGGTAGTTTGCAAAGGGTGCTGCAAAAATGACAGGCTATAAGTCCTTTTTCGCGTGCTGTCACAAAATTCATATATTACAACCCCGGTAATTACGCAGTGAATTCCACACATCATGCGGATTTAATGAATAACTGAGTAAAGTCAGGGTGATGACTAACAGGCAAAAGGCGTACAGTGACAATCCATAAATCACATCCGCTAAATCGCCCAGTTTAACAACGGAGACTAATACCGCCAGCATAAAAATTTCCAGCATTCCCCAGGCATCAGTACTTCGAAGAAAGCGAAAAACAAGTGCAGTATATTCATTGATACGGTTTGTTTTTACCTGAATCAAGACCACAATCGTCCCCACCAGTGTAGTTGCCGGAAAGATAATAGTGGTAAATAAAATAATAACGGCTAGCAGGGGGCGCTCGGCATTAAATAATGATAATGATGTTGATAATAAAGTGCCATCCTGAACAACACCAAGAGCCTTTAATGACAATAGCGGAAACATATTGGCAATCACAAATAAAATTAGCCCGGTAATGGCAAAAGCAAGGCTTCGATCAACTGAGTTTTTTTGGTTTCGATAGAGTAGCGCATCGCAACGGATACACCTGGCAGCCTGGCCAACCTCCAGAGGCGGGATTACCTGAAGCAAATCGCAATCATGACAAGCCAGCTGGTGGATTGCTACTTGCTGTTGACTGGTTTGGGTGTTGCTATGGTGTTGTTGAGTTTCCTCCATTGGGTAATAGTTGCACAAGTCAGTTGCCACGACAATAACTGAAAGAGAAAAAGGCAAAAAAGTAGGGGGGTGTACTTTTAAACTTTTTAAACTACGTTATCATACCCTATGCATGAGTTTTTGATGAAAATTATTGAAAAGCGCCGTGATTCCATGGATGCGCTGCGTTTTCGTCTGTCTCGTCCCGATGCTTTATTACATTTAGCCTTTTTTGGTTTGATTACTGGATTTTTGGCGGGGGGCGTTATTGTTTTATTTCGTCTCATGGTGGAAAAAACACAAGATTATCTGCTGCCTGGAAAAGGCCCTGAAAATTACGAAGCCTTGCCTTCCATTTATCACTTTGCCTTCCCGGTTATTGCCAGCCTGGTTTTGGCTTTTGTCTTTTATAAATGGTCTAAAGGTATTCGTGTTTTGGGTGTGGCGCGGGTAATGGAGCGGGTTGCTTATCACCAGGGCCACTTGACCCTGCGTGGTTTCTTTCTTCAGTTTATCGGTGCAGGTGTCGCCATTATCGGTGGTCATTCAGTCGGGCGCGAAGGGCCTCATGCCTATCTGGGGGCAACCGCATCCAGCCTGTTTGGGCAATACTTTCATTTGCCTAACAACAGCATTCGCACACTGGTTGCCAGCGGAGCAGCAGCGGGGATTGCCGCATCCTTTAATACACCGTTGGCGGGGGTTATTTTTGCCCTTGAAGTGATTATGATGGAATACGCTTTAAACAGTTTTATTCCCGTTATGTTGGCTGCCGTGGTGGCGACGGCTTTATCCAATGCTGTATTAGGTGGCGAGCCAGCCTTTATTGTGCCTTCCCTGCAAGCAACTTCACTGGCAGAGTTACCTGTTATTCTCGTTCTGGGCGTTATTGTGGGTGCATTTGCCGCCCTGTTTAATCACGTATTAACCGTTATCGCAAGCAAAACACAAGGGATAGAAATTTGGTGGCGGATTATTCTCGCCGGTGTGCTGGTGGGTTTGTTAGGGCTGATACGACCAGAGATTCTGGGTATTGGATATGATACGGTTAACGCCAGTTTGCTGGGGGAGTTTGCATTAGGTACGTTTCTGGTACTGACCTTTTTAAAATTGCTGGCGACCAGTGTCAGTGTCGGTTTAGGTATCCCCGGTGGTATGATTGGCCCCGCCTTTTTTATTGGTGCAACTCTGGGTGGTGCAGTTGGCCTGGTAGCAGGCTGGTTTTATGAGGGCTCAATCTCGCATGTTGGCTTTTATGTGTTGCTGGGCATGGGCGCGATGATGGGCGCCAGTTTGCAAGCGCCACTTGCCGCATTAACGGCGATTATGGAACTCACCTATAATCCGGGGATTATTATGCCCGGCATGTTGGTGATTGTAGTGGCACAATTAACCGCCAGCGAGGTATTTAATAAACAATCCTTATTTATTACCATGTTGCGTTCTAACGGGCTGGATTTTTCAGTTGATCCAGTTTTGCAGGTGTTGCGCTCGCTAGGGGTTGCCAGCGTTATGGATAATAATTTTAAACGGGTTGATCCAGTCATCTCCCAGGAGCAGGCTGAAATCCTGGTGAGTAAAGGTAAGAACTGGCTATTACTCAATGATGCAGACGGAAAAGTAACCATGTTAATGCCTATTTCTGAATTAGCAAAATACCTGCGCCGGGAAGAAGTGCTGGATGTCGAGCAGGATGGCACATCGCAAGAAGATGATGAAGAGCAAGAACAAGATATAAACCTATTGGAAATTCCAGCAAAACGGTTACACTTGACGCCAATTTCTCTCCAGGCTAATTTGCTAGAGGCGCATCAAGCCTTTGTGAATGGGGCAGAGGCACTACATGTAGTGTTTCAGCAGGAAAAGGAACGCTCCAACGGGCGAATTTACGGAATTGTAACCAAACAAATGATTGAAGAGGCTTATGTACCGAAGACAGCTAAGACGATCTCGTAAGCAGCTAACCTCTCGCATCATCTGGCAGACCCGAATTGTTTTCTTTACGGGTGCATTGCTGGTTGGTTTATCTGCCACATTTGTAGCAATGGGAAGTGACCTGTCTAGCCACTGGTTTTCGCGGCTAATCGAAGGTCGTCCCTGGTTGCCCTTTATCCTTACGCCCTTAGGTTTAATGACGATTATTTACCTAACGCGCAATCTCTTTCCGGGTGCCGAAGGCAGTGGTATTCCGCAGGCGATTGTTGCGCTTCGTCAAAGTCGTAAAAAACACCTGCGTTATAAGTTGCTTTCTATTCGTATTGCCATAGGTAAGGCGCTGATGATCTTTTTAGGTTTGTTCAGTGGTGCCTCCATCGGGCGTGAAGGCCCTACTATACATATCGCAGCTTCCATTGCTTTTTCACTAACCCGCTTTGCCCGTTTTCCACATTATGATGTTGGGCGTGGGCTGATTTTGGCAGGCGGTGCTGCCGGGCTTGCCGGCGCATTTAATACGCCATTGGCAGGAATTGTATTTGCCATCGAAGAGCTGGCACGCACCTTTGAATCCAAAACCAGCGGTACAGTATTAACCGCCGTGATTGTATCGGGCTTAACCGCTTTGGCAATAAGCGGAAACTATAGCTATTTTGGTATTGTATCTACCCATGTTGAAATGCCTAGTATTTTACTGGTTGTTATTGTGACCGGAATTGTTGGTGGTTTGTTAGGCGGAAGCTTTAGCGCCTTGCTGGTTTATGCCGGGCGTCGTATTGCCCCGTTTCGCTCTCGACATCCTTACGTTCTTGCCTTTAGTATAGGAATTTTATTAGCCGTTA
>JALWMR010000016.1 GCA_027083815.1 Thiotrichaceae bacterium
GTCTTATTTAATGACAGCGACGCCCTTGGCAATGAAGCATCATGCGCATGCTTTTGATGATACCGCCTTTGTGATTCAGTGGCATGTGCTGGCGATGTTTGCGCCTTCTTTCTTTACGGGTAATTTAATTCAACGTTTTGGTGTGTTGAAAATTTTAATGACTGGTGCGTTACTGGCTATTTTAAGCGTAGCGATTAATTTATTAGGCGTAACGGTTTGGCATTTTTGGGCGGGTTTGGTTGCTCTGGGTATTAGCTGGAATTTTTTATTTATTGGCGCAACGGCTTTATTAACAGGCGCTTATCGTCCTTCTGAGAAATCAAAGGCACAAGGAATTAATGATTTCTTGGTATTCACCATGGTTACTATCGCCTCACTTTCGGCAGGCATGTTTCAGCATAACTATGGTTGGAAAGCGGTTAATATTGGGGCATTGCCTTTAATTGTGATTATTATTTTGAGTCTGCTTTGGTTGATGCGCGTACCTGAAAAAGAAAGGGTGCAGGTTTAGTTAATTTGAATTCGTGACTTCAATAGGAAGTCACTGATTCTACTCTAGGATTTTCTAATCCTTCGCGCTAAAAACTCCAAAACATTTCCTTTTTCTATGACGGTTGCGTCTTCGTCTGTTCTGCCTTTGTACTCTAGCTTACCATCTTTTAAACCGCGTTCAGAAATAACGATGCGGTGTGGAATGCCAATCAGTTCGTGATCGGCGAACATAGCACCCGCACGCATTTTTCTGTCATCCAGTAATACATCATAGCCAGCACCGGTTAAAACACCATAAAGCTCATCAGAACTTTGGCGAACATCATCCGACTTTTGATAATTGATAGGCACAATGCTGAGTTGGAAAGGGGCAAGTGCTTCAGGCCAAATAATGCCGTTTTCATCATGGTTTTGCTCAATGCTAGCGGCAACGACGCGGGTTATTCCAATACCGTAGCAGCCCATGGTCATGATCTCTGGTTTGCCATTTTCCCCCAATACTGTAGCATCCATCGCCTTAGAATATTTTGTACCAAGCTGGAAAATATGCCCAACCTCGATGCCACGTAGAATACTCAATGTGCCTTTTCCATCGGGGCTTGGGTCGCCTTCGACTACGTTTCGCACATCAACAAATTCAGCTTCGGGTAAGTCTCGCTCCCAGTTTACACCCGTGTGGTGTTTTTCATCTTGATTTGCACCACAGACAAAATCAGCCATATTTTTTGTAGCACGGTCGGCATAAATTTTTATTTTTAAACCAACAGGGACGATAGAGCCTGCTGCTGCACCGGTATATTCTTTTAACTCTTCATCGGTTGCATAACACAGTGGCGTCGCTACACCTTCAAGCTTTTCGGCTTTTAATTCATTGAGTTGATCATTGCCACGCATGAGAATGGCGACCACCGTTTTATCGCCATTGTCATCATCTTCACCTGCGACAACTAAGGTTTTAATGGACTGCTTAGGATCAAGCTTTAAAAACTCAGATAGCTCATCAATGCTATGTTGATTTGGCGTATCTACCGTTGTCATTGTTTGAGATGGGGCAGGGCGCTCGCCAGCAGGCGCAATCGCTTCGGCTAGTTCAACATTGGCGGCATAGTCGCTCTCGTTTGAGAATGCTATGGCATCTTCGCCAGAATCTGCGAGTACATGAAACTCATGTGAGGCACTTCCACCGATGGAGCCTGTGTCTGCCAATACTGGGC
>JALWMR010000017.1 GCA_027083815.1 Thiotrichaceae bacterium
TGAAAATATCACCGAGAATGTACGCACCATTCGCACCGTGCCCTTACGACTACGGGGCGATAATATACCTACCCGCCTCGAAGTGCGCGGAGAAGTATTTATGCCAAAAGCATCCTTTGAGGCATTAAATGAAAAAGCACGTGAACGTGGCGAGAAAACCTTTGTTAACCCGCGTAATGCTGCAGCCGGTAGCCTGCGTCAACTGGATTCACGGATTACCGCACAGCGTAATCTGGCTATGTATTGTTATGCCACCGGCTTGGTGGAAGGTGCCGATCTCCCTGATACGCATCAACATGCACTGCAGCAACTGGCGCGATGGGATCTGCCAATTTGCCCAGAAATAGAAGTCGTTCAGGGTGCGCAAGGTTGTTTGCAATACTATAAAAAAATGGGTGATAAGCGTGAGCAATTAAGCTATGAAATTGACGGTGTTGTCTATAAGGTCAATGACCTGTCATTACAGGCTGAACTTGGTTTTGTCAGTCGCGCTCCGCGCTGGGCGCTGGCGCATAAGTTCCCTGCACATGAAGAAATGACCATTTTAAAGGGGGTTGATTTTCAAGTTGGGCGAACGGGTGCTTTGACTCCGGTTGCACGGCTTAAACCTGTTTTTGTTGGTGGGGTAACCGTAACCAATGCTACCTTGCATAATATGCATGAAATTGAGCGCAAAGATATTCGCATTGGCGATACCGTTATTGTGAGGCGGGCAGGGGATGTTATTCCAGAAATTGCTCGTGTAGTACCCGAGAAACGTCCGCCAAATGCAAAAATCATTGAGTTACCCAAAAAATGTCCGGTGTGTGGTTCAGACATAGAATATGAAAATGATCATGCTGTTGCGCGTTGCACCGGTGGCCTCTATTGCCCGGCGCAGCAAAAGGAAGCCATCAAACATTTTGCTTCGCGCAAGGCAATGGATATTGATGGGCTAGGCACAAAGCTGGTTGACCAGCTCTATGATGAAGGTCTGGTGAAAAATGTTGCTGACCTCTATTCATTGAAAGTTGAACAGCTTATGAAGCTGGAGCGCATGGGTAAAAAATCAGCCGAAAACCTGATACATGCGCTGCAGGCAAGTAAACATCCGACTTTGGCACGTTTTATCTATGCTCTGGGGATCCGCGAAGTCGGTGAGACGACAGCAAAATCGCTGGCTAATCACTATCGCTCATTTGAGGCATTGCGGCATTCTGATGCTGAGACACTACAAACGATTAACGATGTCGGCCCGATAGTTGCCAACCACATCGTTTACTTTTTTCAGCAAGAACATAATAATGACGTTATAGATGCCTTGTTTGCAGCAGGTATTGAACCGCAAATACCAGAAGAGTTTAATCCTGAAGAGCTACCACTGACAGGGCACACTTATGTTCTCACCGGCACTTTACAGCATCTAAAACGTAATGAAGCAAAGGCTCAACTGGAAGCATTGGGTGCAAAAGTCAGTGGTAGCGTTTCAAAACACACCACTGCCGTTTTTGCTGGTGAAAAGGCGGGATCAAAGCTCACTAAAGCCGAGGCTCTGGGTGTTCCCATTAAAAATGAAGAAGACCTTTTGGCGCTGCTTAAAAATAAACAAATAAAATAAATAAAAAATCGTCAGATGCTTGACAGTCACAAGCGCGGGACTTAATATACGCGCCTCGTTGAGAGAGCTCTGTTGGCAAGAGATCTTGTTTGAAAC
>JALWMR010000018.1 GCA_027083815.1 Thiotrichaceae bacterium
GACATTAATACCTGCAAACAACCAAATAATGCCCACAGCTACAAACTTGCGGATCGTCTCGTCATTTCCAAATGAAAAGCCGCTGATACCGTACGAAGAAAAGGTATAGGCATAAAGTGCCAAAGTGCTGATATAGCCGAAAATAGTATACCAACCAATAAAGGATGCGGCTAAATGAGAGCTAGGATAGGTGCGTTTGAAAAAGGCGTAGGTAGCCCCCTCATCTTTATAATAAAGCCCCAGTTTTACATAGGAATAGGCAGCAAGCCATGCTACTAAACCACCTAATGCAATGGCAAAAGGCGCTAGCGTGCCAACCATTGAGACTGAAATTCCCAATATCGTAAAAATCCCGCCACCAACCATTCCACCAATGGCGATGGCGAGAAGTTCTTTAAACCCCAGATTTTTTGTTATTGACACGTTTACTCACTAATCTGTTTATACAGGTGGTTAATCATCGCCATCATACTACGGTGATGCTTCTTTAAATGATCATGAAGTGCAGCATGTTCCGCATGCTCTACAGCTTCTTGTTTATGTATCTCTTAAACTTGTGTGCCGATGCTAAGCCTAATCAAGCCCATGAAATGTCATTCAGATGACACCACATGTTTTTTTAGCGTTTTAAATTCACGCCATGAAAAAAACAAACCAGCCGCAATAATGAGTAAGGCAATTGGTATTAATACCCACACATAAGCTTCAAAGTAAGCTGCTAATACTGTTGCCAGGGCAATAAATATTCCTAATACAATAAAGCGCCAGCCAATATAAATACCGGCCAGGAAGGTGGATAGGCTCATCACCGTCATCAGTACGAAGGCCGCAGCATTACTTGGCAAACGCCCTATTGCCAACAAAATAAAGATTAATTTGATAGCCATATATACAGCCGTCCAATGCAGTAGTTGCTGGCGAATAAAATGAAGGCCGTCTATCTCGCCTTTCATATATCGCGACCATTCCAGCACAATAGCAGCTATGGCAAAGACCGGAATCATCCATAACCAGTAGTGTAGGCTATTAACACCAGCAATATCAGTGTATGCCACGCCAATAAAGGAAAACACTAATAGCAAGCTTAAAACGGCCTCACTTAAAAGAAGGCGATGAAACCACCCTACCGAATGTTTAGACGTTGATTGATCTAGTTTCATAATGCACTCACTTTGATTCTTTTTCGACTTCATCAATAGCACTACGTACCGCGCTGAATATTAAACGATCTGCTTCTACAGGATCATTCTCGGGCACATCCCACGCCATTATTTCACGATAATGTTCTATCAGATGGCGAACATCTTTAACGATTCTTTTGTGATAGCGGTTTATTTCTATTTCTTGCATTTGAGACATGACTTACTCCTGATTGGTAAAGCTTGTGAGGTCATATAGCGGGACGATTAATGTTTCGCAACGCGCATGGTTTTGAATGTATTGAGGCGTAGAACCCAATAGTTTACTAATACCACTTTTCTTTTTACTACCAAATACAGCCAGATCAGTGTTATCAGCTTCAAGAAATGAAAGCATGGTTTTCTCAATATCCCCACTTATCACTTCTGCTTGAATATCTATATCCGCATTTAAGCCAGCGATAAACTCTTCCATCTGCTGCTTGGCCTGAGCAAGAAGTTCGTCGTTTTGTTGTATCAGCAATTCAGGATCATAAACGTATCCGGTAAAATCATCGCCAAAGTAAGTCGGATAAGGAATAATTTCTTGCACCACATGAAGAATAGTTAACCTGGCTTTATAGTGTTTGGCAACTTCAATTGCACGTTTCGCCGCATGTTTTGAGGCAAGAGAAAAATCAACGGGTGCGACAATGCTCTTATAGGGTAATACTATCTCTGCTGACTGCCTTAACTTATCCGGCTCTCTCAACCAATCCCAGGCTTCTTGTAAATCTTCCCGGTTAAAATATTTAACATCGGCAGACAAAACAAAGGGTTTCAGCATTGCGACCATCCAATGCTCCCATGCTTTATCACCGACAACCGCAAATCGCTCAATATCCTCAACATGTTTTAAGGCAAATTCCACGTCATCTTTAGCGGCTTTGAGTTCCCAGCCTTTAAAGTTATCTAGTTCCATTAGCACAGAAACCTTGCCTAACTGTTTAATTTGCTCTTCTAGCCTAGGTAAAAAGGCTTGATAATCTTCATGGGTTAACTTGCCCGTTGCTCGAATTGCAATGGTATTACCCTCAAAAACGGGGAGAAACTGTATCATGGTATATTCCTCGCTTTATTATTTACTACTCTAATATAGTCGATCATTGCCGACTCTCTATGCTGGTAAATTACGCTTGTAATGAAATACTGTCTGTCACTTGCATGACAGTCGTGCATTAGTTAAATATTGGCCTGTGTTAAACCAGCATCATCAATAATCGCCTGTAAATTATTTATTTTTATTTGATTGCGCTTTTTATCAATAACACCTGCCTGCTTCCAGTGCTGTAAATGCTGATTGACTACCTGACGCACCGACCCCACCATTCGGGCTAACACTTCATCCGATAAACCGGATACCAGATGATCCTTATGCTCCTTTCCCGACTCTCCCGAGTAAGCATTGATTTTATCAATATTTTTTAAAATAATTCTGCTGAGTCGAGTCACCGTATCATAGAGCGCAAATTCGGTTGTTTTATCTTCCTGCTCACGCATTTTTTGTGCCAGATAAGGCATAAATTTCTGATTTAATTCGGGGTAAGTCCAGATCCATTCACGCATTTTTTCGATGGGTACCGAAATCACTTTTAACTCTTCGAGTGGGGTTAAATCAACTTCATGCTTACGACCATCCAGCAAGGTAATAATATCAAAACCATCTCCTGGATGTAGCATATCCAGTGTTATGCTGCGGCCAGTTTCAGGATGTGTTCGGCTCATTTCCAGACGTCCTTCCATTAGCAAGAAGAAACGTCTTTGCAAAATTTCAAAGTCTATATAACTCTTTTTCCCCCAGCGTTCAGCCTTAAAGTGTTGCATCATATCCTGTACAAGTTTATCCGGCAGTGATGAAAAAAGATGCGACTGCTGTACAAGTTTAGAGCTTATGGGAACATTTCTTTTTATCGGTGTGTCATTTGGCATGCGTTACCTTTTTTTAGAAAAATGATCCGCAAAGTGTAGCATGATAAAATGACCTTAGGGCAGCACACTGGTCAAATACTACTGCTCCAAAGCATCGGAGTTATCTATAATCTGTTTGGCCAATTCTTTTTGATCAATGCCCTGTCGACGATCCAGATCACCCACTAAATCCTTGCGAATATAAACGGATAGTTCCGCCAGTTCATCCATCAGAATATTGGTATCGCCACGACCAACCACATCATCTTCAGTAACATCGGCAAACTTATCTAAAAAGCTTTCAAATTGCGTTAGCACATCAGGCGAAGAAATAATTGCCAGCTTATTGGCCAGAATACGCAATTTATTTTTATCTTTTACGTCAGCATTACCCTCTAAAACAATTTGTTCCAGATGATCATACAATTGCAGATACATATCTGTCTTCAGCTCTATGAACTTAATATTTTCTTCTTTTTTAAGCTCTACTTCTGTCTGCTTGTTAAGCAGAATTGCAGTTATAAAAATAGTGACGATAGTGCCAAGAATGACTAATACTATTTCCTGTGAAAAAGGAGCTGAATCAGCCACTTTATAGGCATAACGTAAAAACCAGTACCCTCCCACGATTAAAATAATACTTAATAGCATGTAAACTAAATTTTCACGGGTTAGTTTGTCCATTTTATCTTCCTTTTGTTGATGATTTTGATAATACATGATCTAAAAAAGTACACCCCCCCACTTTTTGCCCCTTTTAACAAATATGTACTCTTTATACTGTCAAAAGTGCCAAAATGTAGGGGGGTGTACTCTAAATAATAGTTTTTTTATTTGCTATCTGCCGAACCTTTAACGCGTAATGCCAATAAAGTTAAAAACCAGCCGTTCATAATTAATTCAATTGAAACGAACAAACCAATAACCCAAAGGCTAGTTGCAGGCCAACCTATCATAATAAAAAAGGCCAAAGCCAAATCTACCAAACCAAACAAGACTGGTAATACCCATTTCCAGTGATGTCGCTTACAACGTATAGCATCCACGACTCGGGTAACACCAAGTGCCGCAAAAAATGCCGCCAAAACAATGGTTACACCTTGAGCACCTGCAATGGGGTTCCAGTAGATCAGGCCTGCAGCTACAACATAAATCAAACCAATCAAAAAGTGCTGCAGACGGCCTCCCCACTTCTTCTCATTCGCTTGTATACCTTGAATAATTTGCAAGATACCTGCTGTTCCAACAAGCAAGGCTAAAAACAGTACACTGGCAATGGTATAAATGACTGACATACTTATGCCAAAAGTTCCCGCTAATAACATGATAATACCTAGCGCCAGTAACCACTTCCAGTTTCGTGGAAGCTCCATGGCAACACCTTCTAGCAGAACATCTACATTTTTTTGTTCATTTTTCATTTTGATTTCCCTCTCTTTTAAAAACCTGGTCTCTGCCTTTAATAATAATGACAGAGACCAGGCTCATCGCTTACTTATCGCTTTTTTTCTCTGATTTTTTATGGATCAGATTAGCGAAAGATTTTTTAAGTTTGCTGTATAACTTTTCAACGACATTCCCACCTGTTATTTCTTTCTTAAGTGCTTTTATTTGATCCTTTAAACCTTCATACAGATCAGTGTCTTTGGTGGTATAACCCAGCGCCGTAGCAACTTCTAGCTGTTGTTGGGCTGCATCCAGTAAAAGCAATGCCTTATCCTTTTCTTTCTCTTTATCAAGTTCAGAAGCGGCAACAATCATGGCTTCTGCCCGTATCAATGAAAGGGGCACAACAGAAACTTCTTCAACAAAAGTTGACATAGCAGTCGCTAAAGTTGCAATCGCTGCATCTTTCTTACCATCAACCAGCATTTTGGTTGCTAATTTAATCGCATCAGGATAAGTCGTCATAGGCAATAAAGTAGTACGCGTCACCATGTCATCCTGTAAGGGCGCAAGTATGGCTCTGGCAGCTTGTACTTTTGAATCATCCAAAAAGTCTTTTGCCAGTGAGACTTGTTCTTTAACGGACTGAGGCGTTGTAATCAGCTCGCTAACCACGACAGAGCCTGCAACAGGAATAAGCCCCAGATCAGGATTTGCTGCCAGAGCTATATCAAACTTGCCGGTTGCAGCCTGCAACTTTTTAATGGCTTCTTTTATCTTGTCTTCTTTAATCAGTTTGGTTGCTTCAATAACATCCTTAAAGCCTTCCGCTACATCTTTATTCACTTCCTTTAGCAAATCAGTCTGGCTTTTGGCTTTAGTAACAATCGCCTTTTTATTTGCCTTGTCCTGCTCTTTACTGACCACCGGCTTGGCGGGAACCAATACTTTTGTAGCTTCTTTTTTCATCCCTGCCTTAGTGTGAGACTCCGCTAAAACGCTGGGGCTAACAGCCAGTGAACCGATTAACAAACTACTGATAAGTAATGCTTTGTTTAACTTTTTCATTTCTTGTACTCCTGTAAATTATTTAAGTTTTATAAACTTCAGAAACAACTCGACTTAGCCTTTTAAATTCAATAAAAACTAATGTCTGATTATTTGAAAAGTGGGGGCTCGGATGAGCCCCGGTGCTACATCAATTTAGCGCGGATTATTTATCATCCACTTCTTCAAACTCGGCATCAACGACATCATCGTCATCACCACCATCTGAAGATGATTGTGCCTGCTGACCCGCATCAGACGCTTTAGGTGCGATTGCCTGCATAAAGGCTTGCACTGCATCCTGAAGCTTCTGGGTAACACTGCCAATTAAGGATTTGTCGTCACCTTTTACAGCTTCAACAAGCTCATCAATTACAGTTTGCAGCTTGCTCTTCTCATCTTCTGGTGCATTCTCAGCATCCTTTATTGATTTCTCCGCCAGATGAACCACTTGATCCGCCTGATTGCGTGCATCAATTAACTCACGTTGCTTGCGATCATCCTCGGCATGCGCTTCGGCATCCTTAATCATTTTCTCAATCTCAGCTTCAGATAAACCACTGGATGCCTTGATTTCAATCGCTTGCTCTTTACCACTCGCCTTGTCTTTTGCTGATACTTTAAGGATACCGTTAGCATCAATATCAAAAGTGACTTCAATCTGTGGCGTACCACGAGGTGCAGGCGGAATATCTGTCAGGTTAAACTGACCGAGTGATTTATTATCTTTCGCCAGTTCGCGTTCACCTTGAAGCACATGAACTGTTACTGCCGACTGATTATCTTCAGCCGTTGAAAAGACTTCTGATGCCTTGGTAGGTATCGTTGTATTCTTTTCAATCAACTTGGTCATCACGCCACCCATGGTTTCAATACCCAGTGATAGTGGTGTTACATCCAGCAATAATACGTCGTTAACGTCTCCCGCAAGTACTGCAGCTTGTATTGCCGCACCCATTGCAACCGCTTCATCAGGGTTTACGTCTTTACGAGGTTCTTTACCAAAGAAGCCTTTAACTTCTTCCTGCACCTTGGGCATACGGGTTTGACCACCCACCAATATGACATCATCAATATCCGATGCAGAAAGACCCGAGTCTTTAAGCGCCAGCTTGCAAGGCTCTATAGTACGCTTGATTAAATCCTCAACCAGAGATTCAAGTTTTGAACGGGTTACCTTGATATTCAAGTGCTTGGGCCCAGAAGCATCTGCTGTCACATATGGCAAGTTAACCTCTGTCTGCTGTGCAGATGAAAGTTCAATTTTAGCTTTTTCAGCAGCATCTTTTAGACGTTGCAACGCCAGAGGATCATTCTTGATATCAACACCAGATTCTTTCTTGAATTCATCCACCAGATAATCCATAAGGCGCATATCAAAATCTTCACCACCGAGGAAGGTATCACCATTTGTGGATAGAACTTCAAACTGCTTTTCACCATCAATGTCTGCGATTTCGATAATGGATACGTCAAACGTACCACCACCCAAATCGTAAACAGCAACCTTCTGGTCTTCCTTATTGGTTTTATCAATACCATATGCCAAAGCAGCTGCAGTTGGCTCGTTGATAATTCGCTTAACATCCAGACCGGCAATTCTGCCTGCATCTTTGGTCGCCTGACGTTGTGAATCATTAAAGTAGGCAGGTACTGTTATAACCGCTTCTTTAATGCTATCACCCAGATGCGCTTCAGCATCATTTTTCAGCTTTTGCAAAATTCGCGCAGAAACTTCAGAAGGAGATAGTTTTTTACCGTTCACCTCAACCCAGGCATCACCATTGTCTGCCTTGATAATTTTATAAGGCACCAGCTTTATATCTTTTTGTACTGCCTCTTCATCGTACTTGCGACCAATCAGTCGCTTGATTGCGTATATTGTTTTTTCAGGGTTAGTGACCGCCTGACGTTTTGCCGGCTGCCCTACTAATACCTCATCATCTGTGTATGCAACAATTGAAGGGGTTGTACGATCACCTTCTGCATTCTCAATAACCTTTGGTGTACCGTTTTCTACAACGGCAACACAAGAGTTTGTTGTTCCTAAATCTATACCAATTACTTTTGCCATAATCTATGACCTCCTATAGGTAATAACTGCTAATGGCAATGATGCTTCAACACCAAATACACACTGCAGTTATTGAAATTATTTAAACCTGCCGACTTGACAGGTTTCCAAGTTGAGTGACATTCTAACCATGTAAAAAATAATTTAATGTCACCCAACTGACGGTTTTTGTTAGTTAAACCTTTTCCTCTGAACTTGCCAGGAGCCTGTTCTCAGACAGACTCCTAGTAAGCCGTGCCATAGTGGGGGTCAACATCACCCACTAAACGAGGTAGTTGCGCTAATAAATGAATAGTAAATAAAGGTCCGTAGGGAAACAGCTTGTATAAATGCTTTTTCCCACCTTTATCCTTAAACGCTTTAACCAATATGCGATAAACACGATAAGCTTTGAGCGCTTCTTTACGACTCAATGATCCATAAGGACAGGCATTATCATCCGCTCCCTCCAAATCAGGTGTACACTCTTTATTTCGAACACAGTCAATGTATTCCCAATATTTATTATGTCCTTTATAAGCCGTTGGGTTTGCCTCACAGCAGTTCTCATAGAAATCAAACAGAAAGTTAATCACTTCCCAATGCTCATCAGTCAGATCAATCCCCACCTCTTCTGCATTGTTCTTGATTCTTTCTATTAAGTCTTCACGGGGGGTATCACGCACCACATCCGCAGGCGGATATTCCGCTGGCGGTAAAATCACCGGGGCTAATTGTTCTAATAAATCGTCTAGTTTTGAATCTCCAATACTCATTGCTTTCTCCTTTATATCATTTTCATAATCATTAATTTCCATTTGCAAACAATAGAAATCTCCCAAACATGGAGAACATTCTAAGCAGGTCATACCCATGAAAATGTCATCTACATGACGTAAATGAATTTTTATAGAAAAAAATACGGTGAAAGCAGTCTACAAAGACAATATATGGTAGGGTTATTATGCGTGTTAATTAAAACTTAGTACCCCCTATAGTTCCTCCCTCTCCCTGAGGAAAATATATGAAAGAAATTGAAGATAAAAGTCAGACAACCGGTGCTCTTATTAAAAGAAAGCCTGGTGAAAGAAATGGCTACCTATTTCAAAATGGAAACATGGGATAAAGACTCCTATATTAACCAGGACACCCTGATGAACAAGTTCCACATTCTTATTCAGGGGCGCATTGAAATGATGCGTATCAACCCTGATAACGGGCGTAGCGTCACGCTTGATTTACTGCAACCCGGTGATGGGTTGGATATCATTACACTATTAGATGAAAAACCACATGAAATGTTTTTCTCACCGGTTGAGGAGCTAAGACTCATCTCGGTTCCCATTAAAAAAATGCGTGAGTGGATATGGCAATACCCGGAACTTAACAAGCAGTTCATGCCCTATATAGCCAAAAAACTGCGCGCACAGGAAGATAAAACAACAGACTTTGCCTTACACGATACTGTTACCCGACTTAGCCGAATTCTCCTTACGAACCTTAATCAAAAGTTTGATTACAAGGGAAAGCAGCAAAATGAACACCGGCAACACCTCGTATCAGGGCTTTCAGACGAGATGCTTGCGCGCATGGTCGGCTCTGTACGCCAGGTTATTAACCAACACCTTCAACACTGGAAGCAAGACGGCGTGATCAACAAGACCCGAAACATGATACGCATAAATGATCTACAAGCACTTTTTGATGACGCTGGTTACACCTTGTCTCATTACTAATTGCTAAATTCCGGAACTTTCATTCCTGCTCCCTACCAACATGGTAAGCATCAAGTTTTTTCAAGACGTGTCAGTTAAGTGACATATTCGCAGCATTAGTATCAATATGATCTACGTCTTAAACAAATTAATGAACTAAGCACTGCATTAATAGCTTTAAATCAACTGACTACTAACAATTTACAAACACAATGAAAGGAAACAACTATGGTTATTGCCGTTAAACAATTTGAGCGTTTATTCCGCGAGGCTGCATCTTTAGATATTGATAAAAATGATATCAAACGAGTCGATGATTTTGTTAATCAGCGTCTGCATGATTTATTGTTACTGGCAACTGCCAAAGCAAAAGCAAATGATCGACCAGCCATTGCATGGATTGATATGCCAATCACCAAGGGGCTACAAGAGAATATTAATGCCTTTAAAAAGATTGATGAGGAGCTATCGTTAAGTGATATTCTGGACAGCTTGTCAAAATTGCCATTACTAGATCTGCCTTATGATGAAAAACTGGAGAAAAAAATCCCTGAAATATTTGGTGGAATAACAATAAGCCTTGCAAAGGTGTTTAAACAGGTTAACCCCAAACTAAAAAACCCTGCAACCGTCGAATGGGAACAAGTGGAAGGTATATATAAAATTCTATTATAAATAGGCACATTACCTTAAAAGAATCTTAAAAGACGCATTTTTTACTATCGCTTTTGTGATAGTAAATTTAGAAGAGCCTGGTTAAACCCAAGTATTTATGGGCTTAAACCTTAACCAGGCTTTCTGCACGGGTGTATTATCAAATAGATTACAAACAGCTTTTTTAAAGCCAATATCAAACCAATATAATGCCCAAAATAACCAATTAGATACTCTAAAAAGTACACCCCCCCACTTTTTTACGGTTTTGCTCGGCTAAGCCTCACCCTTGGGACAGCTAAAGCTGTCGTCTCGCCTGTGGCTCGGCTCAACCGCCCTACGACTTATCTCGCCTACGGCTCGGTTGCCCTTTTCCAGGTTTTACTGCCAAAACTGTCACCCCACTGACAGTAAATTAACTTTGGTAGCATGATAATACGCCCATAAACGTTCAAACTTGACAGGACTTGAAAAATTCAAAAGTTCTCATAGTTTGGAAGTCATGTGAAATTCATTCAATGGAGGTAACCCGATGATTTCAAATATGTTACGTTTTTCTCCTTCTTTTTTTGAAGGGTTAGATGAAATGTTTACACCCGAGTTCGCAATGCGAGGTCGAGTGCGAGCTTATCCACAAGTTAATATGGGCGTTACAGACAAAAGTGTTGAGGTGTATCTTTTTACCCCTGGCATGAAAGCAGATGAGCTGGATGTCACTATTGAAAAGAATTTGCTCAGCGTTTCTGGTGAGCGCAAGGCAGATGAGCTGGATGATGAAGATGCACTTAATCGCCGCGAGCGTTTTGTGGGTAAATTCAAGCGCACCATTGCACTACCTGAAGACGTAGACCCAGACAAGACTGAGGCCATCTATCGTGATGGTGTATTGCACATAAGCGTTGCGAAAAAGGCTGAAGTTCAGCCACGCAAAATCGAAGTTAAGGCTTAATAGAGGAGGTATTAGATATGAGCAATAAAACAGGAACAGAAGCAGCTGTCAGCCAAAATAGTAATATGGCAGAAAATTTGGGTTCTTCTCGCGCTCAACCCATGGAGTTAATGCCTGCAGCCGATATTCACGAAACTAAAGACGGCGCAGTAATCTACCTGGATTTACCCGGTGTGAGCAAGGACTCACTTGATATAAGCGTCGACAATGACGTATTGACCATTCAGGGCGGGCTTAATCTGCATACACCTGAGGGACTTAACCCAACTTATATGGATGTCCACGCGGGTGTTTATAGCAGAAAATTCACCCTTAGCCCTGAACTGGATACCAGCAAGATTGATGCTAATCTACAGGATGGCGTTCTAAAGCTGGTTATACCACGTTCAGAAAAGCATAAGCCTCGAAAAATAGAAGTTAAAGCAGCTTAGGCTGAATTTAAATACAATTAAACTTATACGGAGGTAGCGACATGATTGGTTTAGATGATGTTTCCAAAACTTTCTCGCGTACCTGGGATTCAATCAGTAGTGGCTGGAACCACCTTATTCATCGTGCAAGCAATGCCTTAACACGCTTTCACAGTAAGGAAGAGAATGGCGACAACCCTGCAGATGTGACCCGATGGGGCCTGTTAAGTGCCGATATTTTTGACGATAACGATAAAGTTGTGGTCAATATTGAAGCACCAGGCATGCTAGAAGCTGATTTTGATATCAGCGTTATTGACAATGTTCTTTACGTTAAAGGTGAAAAACAGTTTACACGCGAAAACACAGAAGGAAACTATACCGTTAAAGAACGTGCTTTTGGGCACTTCGAACGAGTGATTCTGCTTGACTACGAAGTTGACCCCGAGACAGCAAGAGCGACTTATAAACAAGGTGTTTTGCGTGTTGAGATTAAAAAATCTGAAAAACATAAACGCAGAAAAATAGAAGTGAACTAAACTTGTTCGTACCAAGTGTACGACAACAAAGGGGCTGGTAACAATCAGCCCCTGTTTTTGAATTTAACACAAAAAGGTATTTCTAATAAGGCCAAAACATTTTTTGAGATAAAGCTTTATTAGAAATACTTTAGGAGAAAAATATGAGCAATAAAAAACATGTAGTCTGCCCACATTGTATGGCAGTAAACCGCATTCCGGCTGAGCGCCTGGGCGACAATCCAAAATGTGGCAAATGTAAGAAACCATTATTTACAGGTCACCCTGTTGAATTAAACGACCAAACTTTTGCTAAATTTGTCAGCAAAAACGACATCCCTGTAGTGGTTGATTTCTGGGCAGAATGGTGCGGCCCTTGTAAAATGATGGCACCCGCCTTTGCCGAAGCTAGCGCTCAGTTAGCCCCTAATGTTATTCTGGCTAAATTGAATACCGAAGTGGCTCAACAAACAGCGGCACAATTTGGCATTCGTAGCATCCCGAGTATTATTATGTTTAAACAAGGCAAAGAGGTTGCTCGTCAGGCCGGTGCCCTGAATACACAGCAAATAATACAATGGGCGCAGGCTAATGCCTAAGAAAGTAGCAAGTAACTAACCATAAAAGAGTGTATAAAGTACACCCCCCTACTTTTTGGGCATTTTGTCAGTCTCATGGTCGATCAATAACAAGAGAGCGATATGGAATACAAAGATTATTATAAAATACTAGGCGTCGATAAAGGCGCCACTCAGGATGAGATAAAGCGCTCATATCGAAAACTTGCGCGCAAATATCATCCTGATGTCAGCAAGGAAGCTGATGCTGAAGTTAAATTCAAAGAAGTGGGCGAAGCCTATGAAGTGTTAAAAGACCCTGAAAAGCGTGAAGCCTACAATCAGCTTGGTGCAAACTGGAAAGCCGGCCAAAGTGGTTTTCAGCCGCCACCCGACTGGGAGCAAAATTTTGACTTTGGCGGCGGTGGTTATACACAAGGAAATGCTCAGGATTACAGTAGTTTCTTTGAAGACTTATTTGGCGGCGGTGGACGCGGTGGTGCGTATTATTCTTCCGGCGGCGCTGGGCGTGGTGGCTTTCAGGCAAAAGGTGAGAATGTCCGCGCCAGAATTATGATTGATCTGGAAGATGCTATAAACGGCGCAACCAAAAACATCACCCTGCAAGTACCTGAAGTGAATGAGAAGGGCCAGGTTATTAATAAAACCCGTACCCTGAAAGTCAAAATTCCAAAGGGCATTAAAGAAGGGCAAACCATACGCCTGAGCAAACAAGGCAACCCGGGTATGGGTGGTGCGGAAGCGGGTGACTTAATGTTGGAAGTCGCCTTTAACCCACATCGTCTTTACACTGTTGATGGTAAGGATATTTACCTCAATGTGCCTGTTGCACCCTGGGAGGCAACCCTGGGCGCAAAAGTCGATGTACCCACCCCTGATGGTAAAAAAGTCGGCATGAAGATACCCCCTGATTCACAACAGGGTCGTAAATTACGCCTGAAAGGAAAAGGTTTGCCGGGTAAACAGCCAGGTGATTTCTATGTGGTATTACAAATTGCATTACCACCATCATCGAACCCCAAGGTTAAAGAATATAACGAGAAAATGCGCGATGAGATTAATTTTAATCCGCGCAGCTATCTCTTTTAGGCTCTTCGACGGAGTATGACTATGAACGCAAAAAACATCAGTATTGTATCGGGCTATATTCTCGAAGAAGAATCAGCAATGACCCTGGCAGAACTCTGCTGGACATGCCAAACCCCTGCAGAGACCATTATCCGCATGGTGGATCATGGTGTTATCTCGCCACTTGAAGGCAAATCAAGCCGCCAGTGGCGCTTTCACCGCAGCGCATTAATCCGTGCCGATAAAGCATTACGCCTTAGGCGCGACCTTGGCATTAACCTTGCCGGCGCAGCGCTCGTATTGGAGCTCCTGGATGAAATTGATGATTTAAACGGAAAGTTAAATCAGCTAATGAAAAGCAATTTATGAATTAATAGT
The DNA here is from genome assembly GCA_027083815.1 of Thiotrichaceae bacterium. Lineage (GTDB taxonomy): Bacteria > Pseudomonadota > Gammaproteobacteria > Thiotrichales > Thiotrichaceae > Cocleimonas. Next base: position 13,843 of record JALWMR010000018.1, read on the forward strand.
TTCCCCCTCCTCTTAAGGAAGCCCTGATTAAGTCGATTAGGATTTAACTCAGAAAAATAGCGGCAGTTTTGGCAAGCTAATAATAATTGGACTTGATCAGGACTTCCTTAATATAAATAGATAGGTAGAAAGAGCCTCATCTTTCTACCTATTTATGTTTTCACTTATTTCAAATGTCTTAATACACCTGATATTCATCAAGAAGAATAAGAAAAACCAACAATAATGACGTTTATCAATGCGCTTCCCCCCTAGTAGAACTAGTTTCTACCAAGTTAGAGGGAATGAAACAATGAAAAAATGTGACACCACAAAAGGGCAAAAGGTCTATTCAAAGCTAGCGGCTTCTCCGTTATTTTTATTGATGGCAATGAGTCTATCAATAATATCATCGACAACATCATATGCTGAGCATTCGGGAACCAACACGATTGAACCCGGCATCTCCGAATATAAGAATATTGGAGAGGGGCGAACGGTTACCAAGAAACAGTCCAGGTCTACAACCGATCATAGCAAGCTAAAAGAATTACAGGGGCCTTTTAATAGCGGCCCTGAGGTCACTAAGGCTTGTTTAAAGTGTCACAATACGGCTGGTCACCAATTCATAAAAAACAAACACTGGACATGGGAATATAAAGACACTGAAACAGGACAGATGCTAGGTAAAAAGCATTTAGTCAACACCTTTTGCACCAATGCACGTGGTAATGAAGGCATGTGCGCCCAATGCCACGCGGGTTATGGCTGGAAGGATGATAGTTTTGATTTTAGCAATGAGGAAAATATTGATTGTTTAGCCTGCCATGAATCAACGGGGAAATATTATAAGCTCCCCCCTTCAAAGGGAAACAAAGCCTGCTCCGTTATGTTTGAGGGAAAAGACCCAATAAACTGGGTTGAATCTGCTAAAAGTGTTGATATGCCTGGACGTGCCAATTGCGGAAATTGCCACTTCTATGGCGGTGGTGGTGATAATGTTAAACATGGAGACCTCTCTTCAGCGCTATTTAACCCAGACAAAAAAGTCGATGTTCATATGGATAGTAAAGGTGAAAACTTTGCCTGTATCACCTGTCATGTGGGCGAAGGACATAAATGGAGCGGTAGCCGCTATAAAATGGATGTTGCTGGCAAGCATGACATTCCCAAACCCGGTATGAAACGAGAAGTAACCAGCTGTAAATCCTGCCATACTGATTCACCTCATCCTGTTAATTCAGTGACTGGTTTTAACCTTAATAATCATACTCGTAAAGTCGCCTGCGAAACCTGTCATATTCCTGCTTATGCCCGCGGTGGCGTCGCCACTAAAACCGATTGGGATTGGCGCACTATGGGTCGCCTAAAAAATGGTGAAGGCTATAATGAAGAAGGGTATACGCAGGGTAATGGCGAGCATCGTCATACTTATAAATCTATTAAGGGTAGTTTTAAATACGCAGAAAATGTAAAACCCCTATACCGTTGGTTTAATGGAAAAATGAATTATCTAACCATTGACCAGAAATTTGATCCCAAAAAACAACCTATCGAAGTCAACCACTTTAAAGGATCATATAATGACCCTGACTCACGCATTTACCCTTTTAAGCAAATGCGCACGATTCAACCTTATGACAAAGGTAATAACACGCTGGTTTATATGGAATTATGGGGTGATGATGATACTGCATTATGGGGTAATTATGATTTTGGCAAGGCAATAAAAGTAGGCATGCAGAAATACAATATACCCTACAGTGGCGAATATGACTTTATTAAAACCGTATCTTACTGGCCAATCAATCACATGGTTGCCCCCAAAGAAGATGCCTTAAACTGCGAAGAGTGCCACGCTAAGCAAGGGCGATTAAAAGATCTGCACGGGTTTTATATGCCCGCTGCCACACAAACCAGCAAATTAAATCTCATTGGTTTATTAGCAATTATTGGAACCTTAGGTGGCGTTTTACTGCATGCCTTACTGCGATTAATTGCACGTAAAAGGAGGCGGACATAATGAATAAGACGCTCACACCAACCATTCAAGTATTCTCTGTATTTGAACGCATCTGGCATTGGAGCCAGGTGCTATCAATCTTCACGTTGATCTTTACCGGGTTAGCCATTCATGGCATGAACGACCTTATCGACTTTAAAACAGCAGTTACTGTTCACACCGTCGTAGGCATCGCATTATTGATTTTATGGATATTTGCTTTCTTCTGGTTATTCACAACGGGTCAATGGCGGCACTATATTCCTACTACCAGAAATATGCTAAACGTAGCCCGTTATTATGCCTATGGTGTTTTTAAGGGAGAGCCGCACCCTTATCACAAAACCTACCGCAAAAAGCATAACCCTTTGCAAGCACTTACCTATTTGCTGTTAAAGGCCGTGATTTTTCCCACCGTAGGAATCTCGGGTATTGCATATCTACTGGTAAGCCTTGGCTATGGAGATCTTATTTCTTTCATACCTGTCTCAATCATTGCTTTTATTCATACTGTCGCAGCTATTGCCATCGTTATTTTTATTATCCTTCATCTCTATATATTAACGATAGGTGGCTTTGGGCATCATGTCAAGCCTATGATTACTGGTTATGATGAAGTTGAGCTGACTCCAGAAGAACTAGCATTTATTAAAGCAGACGAGCCCGAAAAAATTAAAAACGTATAGCGTGGTTTGAATTAGCAACTACTTATTGTTGCAACTGCTCAAGATTAAGCGCTTCACGCTCCAGCATGGCGTCCAGCTTGCGTTGCTGGATACAAACATCCAGCAGGTATTCCCCTTTGTCAGAGATTTCCTCGCTGACAATCGCATCATTTTCATAAAACTGTGCACGTAATCGGGCCAGTGCCGGGTGTAATCGTAATTGACCTTTAAAAACCTGACTGGAAAAAATATCAGCTAGCTTTTCCTTTAATCCAGGAATTCCTTCACCCGTTATAGCAGAAAGCCAGACTCTAGGAGGCAATCCATCACGACCTTCATCAAAATGGGCTTGCTGTTCGGTAAGATCAATTTTATTCATCACCTCTAGTTGTGGCACATCTTCTGCGCCAAGTTCATGAATCACGTTATTGACTTGCTCACGGTAAAAATCACGTTGTTCATCATTGCTGTCAATTACATGCAAAATAAGATCAGCCTCGATGGTTTCTTGCAAGGTTGCTCGAAAGGCTGCAACCAGATCATGTGGCAAATCACGAATAAAACCCACCGTATCTGCTAATACAATAGATTGCTGATCGGGAAGCTTTACACGGCGCAGGGTTGGATCCAGGGTAGCGAACAGTTGGTCGGCCGCATACACCTCAGAGCCGGTGATTTTATTAAACAAGGTTGATTTTCCCGCATTGGTGTACCCCACCAAAGACACCGTTGGAATTTCGGTTTTTTGACGAAGCTGACGGCCTTGTTCGCGCTGCTTGCTGACTTTCTCAAGGCGTTTATTGATTTGCTTGATGCGAATAGACAGTAATCTGCGATCTGTTTCTAGCTGTGTTTCACCCGGGCCGCGCATACCAATACCACCTTTTTGACGCTCCAGGTGAGTCCAGCCACGCACCAGTCGAGTTGACATATGCTTAAGCTGTGCCAGTTCTACTTGTAATTTACCTTCGTGCGATTGAGCACGTTGCGCAAAAATATCAAGAATCAAGGCGGTACGATCCAGTACCCGACATTCGATATAACGCTCGATATTACGTTCTTGAGCAGGGCTTAAAGCATGGTCGAAAATGACCACATCGGCATCATGCTGAATAACAGCATTTTTGATCTCTTCTATTTTACCTGTGCCAACGAAATAGCGAGGGTCGGGGGCGTGGCGTGAGCCAGTGATAAGCGTCGAAGCTGTTGCACCGGCTGAACGAACCAGTTCTTTAAACTCTTGTTCGTCTTGCTGATCTTTATGTTTACCAAAGCCGATCTGTACCAGAATGGCACGCTCAATCAGAGCCTCACCCTGACTGAGTTTATCGAATAATTCCAATTAGGATACCTCTAACCAAAAGACTAGAAGCATCGCATTGCTTTTAATCTTCGTCTTCTTCAATGGTTAACTTAATTGGACGAGCAGGAACAATGGTAGAGATAGCGTGCTTATATACAAGCTGGCTTACCGTGCTGCCTAGCAAAACAACAAACTGGTCAAATGATTCTACATGACCTTGAAGCTTGATGCCGTTTACCAAATAAATGGCCACTGGAATGCGCTCTTTTCTTAAAGCATTTAGAAAGGGTTCTTGTAGCATATGCCCTTTTGACATGGTGTACTCCTGATTTATTATTGGGTTCTTGATTATTAATATATTATTTAGTGAGCTGATAATAATTTGATTCTATTCTAATCTAAAAACCAATCAAACTATTAGGGGGCACAGCTCGCCTGCGCTCCTTGCAGATACTGGATAATAACAGGTTTGACCAAAAAGTAAAAAAGCAATTGCTTACTAATTGCTCAACGGTATGTTTACAGAGCCTGAATGAAAGGAATTCTCCTTAAGGCCGTTTTTTTTACTATTATCAAAGCATTGATTTGAATTCTTTTCTAATTCGTTAAACCGTCCATGCAAAAATTCGAGGCTAACAATGCGTTTTACTAACACTTGCATCTTCTTTTTACTATTAATACCCTTTGTAACTGTATCCACTGTCAACGCAGAGAATACCAAAGCTATACCCCAGGAAATAAAAATAAGCAGCGCGGATGATTTTTTTGACGAAACCTTAAATGACCTTGAAGAAGAACTCACTATCGCAAAACAACTATTTAGGACACCCATAATATTATATTCTAAAAGCTATCACTAACTAATCCTCTTTTTTTGAAAAAGTTGATTGGTTTATTAATGAAAAAATAAAGATATATGACTTTAGCGGCTATTTTATTCATGTGACAGGCACATGCTAACCTCATGAGGTCATGCTCTATCGATTAGAAGGATATTTTTGAGTTAACTAGCCCGGAAGCGGTTCAAAAGCATGCCCCATGCCCTTAATCCAGCGTCTTGATGTTTCTTTGGCAAATTGCCTGAGTTTGTCTATATTGCCCGCTACAGTGGGAAACTGACGTTCAAAGTAATGGATGTGTTTTATCCAGTCTTTTTCATCAATGCCAAGTCGCTGTAATATTGGCGGGGTATTTTCAGGTATTGAACCCTGTTTATTCTGCAAAATGGCTCTGCCTGACCAGTCAACCAGTGAGATATAGTCGTTTAATTCAAACGGTATGGCTGTTTCTTTTTGTGCTTCATTTTTTGCCGTGTTGATAAAAGGTAGCAGTGTACATTCTTTTTTATTCATGGCTTTTTGAATGCGTTCCTGTATAGAGGTGTAGTCTGATTGTTCAGGTGTTTTTGCCATATCAGCACGAACAGGGTTTAAGTCAACATAAGCCATGCAAGCTATAAGGGCTTGCTCATCCAGTAAAGCCTGGCTTTTAAAGCGACCTTCCCAGAATCGCCCTGTTACTCCATCTTCACGGTTAGATTCTCGTGCAATATATTCATTTAAAAGACGCATAAACCAGCTAATATCATGTAAGCGAGAACGCCATTTTTCAATAATTTCATCAACGACTTTTACTTCTGCGGAGGTGCTGCATTCGCCTTTTAAAAAACGAGACATCAGTACAGGAATGGAAAAATGCTCACCCCAGCGTTTGATAACCTCAGCTGAATCCCAGCTTTTTGCTCTTTCCTGGTCGACACGCAAAACAATGTGGTAATGATTACTCATCACTGCATAAGCGGCTATATCAATCGCAAAAGTCTCAGACAATGCCTTGATCTTATTAGCAATCCATTCTCGGCGATGCTCATAGCTTTTCCCCGTTAAGTGATCCTCACCACACAAAAAGGCGCGACGTACACAGCGGTTTATGCAGTGATAATAAGGAGTCACCGAAAGGTCAATTTGTTGTGAGCGGGCAATAGTCATGAAGTGAATTTTAACTATTTTTTGCCTTGAGAGTAAAAAATCAGGCTCAGCGGTGGTTTTTTGCTGATTAAATTATGGGTGTCCTAAATCTCTCCTTGTGTCACCTTGTAAATACTATGGGGTGATAATATCACCTATAAAATGGTGTCCACTTTTACTATGCCACTATAGTTGTCCTAAATTGTTTGTTTGCCACAAAGATGGGTTAATTTTGATAAAATTTCAACTAAGCTTATACCAGCCCTTTTTCCATGATCGAAGTAATAATTGCTTTTAATATTTAGGTCTCCCCCCTTTTTTTCAACTTCTTTTATGATAGAGGTAAGCAAACCATTATTCTTTTTATCACATGTTTTTCTATTTTCTAGTAAAAATACATGTGCTGGTGTAAAACCATCTTCAAACCGACGTTTATTAACATTTCCTTTGCTAATTAGAAGTTTTGCTATATCCAAACTCCAGTCAGGATGATGTATGTCTTTTAGATATTGGTGGGCAGCTGTGCTTCCATCATATTTTATTTGGACATTTTTCATATTAGGGGACAGTCTAGCTAAAAAATTAATTGCTTCATTACAAATTGTTTTACCATCACCTGTATCTGCCAAGTATGCTAAGTCTTCCTTTCTTGGATGATTGTCAGATTCTTTAATATATGGGTTATTAGGCTTACTGTTAAGATTTACCGGGTCATTATATAAATATGAATTTCGCTTCAAGATATAAAGCACAGAGCGACAATCAATATTATTATTATAAGATAAATCTGAAACTAATATATTCTCTGTCTTAGCTCCTTTTTCAACAAGCTGTTTAATATCATCAAATTTAGCCATACCATGTGCTGTCATATCTAGCAGTTTATTAGTCAAAAGTGAGCTAGAAGAAACTGCTTTAAATTTTTCATTATTATTCTTTACGCTTACACACCCAACGCAACTTGTTGTTATAATAATTAAAAATATTATTTTTCTACTTCTCATAGTATTCTCTGCAAAATATTTATCTGGCATTATTGTTAAAATCAGGTAGGCGATAAATCGGATTAACATGGGTAAAATAGTGATTTAAGTCAGTTCTTCTTTTAATTGTTGCCACAGACCATGTCTGAGCTAATACTAATTTCAGTGGTGGATTTGTATTAATATAGCGATCTGATCGAGCAGCTCTAACAAATGGAACTCTATACAAAGCCAATTTTTTTAGTTGGTTGCTCGTCATATTATTTGTTGCCCTGCCATGTATTGCAGCTGGGGTCCTATTTGTAGGTTGATATCTTTTTACAAAGTTATAAAACTCGTCTATTTCTGTAGTATTATAATCTGGAGCCAGATGCAATCCTACTACAACACCGGCTCTCTTTAGTTGTGGAACAAGATATTTATCATCATTATACAAATAGACAGTAAAACGTAACTTCTTATATTTCCTGACAAGAGATATTGCTTTATAAACATCACCTTCTGAATGAACATCTAAAGAAATATCAATCCACCTACCAAAAGTAAATGTAGGTGCTTTCCCCAGTATGTCATAAATGCTTAACGGCAAATTATCAACATAACCATACCCATTCATCCCCCCATCCAACCCAATCGGATCACTCTGCACATACCGTCCAGTCACCGGATCATAATCCCGATTAAAGTTATAATGCTTCCCAGTCTCCGCATCATAATACTGCCCAGGGAATCTGAGATTATAACTCAGTTTGGTTCCATCCTGATCTACATCTTCATTAGGCTGACTTTCACCAAACGGCTTACTATCCCAAGCCCAGAGTACTGTATTTGAGCTGTCAGTCAGAACTCTCGGCGTATCAATTTGATCCGCAAAGATTCTGTAAGTTTGACCATCTTTAAGCAAGGCGACTGGCGTTGAACCAAAGTAAACTGTTTCCTGTATCGCCGTACCATCTGGATTGTATTCGGCAAAAATACGATCATTGTCCCAGCCATACAGTGTAGTACCGTTTGCCGTAGTTTTCTTCACTCGCATATTATTGGTGTTATAGAGATAACTGTTTGTACCATCTACGCTGCTTAAGCGGTTTCTGGCATCGTAGGTGTAAGTGTGCTCACCATCATTGATGATATTACCGTTGTTGTCGTATTGGTATTCGGTTTGATTGACTTTTGTTAATCGGTTGCTGTTTTCCAGTATGCTGTAAACGGTTTGTATCTCGTTGTCCTGTAGTTCCAGGCGGTTGCCATTGGCATCGTAGCTAAATAGCTGGCTTTCGAATGTCGCGGTGTCTTTTTTCTTTGCGTAGGTGGTTAATCTGCTAAGTGCGTCATAGCTGAATATTTTGCTTTCGCCATCGCTGTTTGAACCAGCTGACCCTGAGGTCGGCTGGTCTGTCCAGCCTGTAATATTGCCTAAGTTGTCATAGTTCAGTGTTCTGGTTTTATTGCCCAGTGGGAAGGTTTTTAGTCTGCCGTTGCTGTCGTAGGTTTTGCTATAGGCTGTGCCATCACTCCACTTCCAGCCAGTAAGCTGGTTGGCGGCGTTGTAGTTAATGTCGGTAATCAGTGGCTTACCATCTATACTGATGCTCTGGATTTTATCAATATTGTAGGTATAGCTGATTTGTTTACCAGAGGGATAGGTAACTGTTTGCAGTTTGTTATCGTCGGTGTAACTGTATTGAATGCTCAGGTTTACGCCTTCAATCGTGCTTGTTTTGCTGGTGATTTTACCTTCACTGTCATAATTAAGTGTGGTGCTGCCACTTTGGTCGGTGGTTTTGCACAGGCTGCCGATGCGGCAGGTGTCGTATTCGTAGGTGATGGTGAGTTCAGGGTGGTTGTCCCAGCTTTCGCCGGTTTTGCGGTTTAAGAGGTCGTAGCTGATGCGGTGGATGTTGCCGTTGGCGTCGGTGATGGTTGTCTGGTTGCCGGAGACATCGTATTCATAGGTGGTTGTACCACGATCTGGGCTGCTTTCTTTGATAAGCTGGTTGAAGTTGTCGTATTCATAGGTGGTGGTGGCACCATTGGGGGCAATGACTTTGGTGCGGTTGCCGTTGATGTCGTAGGTGTATTGAGTGACACCACCGAGTGCATCAATGGTTTTGATGAGGCGGTTATTGCTGTCGTATTCACTTCGGGTGATATTACCATTGGCATCAGTGGTTTTAATCTGGTTGCCATTGGCATCGTATTCATAGGTGGTGGCATTGCCGTCGGCATCAATGCTTTTGATGAGCTGATTTTTATTGTTATAGACGGACTGGCTTTGTAGCAGGATGTTGCCGTTGACATCCATCACTTTGTTGGCAATCTGGTTGCCGTTTTTGTCGTAGCTGTTTTCGGTGGTATTGCCATCCTGGTCGATGGTTTTAATGAGGTTTCCAGCGGCATCGTATTCATTTTGTGTGGTGCTGCCGTCAGGGTAGGTGACTTTGGTTTGTCTGCCGGCGGCGTCGTATTGGTAGCTGGTGGTTTGGCCGTTGGTGGTGGTGCTGATCAGGCGACCGGCGGCGTCGTATTGGTTTTCAGTGATCTGACCATTGGCATCCTGTGTTTTAAGTGGACGACCGGCGGCATCAAATTCAAGTGTTTTGCTTTCCTGACCGAGTGCATTTTTGCTGCTGGTGCGGTTGCCTTTGTCATCGTAGGCAAATTCGGTTTTGGCGCCATTGGCGGCGGTGGTCGCTTTTTGCTGACCGTTTGTGGTGTATTCAAAGGATTGTTCGCGGATACTGGCGGTGTTGAGGTCGGTTTTTCTGAGCAGTTGAAGGGCGCTGATGCCTTTGGCGGCGAGGCGTTTGGCTGCCGGGGTCACGGTGCCCTGGATGCGTTTGCTCAAGAGGCCTTTGGCGTTGTATTCAGAGAAAGTCACTTTGCCAGGTTCAACCTGTTTGGTGGGTTTTCTAAAGTCAGGATGCCATTCGGTTAAGGTGGTGCGGGCGGATGCTGTTCCCGCGTTTTCGGTTCTGGAGACCAGTAAACCGCGTTTGTTGTAGGTGGTTAGCGTCACTGCGCCGTTTTTGGCGGTGATCTTGCTGGGGTAGCCATTGGCATCGTATTCAAAGGTTTGTTTGGCACCATCAGTATCGGTAATGCTGGCGACTTTCATTATGCCGTGGCTGATGAGGAATAGGTAGGTGTCGCTGGCACTGGTATTGGGGTCGGTGACGCTAACACTATCGGCTGAATATTGTAGTGTTTTGGCATTGCTGCCATTTGCGCCTTCGGTGGCAATAACTCTTCCCTGTTTGTCGTAGCTGTAGCTTGAGACGGTATTACCTGTGGCATCAACAATGCTGGTGAGTTTGCCATCGGTGTAGTGATAGTGGTTTTTTGTGCCATCAACTTTGATAACGCTGCCCAGTCTGCCCTGGTTGTCGTAGGTGTAGTGGGTTATGCCATCAACGCCAGTGACGGATATTAGCTTGCCATTTTTGTAGGCAAGTTCGAGTGTTTTACCAAAATGTCCGGTTACCTTGACTAGCTTGCCATTTTTGTAGTCCAGTCGCGTGGTTTGTCCGGCGGCATTGGTGATGCTGATCAGCTGACCGCTGGCATTGTAGGTTTCAACGCTGTCATCGAGTGTCGTTATCTGCCAGTGATCACCTGATTTTTTCAGGCGCAGTGGCGTGCGGGTGGTGGTGCGCCAGACATCATTGCTGTCTTTAAAAAAGGTGTAGCTTGTACCATCCGGGCGTGTCAGTGTGTGTAGCGGGAAGTCACTTTTGCCACCTGCATGACGCACTGGCAGAGAGGCAACGATTTTGCTGTCAAGGTATAAATCACACAGACCTTTATGGAAAATGGGCTGTGCATTTACCAGCCTGCCGTTATAGGCTTCTGCCCTGATCTGCTCCCAGCCATCGCTACAGGCTTTTTCAGCATCCCTGAATTTGTGAGTTTTTAAACCTTTCCAGCTTGCCCAGGGAGTGCCCTTGCCATCGAACTGACTGGCAAAGTTATGTCGCCAGCCGCCGAGTAATTTACTGCCTGCACCTTGGGATGCAAACATCCGTGAAAATGACAACGTACTTGAGGAGAGATCAGATTCGCTACGGCTGAGTTTGCCCGAGGCTATATCCACACCTGCAACGGAAGAGCCACTGGCGATAGTTTCAGGTGCGAGATAATAGTTTTTTGCGGTGTCATTACCGTTACTGCACGCTGTGAGCACCAGAGAAAGCACCAGACCCGTCAGGGAGGCGCCTGGCAGTAAACGGGTTGCAGGGTTATAAATTTTTGCTTTGCGGTTTGAGTGGCGGGGGTTCATCGCTAACCTTCCATGAGTTATTTTGATAGACCCGATTAGATTAGCGCAAAAAAATCTGATGTCAAGATAGATTTTATGGATAGCATTTAAAGTTATCTGAGATTAATCTTATAAATCCCTGTTATTTAAAATGAATCGGAGAGCAAAAAAGAGGAAGAATAGCTCTCTCTTTTTATATTCTAAAATGTCAGATTTCTTATCTTTTAATACTTTATTAGTATTCTCGTGCAAAGGTCTCTATGGAAATAATCTGGCGGCTTATGTTTTAATATATGATTGCTTTTATGCAGATGCGTGATGCTTTGGTAAATTAGATTGCTTATTTTCAGTTTAATTTCATCTAAGCCTGCTATTATTAGTTGTTATGAATAATTATGATCCAGGAGGTAATCTAATGAAACGGGTACAAATAATTTTAGGGATGTCGTTACTGATATTTTCTCAAACCAACTTTGCAGAAGACAGCAAAACAGGTGCTGAGCTTTATAAACAAAACTGTGCTGTTTGTCATGGCTCTACAGGCGGGATGGATATGCAAAAACGTGTTGCACCACCTATTGCGGCTGTAAGAATGCACTATATCAGTACTTATGCTGATAAAGACTCTTTTGTGCAAGCAGTATCAGAGTGGGTGGAACAACAGGATGAAAGCAAAAGTTTGATGCCTGGAGCGATTCGTCGCTTTAATATTATGCCACCGATATCCATAGCAAAAGCAGATGCAGAAAAAATAGCTGCCTATATTTATGATGGTGATATTGAAAAACCAGAAGGTTTTGAAGAGCATGTAAAAGAACGACATGGCAAGCAAAAAGGCAAAATGCAGGGGATGAAACATAAAGGAACGGGGCATGACAATATGAACCACAAGGACAAGAAACATAAAGCGGAGATGAAGTAGCGTAATATTTTAAACCATGCGTTTATTACTTGCAGAAGATGATCCTGAGCTTAGCCAAAATCTGCGCAAGCAGCTAAAAAAACAAGGCTTTGCCGTGGATATTGCTGATAATGGTGTTGATGCCGAGTTTATGGGCAATGAAGAGCCTTATGATACGGTGATTCTTGATCTTGGTTTGCCTCAGCGCTCGGGTTTGGAGGTACTAAAAAACTGGCGGAAACAGAACAATGCTGTGCCTGTGATCGTGTTAACCGCACGAGATGCCTGGCATGAGCGGGTGGATGGTTTTAAGGCAGGTGCGGATGATTATCTGGGCAAGCCCTTTCATTTTGAAGAGTTATTGATGCGTACTCAGGCCTTGCTTCGACGCCATCATAAATCCATCGGAGATAATATTGAAAGTAGTGGATTGACTTTAGATGAAGAGCGCCAAACAGTAACTTTAGCAACAGGAGTAAGGGTTGATCTTACGGGCACAGAGTTTCGATTGCTGCGCTACTTTATGTTAAACCCGGATAAAATCCTGACCAAGACGCGCTTAACAGAGCATGTTTATGATCAAAATTTTGATAAAGATAGTAACCTTATTGAAGTTTACGTACGTCATTTGCGTCAGATAATTGGCAAAGAGAGTATCATCACTAAACGTGGGCAAGGTTATATTTTTAAGGGAAAATCTGCTTCTCATCCAATATGAAAACACTGGAACGACAGCTACAAAAAAATATCGCGATTGTGTCTATTGTGGTGTTACTCATTTTATTGATTATTACCAAATTGTCGACCCGCAGTATTCTTACCGATTTTGTAAGTTCTCGATTAGAGCTGGATGCCAAACGTATTCTAGATAGTCTTGTTGTCGAAGCTGATACTTTTAAAGTTCGCTGGAGACAGCTCAACCCTGTTTATAATACCCCTAACTCAGGGCATTACTATATGGTGCAGCATAATGATAAAACACTGTTTTCTCCTTCACTTAAGGCTGCACGTATCCCGATTGTAAAGAGTAGTGAGCCAACCGTGCTTCACGATGTTTCAGGCCCAGCAGAACAACACCTGATTATCTGGTCAAAAACATTTAAGAAAAATAATCAAATGATTCATATTTCTGTCGCTGAAAATATGAATCAATTAATGCAGGAGCGAAAGCGCTTTACCTTGTT
>JALWMR010000019.1 GCA_027083815.1 Thiotrichaceae bacterium
GGCAGGGCCAAGATAAACGCGTTTAAACTCGCTTAAACCAAAGGGTGAATGACCACAATGGCGTGGGTTTCCACCTGCCTCTTCGCAGCGCTCCAAAACGATTATATCGCTTACACCTTGTTTTTTAAGTGCTATGGCGGTTGCCAGGCCTGCAGGCCCAGAGCCGATAATAGCTACATCACAGGTAGCGGGTAGCGGCTTGTTCACGCTGAGTATCCTCGTCTAGTAAGGAAGGTTCTTTAGAAAACGCGCCTTCGGTTAATTTAGCTAGCCTGGCTGCACAGTAAAATCCCTGGCAGCGTCCCATCGTGACGCGTGTTCTACGCTTAAGTCCGGCAAGGCTGTTGGCAGGCATTCTTCCGCTGAGGGCTGTTTTGATTTCACGCTGAGTGACCCATTCGCAGTGGCACACAATGCCTTCATTGCCCGGTTTTTGCCAGTCGCGTTGTTCTGTTTCGGCTAAAGGCAGGACGCTGGGGTAGATTATTTTGTCAGGTGCTTTGTGGATGTTTCCAGCGTTTTGATAATCAGCAAAAACCCGTTTTGCAATGCCCAGTGCTGCGCTTAATCCGGTAGAGCGAATTCCCCCAACACTGATATAGTGTTCTTTTTTATAATGCTGGATACAGTAATCTTTAAACTCGGTTGCAGGGCGGATGCCCGCAAATGTTGCCGTTATCGGACAATTACGCAAAGCGGGTACTATTTCCTCACCTTTTTGTTGAAGTGCCTGCAGTGTTTTTTTATTAACCGAGGCATCATCACGGCTTTTTTGTTCCTCTGCTGTTGGGCCAACCAGTACATTGCCAAAAATGGTGCGACAGACAACCACACCTTTTGTGATCTCGTTTGGAACAGGTAAAATTATGGCATTAATAAGTTTGCTGGTGGCCTTGTCATAAACAATAAACTGCCCTTTGCGAGGACGTATTTCGAAGCTTGTTTTTTTAATCAGCAGGCTATCCACTTTATCACCGTAAAGCCCGGCACAGTTGATAAGGGTGTTACCTTTAAAGCTTCCCTGTGTTGTCTGGATTTGCCAGCTTTCGCCATCAAAGTCACCATTTAATACTTGCGTATTACGCTGTAGTGTTGCGCCATTTTCAATGGCCTGTAGCATGTAAACGGTTGGAGCTGTCCAGGGATCAATCACATATTCTCTGGGAATATGAATTGCCGCTCGTACTGTATTGGATAAATTAGGTTCTTTTTTAAGGGTTGCGCTGGCTGTTATTAGCTCGGCATCATCCACGCCATTAATATGTGCTTTATCAAGGATTCCACCAAGCAGGTTTTCCTGGTCTTCTGTCCATGCTGTCACTAGCGCGCTGGTTTTAAGCAGTGGTAATTTTAGCTTTTTGCGGATCTGTAGGTATTCCTGATAACTGTCAGCAATGCAGGCTTGCTCGACAGAACCGGAAGGTGCATCAAAACCAGTATGTAAAATGGCGCTATTTCCTTTGCTGGCACCATCCAGAATATCCAGGCCTTTTTCAATGATTAGAACGGAAGCCCCTTCAAGTGTGAATTGCCGAGCCATGGCGCAACCGACGATACCGGCACCAATGATGATAATATCGTACTGAGATGCTACTATTTTACTTGCGTTTGTCATTTTTAATGGTCATTAAAGATAGTCGGCTAGTGTGACGTTTTAATCATTCAAATATGACTATTCGGTCAAAGTTATGAGTAGTGTAGTATGAAACCAAATGAGCGACAATTAATAATAATGGATGTGTTACACCAAGATGGCGAAGTGACCGTTAAGAGTCTGGTTTCGTTATTTGGTATTTCGGCTGAAACCATACGGCGTGATTTAACCGCTCTTTCACAGGCAGGTAAGCTGCAAAAGACTCATGGGGGAGCAATTCTTCCTAGAATGGTTGGTGAAGGACCTTTTCAGCAGAGAATGCGGGAAAATATTGTCGCCAAGCGAAATATTGCTAAAAAAGCCTGTTCATTTATTCAGCCGGGGGATGTTCTTTTTATTGATACCGGTACAACAACACTGTGTTTTGCTGAAGAGTTAAATGTTATCGATAGTTTAACCGTTATTACTAATTCAGTTGATATTGCAAGGGTATTAGGTGCTAATAGTTCAAACCGGGTATTTCTTTTAGGGGGACAATTTTCAATTGATAATTGTGAAACGTCAGGTCCGATGGCAATCTCTCAGATCAGCCAGTTCAGGGCTGATTATGCGGTTATAACAATAGCTGGACTTGATGGTAGCGCAGGCGTAACTGATTATAATTATGATGAAACAATGATTGCTAGAGCCATGCTAAAACAAGCGAAAAAAAGAATGATCCTGTCAGATTCCAGTAAGTTTTATCAAATTGCGCCTTTTGAAGTGGCTATCCTGTCTGATGTCGATTTAGTGATTTCGAATAGCTATCCTGATGCAGACTTGCTTGAGGTGTTAAGCGAAGCCAGGGTAGATGTCATTCTCGCTCCTTAATCAGTTTCCCCTTTAATTATGAAAATGACCAAATAGTCACTTTTAAAATTGGTAATTGTCATAAAAGTGTCATATTTTGCCTGCATATTCTCGTTAATGGTCTATAGTCTATTTTAAGTTTGGTTTTTCATTTATTAACCTCTTTATAATAAGCCAAAGGAGAAAGGCATAATGTTTATGAAAAAAGTATTGCTTGGCGCTATCGTTGTTGCGTTAAGTTCCAGTGCGATGGCAAAGGAAACACTCAAGATTATTACCTGGAAAGGTTATGCGCCAAAAGCATTAGTCAAACAATTTGAAAAAGAAACAGGTATTGATGTTCAAGTTACTTACAGTAACAATGAGGAAATGGTTGCAAAGTTGCGTGCAACACGTGGTGCCGGTTTTGATTTAGCTCAACCCAGTCAAGACAGAATTACAGCGGTTCAGAAAAAACACCATATTTATCAGCCTATTGATTATAGCAAGGTTAATACCGACCAGTTAATTACGTCTATGGTCGATGCGGTAAAGAAAAATACTAATGTAGATGGTAAAGGCTATGGTGTTCCACATGTTTATGGTACAACGGGCATGATAGTCAACAAGAAAAATGCACCTGATGCCAAAGACTGGTCTGATCTTTGGAACCCTAAATACAAAGGCAAGATTTCGTATCGTTTAAAAAGACCTATTCTAATTGCAACCGCCTTTGGTATGGGAGAAGATCCTTTTGCACTTTACGGCGATAAAGCAGCCTATCAGAAATTGATAGATAAGGTTGAAAAGAAGTTGATTGAGGCTAAGCCTTTGGTTAAAAACTACTGGACCAGTGGCGACACCCAGGTTGAGATCATCAAAAGTGGTGATGCCGATGTGATTTCTGGTTGGGACGCAAAAGGCTGGTCTGTGCACAAGATTAACCCCGATATTGACTTTATCGCGCCCAAAAGTGGTGCGCTTGGCTGGATTGATACTTTTGCGATTCCTGCAAAAGCCAAGAATGTTGAGGGTGCTTATAAATGGATTAACTTCATAATGAAGCCTAAAAATGCTGCAATGATTACTAATGCCAGTAATTATGGAACGGCATCCAAAGATGCTTCTAACTTCCTGAATGAAGATATTAAAGCTGATTTTGAGCGTTCTTTTTCAAAGGAAGATATTGATAATATCAAGTGGCATCCCCCTGTTCCTGATGGATTTGAGTCTATTGAAGCTAAAGCACTCGATAGAATCAAGGCTGCGAAGTAACTGTTTTTTTCAATCAGTGAATTCTGATGTGTCAGTGAAAAGCCTTCTTTGCTTAGCATAGAAGGCTTTTTTATAAGTGAGGTATAAGTGCGGGTTTTAGTTTGATGTGGGAGCAGCTATGGGTAATATTTTAGAGGTTAAAAATGTGTCAAAGTATTTTGGCGATTTTACGGCCGTTAAAGATGTAGATTTTGTTGTAGAGGAGGGAGGTTTCTTCTCGATTTTGGGTTCTTCCGGCTGTGGGAAAACTACCTTATTGCGAATGATAGCCGGTTTTCTTCATGAGAGTGAAGGCGAGATTATTATTCGTGGTGAGAGCATGAAAGGAATCCCCCCTGAAAAACGCCCTGTTAATATTGTTTTTCAAACGCTAGCTCTTTTTCCCATGATGAATGTGCGAGAAAATGTCGCTTTTGGTTTAAAGCGCCAAAAACTGGATAAAACTGAAATTGATTCACGCGTTAATGAAATGCTATCACGGGTTGGTTTACAAGGTTTTGAGAAGAAAAAAGTAACCGAATTGTCCGGTGGTCAACGTCAACGGGTTGCGATTGCACGTTCGCTGGTCATGAAGCCGTCCATCTTGTTACTGGATGAGCCACTGGGTGCACTGGATAGAAAGTTGCGCGAACATATGAAAGTAGAGTTAAAATTATTACAAAAAGAAATTGGTACTACTTTTATCTATATTACGCATGACCAATCAGAGGCGCTGGTAATGAGTGACAAGATTGCGGTTATGCATGAAGGACAATTTGAACAAATTGATACCCCCCGAAATCTTTATAAGAACCCAAAAACTGCTTTTGTGGCAGGCTTTGTCGGGGATAGCAATCGCTTTGAGTTGAGTTCCCAAGAGGCTGAATCACTAACGACAACGGGTGGCTGGACTGTAAGCAAGCCGGGTATTGAAAAAGCAGATTTAATGTTTATAAGACCTGAGGCGTTGATTCTTTACCCAACAGAAGGTGACAATGATTTTGAGTATTTTGATGTCACTATTAAAACGATTCTTTTCGATGGTTCGAATACCAAGCTTTCAACGATTGTAAATGGAAGTGATGAGGAGTTACTTATCTCATTGCCACAAAATGCACAGTTTGAAAGTTTGCAAGAGGGCGATTCCATTCCCATCGGTATTCATCGTGATGATTTAAAGTGTTATTAATCAGTCTCTCATTAAGGAGTTTATTATGGAAAACAAAAAAAGCTTTAATGTGACTTTTTATTTACTCATTGTTCCCGTTCTATTGTGGCTAGTTTTATTGATTGTCCTACCCCATATAGACTTGCTGGTAAGCTCATTCAAGATTGAAAACGATAATGGCGATATGGTTTTTTCGCTGGATAATTACATTGCCTTTTTTAAACATAAAATCTATTGGCTGACTTTTGTTAAAACCGCTGCCTACGCCATAGGTGTTACCATACTGGCGTTTGTTATAACCTTTCCCATTGCTTTTTATTTAACAAAAGTGATCTCAAAAAAGAATGCCGCTTTCCTTGTTTTACTGCTTTTGATTCCCCTTTGGGTTGGTGAGTTGGTGACGGTGTATGGCTGGATGGTGTTGCTGGGAGATCATGGCATTATTAATCACTTTTTGATGACACTGGGCATAATTGATAAACCGTTGAATATGCTTTATACCAATTTTAGTATGATTATTGGCCTGTTATATATGTCAATGTTGTTTATGGTTGTGCCTGTTATGTCCACCCTTGAAAGTCTGGATGATTCCCTTATTGAAGCGGCCAGTGATCTAGGTGCGAGTAAATGGGCAATTTTCACCCGAATTATTATTCCTTATTCCATGCCTGGCATTGTGTCGGGTGCGATTATCGTTTTCATGCTGGTGATTGGAGATTATTTGGCGCCGAATATTTTGGGTGGTAAAAGCTCTTTGTGGTTTACCGAGCAGATTTATAATGAGTTTTTGTCTACCTTTAACTGGAATGAGGGTGCAGCATTTGGCTTCCTGTTGTTAATGCTGTCTTCTGGCATTATCTGGCTGGCGCTGAAGTTGTCTGGTCAAAAACTAGAAAAGGTGGGCTCCTGATATGATTCGTTCGCTACCAACCACAAAGCTGTATAAGTCAACCTATGCGATTTATGTAGGGCTATTTTTCCTTTTTTTGGTCCTGCCCTTAATAGCTATTTCGGTTTTGGCCTTTAATGATTCTGATTTTATTGCTCTACCCTGGAATGGCTTTACTTTGGACTGGTTCTTCTCGGCAACCGATGAGAGAGAAGGCTTGTTTGCTGATTCAGCACTTTTGCAGAGTATTTACACGAGTATAACCACCGCATTAATCGTTGCTCTCATGTCGACATTGGTAGGCACCATTGCAGCCTTGTTATTTGAAGAGGAGGAGTTTCGCTTTAAAGGATTATTGTATTTTCTTGCCTTAACGCCTCTGGTAATACCGGGTGTTATTTTGGGTATTTCGATTTTGATCAGTTCTACTTTTGTTGGTAACTATGTTGAGAAACACTTCGGTATTGATCTTGAGTTATTTAGGCCGAGCTACTGGCTGGTAATCTTAGGCCAATTCTCGTTTGGTGCGACGTATGTGATGTTGCTGGTATCTGCCAGACTGAAAAAATATGACCGAACTTTAGAAGAGGCGGCCTTGAGCCTTAAGGCAACGCGGCTACAAGCTATTTGGTATGTGACTATTCCATTTCTTCGTCCAGCAATTATTGGTGCTTTTGTTGTAGCCTTTTTATTAAGCTTTTCAAATATTAACACAACCATTTTTCTGGTAGGTTCAGATCCTACCTTGCCGATTGATTTGTATTCACGAATTCGCTTTAGCTCGACACCTGTTTTGAATGCGGTCTCTTTTTTGATTGTCTTGATTATAACAATTGCTGCGTTTATTAATTTCTTCGTTTCAAGAAAAAAAGAAACTTAGTGCCTTATGTTAATTGCCCAGATTAGCGATACACATATATCTGAACCGGGTACTAAGGCATATGGCATTGCGCCGATGGCTGAAAATTTGGCCTTATGCGTTGAGCATATTAATCAGCAGGAGCCTTTGCCTGATGTGGTATTGGTGACAGGAGATATTAGTTGTTCAGGTAAGGAAGAAGAGTTAGCCTATGCAGCTGATCTGCTGGATAAGTTAACAATGCCCTATTATGTGATTCCGGGTAACCATGATAATCGTTCAGCTCTATTGTCTGTTTTTCAGGGTGATAGATGCCCGGTTGAGGTGTCGATAGATAATAAATTTATTCATTATGTTATTGATAGTTTTCCGCTTAGTTTGATTGCAGTTGATAGCACTATGGAAGGAGAGCCGGGTGGCGAGATTTGCGAGGAACGACTAGCGTGGCTAGAAAAGCAGTTAATAATAAATGGTGATAAGCCCTGTGTACTCTTTATGCATCATCCGCCTGCCAGGTTTAATGTGATTGAGTCAGATATTGATGGCTTTGTTGGCTCAGATAAACTCGGTGAGTTTGTTTGCAAATACCCCAATATTCAGCAGATACTGTGTGGTCATCTTCACCTTGCTACTTTTCAACAATGGAATGGCACAGTGATAAGCGTCGCACCAAGTACAGGAATGGGCTTATTGTTAGATTTAACGATGAAGCGGCCATCACAGTTTTTTCTTGACCCGCCAAGCTACCAGCTTCACTTATGGAACTCAAAGCAGTCACTGATAAGCCATACAGTTGTTGTAAAAAAAGGAGAAAGGTCTTATTTGTTTAAAAAACAGTAGTGCCACCGGAAATATCTGACAGTTTGGAGAAAAGGGCAAGCCGAGCGGAGCGGAGCGAGACAATGTTGGAGCGTAGCAACGATTACCCGCAGGGTGACTTGAGCCGAGCAAAGCGAGACAACAGCACTGCTGACCCGAAGGGTGAGGCGCAGCCGAAGAAAAGTCATAAAAAGTGGGGGGGTGTACTTTTTAACCACTTATTGAAGCAAAAATACCTATAATAAACATTCTAAATGTTCTTTTTTT
>JALWMR010000020.1 GCA_027083815.1 Thiotrichaceae bacterium
GTTAAAGAATGGGTCAAAAAGCGGCTGCGTAACACGTAACTAAAACGTAACAATGGGGGAGTGAGGCTGATAAAGGTTTTATAGGCATGACCACTAGTGTCCCGTTAACTTTTAGACTAGGTTTTCGTAGCCTTAAAAGCCCCGATTCCTCTTTAACTTTAGTTTCTGGCTACGAGGTACTTTTCTGTCAACAGCTACAGAAAATACCCAAATCATTGTGCAAAACTAATAATGTTCCGCCCTGCTAACAAGCCGCAAGGGGTTCCCTCATTACTCAGAAATTGACGCGGTTTTGAAACTCGCTCGTACCTCGCTCAAACAGGTCAAAACCTTTATCGTCAATTTCCTGCGTGGCTCGGCTTGTTAAAAGGGCTTGTCGCCAGTTCGAACATTCTCAATTAAACAAGCTAAGTGGTTGATCTGGCACATCCTTTATCCCTTATAAAAGCCAATGAGTATCGCAACCTTTTATGGATCAGGGAGAAGGCTGTACTGAGATTTTACAAAAGTTAATGGGACACTAGTGAAGCATGACATAATCATCAAAAGTACACTCCAACCTTTTTATGCCTTTTCTCCCGTTATGAACGCCTGGCTGCTACTCAGTCTGTATACGAAAATGCCGTGCGACTTTTGGCATCACGAATGCGGGTTCCAGTGTCGCTGGTATGATCTACTTCAATATCTGAAATATAGGTACTGGTGCGTTCGCCTTTTTTTAGTAATCCCAGTTTTTTAGAGGCGAGGTAGCTAAATTCTTTGAGTGCCGCTATTAGGCCTTTGGTTTCAATAGATCGATTTTTAATGCCCCACTTTTTTAGAAAATGGTGATTGGCTCCGTGTACGCCAATCAGGCGGCGACTTTCTTTAGAGGCATAGCTTGTTGTCAGGGATACGTTAAAACCGATATTTTCAATCCGGTGCGGTGAGTGTTGTGGCCAGCTAACCACATCACCAGCATGTAGCTCAGCATGAAAGGCGTGTTTATCAAACCATTTTTCGTAAGGGATGTTTTCGTGACGTTCTTCGGCGACGATTTCTTCAATATAATTTTGTGGGGTAAAGCGGGGGTCATCAGCCGGATAAACCCAGGCTTTTTTAACCCCTTTTAAATGCCAAAGCATATTGGCATCGGTATCCAGATGACAATAGACCTGTACGCCGGGGGATGAGATGAGCAGGGCGCTAAATGAACTTCTGATATTGCTGATGTGAGGGCAGTTTTCCCCGATTTTGTCATACATATCTGAAATCAATGAAGCGTAGTCATCATTGTATTTATCTATATGAATGAGGTTCACCCAAAAGCGGCCTTTATGCAGTGCTTCGATGATTTCAGCGCCAGACCGGTCGGCAATATGCACCGGTGTCCAGTCACGGTGATGTTCAGGGTTAGTGCCCATGGTGTAGCACTGTAGCCATTTGCGCGGGTAGTTATCCAGCAAGGCTTCAAGGGCAGTATCACTAAATAGTTCGGACTGGTGATAGTTATGTTTTAATAACTGGTTTTTGCGACCAAAGTTTTGGTAATCTTCCTTGCTCCAGTCAAAGCCGGGCTTGCTGAGGTTATTGCACTGAGTCCTTTGAATTTCCATTTTCATATCATACTATACTGTGTCGCTACCACTTTATAATACGCCCTTTACAAGGCGGATTACAGTCTGCTTGTCACGTAAAAAATGGCTTATATCGGTTTTTGTCCGTGGAAAATTATAAAGCACGCTTTCATTGTAAACAGGCTACAATAGCCTTTAACCTATTCTTTCGTTTATGACGATAAAAATTTATGAAAAAAACACCTACAAAACGAGACTTTGCTTCTTTTTCCTTTTCGTCAGCCATTTATGGCGCAATAAAAAAAGCAGGTTTTGAAAAGCCCACCGATGTTCAGCAAGAAGCCATCCCAAAGATACTGGAAGGGCAGGATGTCCTGGCAAGGGCAGAAACGGGCTCGGGTAAAACAGCTGCTTTTGCGCTGCCTCTATTGGAAAAGTTACTGAGAAGCCGCGAAAAGCTAGCTCAGAAGAAACCGCACAAAGCCCCATCGGGTAACTTGCTGCGCAAAAATGTGGTGCCTTATGTGGTGCTCGTGCCAACCCGTGAGCTGGCTATTCAAATCCGTGAAGAGTTCGAACGCTTTGCTGAATTTATTGAGCCAAAAGTAAAATGTCTGAGCGTTTATGGCGGGGTTAAAATCAACCCGCAAATGATTGCCTTGCGCGGTGGTGCCGATGTGCTGGTTGCTACGCCGGGGCGCTTGCTTGATCTGCAAAGGAATAATGCTATTTTGTTGCATCAGGTAAAAACGTTGGTAGTCGATGAAGTTGATCGTCTGATGAAGGGTGATTTTAAGGAAGAAATTGAAGCCCTGTTTAAACGGATGCCCAAAAAGCGGCAGAATCTGATGTTTACCGCTACTTTTCCGGAAAGTATTCGTACTCTGGTGCGTCAGGTAATGAATCAACCTGCCATTATTAATGTAGATGATTTATATGATGATGTGACCATTAATCAGCGTGTCTTTACGGTCAATTATGACAAGAAGAATGACTTGCTGGCGCATCTCTTAAAAGAAAATGACTGGAAGCAGGTGCTGGTTTTTTGCAGTGCCAAACGTACTTGCGACAACCTGGTCAGGAAGCTTGAAAAGCGCGATGTATCGGCAGTTGCGATGCACGGTAACCTACAGCAAAATGCACGGGCGAGAGCCTTGCGAGACTTTAAAGAAGGCAAAACACGGGTCCTGATTGCCACCGATGTCGCCGGGCGTGGCATTGATATTGAGCAGCTACCCTGTGTGATTAACTACGAGCTGCCACGCTCACCTAATGATTACAAACATCGCATTGGCCGTACCGGTCGAGCTGGTGAAGACGGTATGGCAATCTCGCTGATCTCGCACAATGACTATCAGCATTTTAAGGTGATTGAAAAACGCAATGGCATTCGTCTTGAACGCGAACAGCTAAAAGGTTTTGAAGCGGATGAAAAACCTCCCGAAGCAATAAAGCGTAGTAAACCTAAAAAGAAAGCCAAATTAAAAAATAAAAAGCGTCCTTCTTTAGTTAGAAAGAAAGCAGAATTACGAGAAAAGAAACGGGATAATAAACCACACAGGAAAAAAGAAGAGAAAGCGCAAAAACAATCCGAAAAGGTGCATTTAAAATCAAAGAAGTCGCAGCATAAAAACACAGAAAAAACAACAAACCCAGTGCCACCTGCTGGAGCATCACTGTATACGCGTAAGTTGCCAACACAGGATGATAAATAATGGGAAATCATCAGGAAGATGGCACGTTACATCTGTTTAAACGTTTAAAAGTAGGGCGCACCAATGTATTGCGGGTGGTGAAACGCTTGCCTTTTGGTGCTTATTTATCGCCCGGTTCAGCCAAAAAAGGGCATGATCTGGAGGAGATTTTACTTCCAAAGCGATATGAGCCAGAAAATCTAAAAGTAGATGACTTGATAAAAGTCTTTATCTATAGGGATTCCGAAGACCGTCTGATCGCAACGACAGAAACACCTTTGGCGCAGGTTGATGAATGTGCTTATCTCAAGGTAGTGGATGTCAATCAGGTTGGCGCGTTTATGGATATGGGTTTAATGAAAGATCTGTTTGTGCCTTTTGCCGAACAAAGTACACGCATGAAAGTAGGGGAGTCCTATGTGGTGCACCTTTATCTGGATGAGCACAGCGGCCGGATTATGGCATCCTCAAAACTGGACAAATTCCTTTTCGAAACCAGTCACTATCATAAACCCGAACAAGCCGTTGACCTGCTTGTTTATGCCGAAACCGAACTGGGCTACAAAGCGGTCATTGGTAGCAATTACACCGGCTTATTATATAAAAATGAACTGCTTAAACCGCTACAAATTGGGGATAAATTATCCGGCTATATCAAGGCCATTCGCCCGGACAAAAAGATCGATTTAAGTTTGCAATTACCCTCGGTAAAATCGCGCCCCGAGTTGGCAAATCGAATATTGGCACATTTAAAAGAGTCGGGCGGAGTGTCCACAATTACGGATAAAAGCCCGCCTGAAGTTATTTATCAAACCTTCAACGCCAGTAAAAAAAGTTTTAAAAAAGCACTGGGCGCGCTGTATAAGCGCAAGTTAATTATAATTGAAAAAGATAAAATTACTCTGGTGTGAAGTGCGCGGGTTTAAGCTTAAACCTGAATCCAGTTTACCCGCTCTGCAAACCAGAAAGCGGCAATCAATGCAATCAGGATGGATGCCGGAATAGTAATGCGCTGGCGGTACCATGGTTTGTTTCGAAACCAGAGGCCTACGATAAGAAAACACAGTGCAATCACGGTGAGCTGACCCAGTTCTACTCCGATATTAAAGGCGACCAGCCCGGTCACAAAATTTTCCGATGACAGGCCTATTTCTTTGAGGACACTGGCAAACCCAAGCCCGTGTAATAAACCAAAGAAAAATACCACCAGCGGTCGCCAGCGACTTAGGTGACTGGCGTAAATATTTTCAATGCATATAAAGATAATCGAAGCGGCAATTAAGGGCTCTACAATAGAAGAGGGCACATTGATGATGCCATAAATACCTAAAGCCAGGGTTACACTGTGTGCCAGGGTAAAGGTGGTGATCTGTATGAGCAAAGGGCGTAACCGGGCGCTCAGTAAAAACAGGCCAACCACAAAAAGGATGTGATCCATCCCCAAAGGCAGGATATGCACATAGCCGACCTCTAAATAATTGATGAAAACCTTCCATTTACAATCAAAAGAAGTACACCCCCCTACTTTTTTGCCATTTTCTCCGTGCTTCTCTTGTACCGATGGAATGGGTATTAAATCGCTTGATTTTCCATCCAGTAAATAGGCTGAATAGTGCTCTTTGTTCTGCGGAGTGCTTACCCGCAAGGCAGCATTGCCAAATTGTTTATCCCAGTGCCAGGTTATTGACTTTGTACCAGCAGGTATCTGGGCATTAAAAGTAATGCTTGAATCACGTGCAAGATCGGTGTCACCCACAGGGGGGATCTGGCTGTTAAAATCTGTGTATTGGGCTGACTGTTTTTGTCCTGCCTGGTTGCTAGAGCTGAGATAAATATGTTGTTTGAAATAAGGCAGAAAAGATTTGAATTTCTTTTCCAGTTCAGGGGCTGGCAGCTTGCGTAGCTGGTCATACAGGGCTGCGTTTTTATCATCCTGGGTATTTTTGCTTTGGTTGTCTATCTGGGCAAGTAGGGCCTCAAGATTTAGCCTGATTGTTATTCGGGCTTGTTTGGGGCTTTGAATATCAAGATCAATAATCGCCGGGCGAACTTCGTGGGCAAGCAGACTCAAAGAAAAGAAAACACCCAGAAAAAAGAGTGCAAGTTGTAGTAGAGTATGTCGAGGTTGCATATAATTGTTTTAAACATGAGGGTAGGATTAACCCGCTAGTTTAACCTCTTTTTTTACTAGGACTCAAACAGGAAATTCTATTGTCTATCTTTTCTAGAATCATAATATTGGTGTTTGGCCTATTATTATCCGTGGCAGTCACTGCTCATGAATACTGGTTTGAACCGTTGCAATTTAGTATTGAACCCGGCGAAAAACTGATGGCGCATGAAAAGGTTGGTTCAAATTTTAAAGGTAACGAGTATTCTTATTTGCCCACGAGTTATGTTTTCTTGAATTTAACCCAAAATGGGGAAACCCGTCCTGTTAAATCCAGAATTGGTGATTTGCCGGCAATCAATGAAGTTATTGATAAACAGGGCTTGCTCGTCATTTCTGCGACAACAACAGCATCACATCTGACTTATGAAAAGGCTGAAAAATTTAACAGTTTTTTAAAAAATCAGGGTAATGAATGGGTGCTGGAAAAACATCGGCAACGCGGCCTGCCAGAAAAAGGCTTTACCGAAAGCTATCGCCGTTTCCCCAAGACTTTAGTTAAGGTAGGTAACGGCGAAGGTCAGGATGAAGCCTTGGGTTTATTATTTGAATGGCTTATCAAGACGAATCCTTACACCTCAAAAGAAGGCCCTATCAAGGCGCAGCTATTATGGAAAGGAAAACCCGTGCCTAATAAACGGGTGAATATCTTCAACCGGGTATTTAAAAAGAAGGATAAGCTGATTGAAAATAGCACCTTGATTAAAACGCATTTAACCACGGATAAAGAGGGAATAATAACGATACCGCGTGGACAGGGTGGGCTGTTTCTTATAAGCGCGGTAAAAATGATTGAAGCGCCAGAAAAAGAAGCACAGGAAACGGGCGCTGTATGGGAAAGTCTTTGGGCATCAATGATTTATAAAATAGAGTAAAAAAGTTAGTTTTCTAAATGAGGTTGATTGTTCGTATAAAGGTTGCTTTATTTATTGGAGTTATTCGATTATATTATCCGGCAATAATAAAAAAGGATGGTCTGATTAAGTCGATGAGATTAAGCAGGATATTCTTAAGTATTATTGTACTCACATCACATAAGGAAGAAGATATGAATTATAAAATTATCGGTTCAGTTGTACTGACAGGTCTATTTATGGCAGCCTGCTCACAAACCCAAATTGAAAAGCCTGCCGCTGTTGCTGCAAAGCCCGCAGCCGATGCAAATAGACACACGCACCCTGCTAATAAGTGCACCAATTCGGTAACACACTCACACCCCAATGGTAAGCGACCGCATACGCATCGTTATAGCTGTCAGGGAAATGCCAAAAAGAACCCTAACCAGCACAGACACCCTGCCAACCGCTGTACCAAGTCGATTTATCATTCACACCCTAATGGAAATCGTCCACATACGCACCGATATAGCTGTCAGTCTAAAGGGATGAACAGAAATCCGAACGCACATACGCATCCAGCCAATAGCATGACCCGTTCAGTAAGACATACTCACCCAAATGGCAACCGTCCACATACTCACCATTATGGGCGTTAAATCCCCTTTATTTTAAGGTTTATCTCCATAAAAAAGCCCTGATAAATATTTATCGGGGCTTTTTTATGTGAAAAATTAGGAAAGTTAGATTCTAAAAGTACACCCCCCCACTTTTAATGGCTTTTCTCAATAAGTGTACCTGGTTATGCTCTTAATCAACCCAGACCCGTGCATTTCTAAACATTCGCATCCATGGGCTGTTTTCGCCCCATTCATCGGGGTGCCAGGAGTTAGTGACGGTGCGTATAACCCGTTCGGGGTGTGGCATCATAATGGTGAAACGTCCATCGCTGTTGCATAGACCGGTAATGCCCTGTTCGGAACCATTGGGGTTTTCGGGGTAGTGCTCGGTTGCTGCGCCAGTATTATCCAGAAAACGCATACTGACCAGGCCTTCTTCCAGCAGGGTTTCAGGTTGAGTCTGGTTAAATACCGCACGACCTTCTCCATGCGCGACTGCAATAGGCATTTTGGAGCCTGCCATGCCTTTTAGTAAAATGGAGGGTGATTCCATAACTTCAACCATGCTAAAACGGGCTTCAAATTGCTCTGACTGGTTGCGATGGAATTCTGGCCAATGACTGGCACCGGGAATCATCTCGCGCAAATGTGAAAACATCTGACAGCCATTACAGACACCTAAACCAAAGGCATCGTTGCGCTCAAAGAAGGCGCTGAACTCATCTTTTGCCTGCGGGTTATGCAAGATGGTTT
>JALWMR010000021.1 GCA_027083815.1 Thiotrichaceae bacterium
TTAGCGTAATTTTCCTGATTTTTTGTAGATTTGAGGGGAATAGCAGGGCTATTGACCGAAAATATACGAAAAAACAGGGGAATTTAAGCAGTTTTTATCCGTCATATCTTTCGTGCAAAGGTCTCAGAATAATAAAAATTCTGATTTAGACGCAAAAGTCTTAAAAAACCATATAGGGGATATTTGTGAGCACACTAGGTTTTACCGATGCACGTCATTTAGTGACACGTACAGGGCTTGGCTGTGAGTGGAATACTATTCAGCGCTATCAAAATTTAACTCGCCAACAGGCCATTGATCATTTACTCAAGAATCGGGATATGTCTCTACCCAGAGCGCCAGGAATGAGCCCGTGGAGTCGTATCGTTAGCTTGAAAGGTAATATGCGCCGCAAAAAGATGATTATGCGCATCTCCAAAGTCGAAGGCAAAAAGCTGCAAGACTGGTGGATTCAGCATCTTCTTAAAACACGCTCACCTTTTTTAGAGCGGATGACCCTATTTTGGCATAACCACTTCCCTTCTTCGATTGCAAAAACACAGCAGGCTGGCTTTCTTCACCAACAAAACCTGATGTTACGCCAACATGCACTCGGCAACTATGGACAAATGCTACACGCCATCGCCAAAGACCCGGCCATGCTGGTCTATCTGGATGGTTATGTCAGTACCAAAGATGAGCCAAATGAGAACTTTGGCCGCGAATTATTAGAGCTATTTACCTTAGGGATAGGCCATTACAGCGAAAACGATATGCGCGAAGCAGCGCGTGCTTTTACCGGCATGGGGCTGGATGATCGCAGTGGAAAAGCTGTTTTTCGTGCCAATGATCACGATAATGGCGTTAAGACATTTTTGGGCACACGCGGTAATTTTAAAGGCGAGGATATTATTAATATCTTGCTACAACATCCGCGCACGGCTGAGACCATCGCTGAAAAAATGTGGCACGAATTTGTTAGTATTTCACGCCCCGATACTCGCATCACCAAACAGTGGGCCCAGGACTTTCGTGCTTCCAATTATGATATTCCGACCCTGCTCAAAGCCGTATTAAACAGCGCTGTTTTCTGGGCGCCACAAAACCGGGGCGCACTGATAAAATCACCAATTCAGCTCACCATCGGCACATTACGCGCCCTACCCTATAACTCGGCACATACCGATTTAGCGCATAATCTTAATATTATGGGGCAAGGCGTTTTTGCCCACCCCAGCGTAAAAGGTTGGGAAGGTGGAAAAAACTGGATCAGCACTCAGTCTTTACTCAGGCGTAATTCAATGATGACCAACCTGACACGGGGAAATCTTAATGAGCACAGAAATCGGGGTGGCATAGCACAGAAACTGCCCGATATTAACCCGCAACAACTGCGTGACTGGTTACTCGCCATTCCGCCACTCCTGGCACCGCCGCAAAAGCCGGGTAAACAACGCCTGGCAAGGGCTTTTATTCTGGATCCGGCCTATCAGGTGACCTGAAACCAGGCTATTGGAGAAAACAGCAAAAAAGGTGGGGGGTGTACTTTTTAAGTACTATTTCCCCTTTAAACAGTGAGCTAAACGCTACTAAAACCTTATTCAAGGCAAAAAGAACATGAATCGCAGAGACTTTATAAAATACGCCGGCCTTATTTCAACCGCAGGCATAATCACACCCGAATTACTCTGGGGAGCGGGCAATGGACAACAACGCATTGTCGTTTTGGTCGAGCTAAAAGGGGGGAATGACGGCTTTAATACACTGGTTCCCTTTAAAGACGAGCTTTATTACAAATATCGACCACGTATTGCCATTCAAGAACGTCAGGTACTAAAGCTCAATGATGAAGTGGGCCTGCACCCGCGCATGAAATCACTAATGCCCATCTGGAACTCGGGTAAAATGGCATGGATTCAGGGCGTGGGCTACCCGCACCCCATTCTTTCTCACTTTCGCTCCATGGATATTTGGGACTCAGGATCAAATTCAAATCAGTATGTCGAACAAGGCTGGTTGTCGCGTGTTTTGCCACAGTATAAACAAGGCCTGCACGGGATCGCACTCAATAAAGGACAAGCTCAACTCGGGCCACTTTTAAGCAGTACATTAAACAGCATAACCATGCAAGATCCGCGTAATTTTTTAAGCCAGATCAAACGCATTAACGATTGCCAGCCGAATCGGCGCACCCCCGCCATTGCCCATGTTAGTCAGGTACAGCATCAGCTCTTCAGTGCGGGTGAACAATTAGCCTCAAAATTAGGACGCAACCCGCGACGTACTGGCGTAGGCTTTTCAAAAGGTGTCTTTGGTCATTCGCTTGAATCGGTCGCTGAAATGATTATCAACGGCGTTGATGCACCCGTTTATAAAGTGACCCAGGAAGGCTTTGACACCCACTCAGGTCAACGTGGCGCGCAAGATACCGCTCTTTATACGGTCGCCAATGGTCTGGCATCCTTTCAAAAAGCCATGCAGCGTGCCGGTAAATGGAATGATGTGCTCGTTGTCACCTATTCCGAATTTGGCCGTCGTGCCAGGGAAAACCGTGGCGGCGGAACCGACCACGGCACAGCCTCCTCCCACATGATTATGGGCGGTCGAGTGCGTGGTGGCATCTACGGCAGACATCCTGATCTGGCGCGGCTTGATGCCAATGGCAATGTGCAACACACCACTGACTTTAGAGCTATTTACGGTACGCTGGCACAACGCTGGTGGAACCAGCCCAATCCCTGGAAAGGACATAAGCTGATACCGTTTGTTTAAGGGTAATTCAGAGCTGACTAAAAAAAGGGTTATTATCCTTCATTTAAAATATTGCTATACTGCGCTTTCCCAGGTTTTCAGGAAGGTATGTGCATGACTCTGCTAACTCACCGGTTTATTGTTTCCAGTGTTACGGCTCTTCTAGTCACTTCTTTGTTCAGTGGCTGCAATAGCAGTCCGGATGACAAATCTAATAACTCATCCGAGAAAAATGCGACTGCTTCTCAAGTTAATAAAGGCAAGACTGTAAAAGAATTAAAACTGGCTCACTTTATGCCGGCAAGTTCCTGGCAAAATCAGACTCTATTTAAAGACTGGGCAACAGCGGTAAATAAAGATTCAGGTAGCAAGTTAAAGGTGAGCGTGTTTCCGGCACAAACGCTGGGAAAAGCGCCGGCGGGTTATGATAATGCCAAAAATGGTATTACTGATATTGCCTGGACGGTTCAGGGCTATACAGCTAACCGTTTTCCCTTAAGTCAAATTATTGAATTACCCGGCCTGTTTGATACGGCTGAGGTGGGTTCTTGCGCCTTTCAGAAACTTTATGACAGTGGCGCACTGGATAAGGAATACGAAGAGACGCATGTTCTTTATGTGCATACTCACGGGCTGGGGCATCTGGGCACAAAAGGCAAGGCCGTAACTAAGCTGGCTGATCTAAAAGGGTTAAAAGTTCGTCGCCCTACCGCTGTTATTGGTAATTTGTTAAAGGAGCTGGGAGCCGAGCCGGTGGGTATGCCCGCGCCACGGATTTATGAATCCATCCAGCACGGCAGCATTGATGGGTTTATGCTTCCCTGGGAGGCTGTATCTGGTTTTCGCCTCAATGAAATCGCCAGGGACTATACCGAGTTTGGCTTCTATTCACTGGCCTTTGTCACTACCATGAACAAAGCGACCTATGAAAAATTACCGGCCGATCTTAAAAAGGCGATTGATAATAATTCAGGCATGAAGTGGGCGCTTATTGCCGGGCGCGGTTATGATAAGGGGGATGCCGATGCGTTGCCCAAAATCAGGGCGAGTGGCGCAAGTATTCATCAAATAGATCCTGCAGAACGACCAAAATGGGTGGCTGCGGGTGAACGCGCAAGCAAACACTATCTGGCAGAACTGGATGCCAAAGGTTTACCCGGCACAGAGACTTATAACAAGATAAAAAGCTATGTTGCCGAATGTAAAACCGAGCTAAAGTAAGGCTTGAGAGCATATAGAGATAGAGAAAGTACACCCCCCCCCACTTTCTTGCCCTTTTCTCTATAATCTATGTGAATCTATGCGGACTAAACGATTACTCAGCCTCTTCGATGCCTTTTCACTGCTAAGCGTACTGTTCTTATTAGCTGTGGTTGCTTTTAATATCATCGCCCGGCAAATTTTTGATCTGAGCAATGGCACAATCAACCTGATAATCCCCGGTGCCATTGAGCTGTCCCGCTATACTCTGCTTTTAATGGTCTTCGCCGCATTGCCTCGCGCCGCATGCGGCAAAATGGTGCGAGTTGATTTGTTGGAGCAGCACCTGCCTGCATCCTGGCGTAAAATTCTGGATTCACTCTGGCTACTCTTTATGGCTGCCTTTTGCGCCATCTTGTTCTGGCAGTTTAAGCAAAAAGCACTCCTTGTAGAACATCGCGGCGATGCAACTCAAGACCTGCAAATGCCCCTTTATTATTTTTATGCGCTGATTAGCCTGGCATGCTTCGTCACCACGCTCAGTTGTCTGTTAAAAGCCTTTTTCCGAAAGGAAAAGTATTCATGACACAACAGACTATCGGTTTTTTAAGCATCCTTATTTTAATGGCTTTAATTGCCATTGGCTGCCCAATTGCCCTGGCAATGATTATTGTCGGTGCCGGTGGTTTTGCTGCCATTGTCGGGCTTGGGCCTGCCTTGAATGTACTTGAAACAGCCACCTTTGATACGGCATCAAATTACTCATTAACACTGATTCCACTCTTTTTACTCATGGGAAACCTGATTGCACAGTCAGGCTTGTCTCGTGATTTATTCCTTGCTGCAAAGCGTTTTACCGGAAACTGGAATGGCGGCCTTGCCATTGCCGGTATTACTTCATCGGCGGCCTTTTCCGCCGTATCCGGCTCATCATTGGCAACCGCATCAACCATGACCAAGGTTGCCTACCCGGAGATGATGTCACACGCTTATGACCCAAAACTGGCGGCAGGTTCACTCGCCGCTGGTGGCACCCTGGGAATCATGATTCCGCCTTCTATTGCCTTATTACTGTATGCACTGATTACGGAGCAATCGGTTAAAGCCATGTTTCTGGCCGGTATTCTTCCGGGCATATTAGGCTTTCTGCTCTATGTAATTACAGTCATTATTATGGCGCGTATCTGGCGACCTGTTGAGGATAAACAAAATAGAAAAGCGCGTGGATCATTAGGACTTGTCATAAAACGCTTTTTACCTTTTGTGTCTTTATTTGCATTGGTAATGGGTGGGCTTTATGGCGGTTTTTTTACTCCTACTGAAGCCGGTGGAGCAGGTGCTGCCATGGCGTTGTTAATTGCATTTTACCGTGGTATGCGTGTTAAACAGCTTAAACAGGCCTTATCAGAAACGCTACGCATGTCTGCTACCATTTTTCTGATACTGATTGGCGCAGAGGTATTTGGCTATCTTTTGTCCGTATCGCAAATTTCTTTTGAAATTATACAGATATTTAAAGATCATCAGTTTTCAAGCTGGCAAATACTGGCAAGCATTCTGCTGTTTTATATCATTATGGGCTTTTTTATGGAAAGTCTATCCATGATTTTATTGACCGTACCCATCTTTTACCCTCTTATTATTGATGCCGGGATTGATCCGGTCTGGTTTGGCATTCTAATTGTGACTACGGTTGAAATGGGCTTATTAACACCACCGGTTGGTATGAATCTGTTTGTGGTTAAAGACGCCGCCCAGGGCCTTGCCCTTAATGATGTAATGAGAGGTGTTCTGCCATTTTTTATTGCCGATATTATTCGCCTAATCATCCTTATTGCTGTGCCAATGATTGTGCTTTATTTGCCGAATAGCTGATACCTGAAAATGGCTCTTATTGGTCTATATCTTATTGGTCTATAATAGCAATATGTTTTTGTTCCCAGCTATCAACCAGCTTTAAAAACTTATCACCGGGAAGTGGCTTTGAATAATAATAGCCCTGCCCAAAGTCACAGCCCGCTTCAACTAATAAATCACGTTGCGCTTTGGTTTCTATTCCTTCAGCTATAACCTTTATGCCAAGCTTATGCGCCATAATAATAATCGCTTGCACCAAAGCATGGTCATCAGAATCTGCAGTCAAATTTTTGACAAATGAGCGGTCAATTTTAAGAAAGTCAATATCAAACATTTTTAGATACGATAGTGATGAGTAACCCGTTCCAAAATCATCAATGGCAACATCAATTTTTAAATCTCTGATGTTAAAGAGCTTTCCACGGGCTGTTTCATTGGTCTCCATTAACACACCTTCGGTGATTTCAACAACAATATTCCTTCCCGACAAGCCTCGTTTTTTTAGGGACTCACACCACTTGGCAATACTGATACCATTTCTATCATATTGCAGTGGTGAGGTATTTATAGACATTTGAAAATGACTATTTTGGTGCGCCTGAATCCGTTTGGTTTGATCCATCGCTTCTTCAAACACCCACTCGCCTATGATGTTAATCAAGCCGGCCTCTTCAGCAAGCGGTATAAATTCGGCTGGCGAGACAAAACCCCGTTCATCATGATGCCAGCGGATTAGCGCCTCGGCCTTGCTTATCCTGTTCGATGATAAATCGACTATAGGTTGATAATGAAGTGCAAAATGATTTTTTTCGACTGCTATACGTAAATCTTTTATCAGGTTAGATTTATATTGAGCTTCCTTTTGCATGGAACTATGGAAATAAGAAAAACAGTCACGCCCTCTTTTTTTGGAGTAATACATGGCCTGATCGCCATTGATGACTAACTGCTCTGCGCTTCTTGCGTCTTTTGGATAACAGGTGATACCAATACTTGTGGTAATATTGATTTCATGCCCTTCAATGATAAATACGTCACTGACTCGACTGCGTATACACTCGGCATATCTTCCTAATAACTCCCTATCTGATAAAGTGGGCATAAGAATCATGAATTCATCACCACCAATCCGGGAGACATGACCATGCTCTCCAATACAATCAGATATACGCTTTGCAGCCTCGGCTAATAACATATCTCCTATGGCGTGCCCCAAACTGTCATTAATTTCTTTAAAGCGATCAAGGTCAAGAAAAAACAGCGAAAACGGAACTTTGGTAGAGTTTGCCGTTGCAATACATTGATTGAGTGAATTATAAAATTTACGGCGATTACCCAAACGAGTCAATGAATCTACTTCTGTCTGAGACT
Organism: Thiotrichaceae bacterium; assembly: GCA_027083815.1. GTDB lineage: Bacteria > Pseudomonadota > Gammaproteobacteria > Thiotrichales > Thiotrichaceae > Cocleimonas. The sequence goes on from JALWMR010000021.1 coordinate 7,159, forward strand.
GGATTAAAGTTTGAGTTCTTCTTAACTTGTTTCTAGAGTTTCTAAGGCAGTATGACCAACTACCCAGATACGTCAATAATAGTAGCAAGGCAATAGCTGAAGCATAGGCGGTTTTCTTGGTTATGAATGGCTGGGTGTTCATACCAAACCAATATTTAGCAATTGCATCACGATCTTTTTCAGTGATCGAGGCAAGCGCTTTATCAAGGATTCTGGTTAATAAAAGACTTTGCGTATTTTGATTGACTATCCCCATACTATGGGCACTTGAGTATTCTGTTTTTCCTGAAAAGGATAAATTATGAAAACCCAACTCTGTTATTAATTTATTAGCAACTATTGCATTACCGATATAGGCATCCGCCGTACCAGAAGAAACCAGACCAAGAGCCATACTGGTATTTTTTACGGGAATAATACCGACTTCCGGATAATGCCGAATCAGCTCAGTTTCAACAAAAGAACCA
>JALWMR010000022.1 GCA_027083815.1 Thiotrichaceae bacterium
ACCACAAGCAGATGTCGAGCCATTAGTGGATAATGCATTTGAGTCAAATACACTCAAACTGGATAATCTCTTGATGAAAAAAGCAGCACAGTAAGCAATTATTTTACGATAAAATTCTAGGAGAGATAGGTATGGCAAAAATGCAACAAGCACAAAGCCGCAAACGAATGGCGGGTTTTTTTATTAAGGGAACCTTACTAACAGGTATAATCCTGGGCATCTTGCTTTGGGGTGGGTTTAACTGGACTTTGGCACTAACCAACACAGAGGAGTTTTGTATTTCTTGTCATGAAATGGAAGAAAATGTCTATCAAGAACTACAGGAAACCGTTCATTGGAGCAATCGTACAGGTGTACGCGCCACTTGCCCGGATTGTCATGTACCCAAAGACTGGACGCATAAAATAATTCGCAAGATTCAAGCATCTAACGAGCTTTATCACAAATTTATGGGGACGATTGATACCCCCGAAAAATTTGAGGAGCATCGTTTGGAGTTAGCAATGCACGAATGGAAGCGCATGAAAGAAAGCGACTCTCGTGAATGCCGCAACTGTCATAACTTTGGCTCCATGGATCTGGAAAAGCAGGACGAGCGTAGCGCTGAGCGCCATGATCCTCATGTTTTTGAAGTGCTGGATGGTAATGAGCCTACCAAAACCTGTATTGACTGCCATAAAGGCATCGCCCATCACCTGCCCGAAGGCTGGGAAGAAGCAGCAAAGAAAGCGGGCTTACAAGATTAGTATCTTCTAGCAGGTTGTTGAAATTCGCTTAGGCGAGTGCGAGACAAGGCAAAATCGACCGAAAAGGCGCAGTTTACTGGAGTAAATGAGCATTTTAAGGTCTATTTTAACGCGGTATCGTGCCATCTTAGTAGGAATTCAACAGCCTGATAGGCTCTATACAGGGCGAGGCATTCTACTATGCCCTACCCTCTTTCAAAACAAAGAAAGAACATTAAGAAACTTTTTGGTTTCTTCAATCCAAACGAACCACAAGAAGCCGCCAAAGTACTTCTCTTAAATTCATCCATGCAACCATGGAGAGGAAAAAAGGTTATTTTGCACTAAAAACTTCACTCTTAAATCCCACTTTTCATTGAGCTGCAAATGATAACTCGGCATATCCCTAATTAGATGTTGCTCATTCATGCCATTTACTACAAAATGTCCGATCCAAATTCTCTGCCCCAACTTTACTTTTTATAGTTTGTCTGTATTAAAGAGTGGAGCCACAAAGAATTGGTCGCATACCCAAACAATATAATAGATTCCCGTACAGCTTTGCCGGTTGTTTTAATCACCAGCATTATTAATGCAACAAGGCTGTACAGGAATCTATTATTAAATCTTAAACCTATCAAGGAGAGCCTTAATGTCAAATCGTGCAAAATTGGCTAATGCCATACGCGCTCTTACTATGGATGCCGTTCAAATCCCTAATTCTGGTCACCCCGGTGCCCCAATGGGAATGGCTGATATAGCAGAAGTTCTTTATAACGACTTTATGAATCATAACCCTGCCAACCCAAAATGGGCTGACCGAGATCGTTTCATCATGTCAAACGGACATGGCTCTATGTTGCCGTACTCCGTACTACATTTAACCGGTTATGATCTTACAATCGACGACCTCAAGTCATTCCGCAAATTACATTCTAAAACACCAGGCCATCCTGAATATGGCTATGCACCTGGCATTGAAACAACAACTGGCCCATTAGGCCAGGGTATTACCAACGCCGTTGGTTTCGCCCTTGCTGAAAAAATTATGGCAGCCCAGTTCAATAAAGACGGTCACGAAATTGTAGATCATAAAACCTACGTTTTCCTTGGTGATGGCTGTTTGATGGAAGGTATTTCCCAGGAAGCCATCTCTCTTGCCGGTTCCTTTGGACTTAGCAAGTTAATTTGCTTCTACGATGATAACAATATCTCTATCGACGGTAATGTTGATGGTTGGTTTGGCGATGACACACCAGCGCGTTTTGAAGCTTGCGGTTGGCACGTGCAGTCGGTTGATGGTCACAACCCAGACGAAATAAAAGCAGCAACAGAAGCAGCCATTGCATCGGACAAACCATCATTAATCTGTTGTAAAACAGTCATCGGCAAAGGTGCACCAAATAAAGAAGGTGGCCACCATGTTCATGGTGAGGCACTAGGTGAAGAAGAGATTGCAGAAGTTCGTAAGCATCTGCCGTGGCCTTATGCGCCATTTGAAATCCCTGATGATGTCTACGCTGGCTGGGATGCTAAAGATGCAGGTGCAGCTAAAGAAGCTGCATGGAATGAAAAATTTGCAGCGTATAAAGCAGCTTATCCAGAAGAAGCGGCTGAGTTTGAACGTCGTATGGCTGGTGAGCTTCCTGCAAACTTTGAAGAGCATGCTCAAAAAGTTATTGCCGAAACCAACGCCAAAGCAGAGTCTCCAGCAACTCGTGTTGCCTCCAAAGGTGCTTTAAATGGCTTTGCCCCAATTCTGCCTGAGTTCCTGGGCGGTTCAGCTGACCTGTCACCTTCAAACAACACCTTTAACGATAAGTCTGTTCGAATCAATGATGATCACGGTTCTAAAGCCATGAACTTTGCGGGCAACTATATCTCTTACGGTGTGCGTGAGTTTGGTATGTCGGCCATTATGAATGGCGTGGCATTGCACGGTGGTTTAATGCCTTACGGCGCGACTTTCCTGATGTTCTCAGAATACGCACGCAATGCGCTTCGCATGGCGTCATTGATGAAAATTCGCAGCATTTTTGTTTATACACACGACTCTATCGGCCTTGGTGAAGACGGCCCAACGCATCAGTGTGTTGAGCAAATACCTACACTACGTATGATTCCTAATATGGCTGTTTGGAGACCGTGTGATACGGTTGAGACCGTTGTGGCGTGGAAAGATGCGATTCAAAATGATAAGCGACCTACTACGCTAGTATTCTCTCGTCAGAATTTACCTTTCCAGACACGTGATGATGCAACCATTGCCAATATCGCTAAAGGTGGCTACATCCTCAAAGATACTGACGGAACACCTGACGTAATCGTTATTGCAACAGGATCTGAGGTTCACCTTGCAATGGAAGCAGCTGAAGCATCAGACAAGAAAGTACGTGTTGTTTCAATGCCTTCAGTTGAAGTATTTGAGCAACAAGATGATGCTTACAAAGAGTCTGTACTTCCTGCGGCGGTCACCGCACGTGTTGCGGTTGAAGCAGCAATTATGGATGGCTGGTGGAAGTATGTTGGTACTAACGGAAAGGTTATCGGTATGACTACCTTTGGTGAATCAGCACCAGCGCCTGAGCTATTTAAGTATTTCGGCATCACCACAGAGGCTGTTTCAAAAGCTATTGATGAAGTAGCTTAAGCCGAGAAAAACGCAAAAAAGTGGGGGGGTGTACTTTTTACAATACACCTCCTCGCAAAACGTATTTATTTTTTATCTAAGGAGACCCTCCATGACAACAAAAGTTGGAATTAACGGTTTTGGCCGTATCGGACGCATGGTTTTTCGTGCAATTAAGAAAGATTTCCCTAATCTTGAAGTAGTTGGTATCAATGACCTGCTCGAAAATGACTACCTGGCATATATGCTTAAGTATGATACAGCTCATGGTCGTTTTGACGGTGAAATTAATGACGTTGATGAAACATCAATCACTGTAGATGGCAAAAAAATCCGTGTTACCGCTGAGCGCAACCCTGCAGATCTGAAATGGGATGAAGTAGACGCTGAAATCGTTATTGACTGTACGGGATTTTTCCTGACTCAGGATAGCTGTCAGGCTCACATTGATGCTGGTGCCAAGAAAGTTGTTCAATCTGCACCTTGTAAAGACGGTGGCCCAATGTTCGTTTATGGCGTTAACCACAACGAGTATGATGGCCAGAATATTATTTCTGCTGCCTCATGTACCACTAACTGTCTTGCGCCAATCGCTAAAGTCATTAATGATAACTGGGGCTTGAAGCGTGGTTTGATGACAACCGTTCACGCTGCAACAGCATCACAGATGACAGTTGACGGCCCTTCACGCAAAGACTGGCGCGGTGGCCGCTCTGTATTTGAGAACATCATCCCATCTTCAACCGGTGCTGCAAAAGCTGTAGGCGTTGTTCTTCCTGAGCTTAATGGCAAACTTACCGGCATGGCTTTCCGTATCCCATCTGTTGACGTCTCTGTTGTTGACTTAACTTGTGAACTAGACAAAGCTGCATCTTACGATGACATTTGTTCAGCTATCAAGGAAGCCTCTGAAGGCGAGCTTAAAGGCACATTACAGTACACAGATGAAAAAGTTGTATCATCTGACTTCCGTGGTATCAGTGCATCTTCAATCTTCGATGCGGGTGCGGGTATTGCGCTGGATGACACATTCGTTAAAGTTGTTTCCTGGTACGATAATGAGTACGGTTACACCTGTAATATGCTACGTCTGGTTGAGCACGTTGCATAACTGCTTTAGATAGCTGGAGAATAGTTTGTGGGTATGGATTTATTCATACCCACAGATTTATTAAATAAAAGAACTAAGTGCCACCCTGCTGAAAATGACCAAAAAGTAGGGGGGTGTACTTATTAGAAGGTTTTTAGCCACTTTTAGTTACTTTATTTAATAAATCTAATACTTAAAGGAGTCTCACCCATGTCTGTTATCAAGATGACTGACCTTGATCTCGCTGGAAAGCGTGTTCTTATTCGCCAGGATTTAAACGTACCTATAAAGGACGGAAAAGTAACTTCTGACAAACGCATTCGCGCATCGTTACCTTCCATTCAAAAATTGGTTGATGCCGGCGCAAGAGTTATGATTATGTCTCATCTGGGTCGCCCTACGGAAGGTCAACCTGAAGAACAGTTTTCATTAGCGCCCGTTGCAGAACATATGAGTGGCTTGCTGGGTAAAGAAGTAAGATTAATTAAAGACTACCTTGAAAAAGCACCTGAACTAAATGATGGTGACGTTGTTTTACTAGAAAACGTACGTTTTAATGTCGGTGAAAAAGCCAATGACGAAACCTTATCAAAAAAATATGCCTCACTCTGCGATGTCTATGTAATGGATGCCTTCGGAACCGCCCATCGCGCTCAGGCATCAACATATGGTGCAGGCCAATTTGCGCCAACAGCTTGCGCTGGCCCGTTACTGGCAGGCGAGCTTGAGGCATTAGGTAAAGCACTGGATAATCCCGCCCGCCCCATGGTTGCACTCGTCGGTGGCTCCAAGGTATCAACCAAACTTACCGTACTCGAAGCACTTTCAAAGGTGGTTGACCAACTTATCGTTGGTGGTGGCATTGCAAACACCTTCATTGCTGCAGAAGGTTACAATGTAGGCAAATCGCTTTACGAAGAAGATCTTGTTGAAACAGCCAAAGAGTTAAAAGCTGCAGCACAAGCCAATGGCGGTGATATTCCTGTTCCCGTTGATGTTGTTTGCGGCAAAGAGTTCTCTGAAACCGCTGAGGCAACAACTAAAGATGTCACCGATGTCGAAGATGATGACATGATTTTTGACATTGGCCCAAAATCAGCAGCTGAACTTGCCGAGGTCATCAAAAAAGCCGGCACCATTGTATGGAACGGCCCGGTAGGCGTATTTGAATTTGACCAGTTCGGCGAAGGCACTAAAACGATTGCAATGGCAATTGCCGAATCTGATGGCTTCTCAGTGGCTGGCGGCGGCGATACACTGGCAGCTGTAGACAAGTATGATATTGCAGATAAGGTTTCTTATATATCAACAGGTGGTGGTTCTTTCCTTGAGTTTCTTGAGGGCAAGAAGCTTCCTGTCGTTGCTATGCTGGAAGAACGTGCCAAAGGGTAATAAAATTGCCACAAAGCCACAGTAAACTGTGGCTTTTTAATTTAGCGTATTACATTAAAGGAGCCTTTGAAAGGACTATACTTCTCTTATGATGAGAAAAACCCTAAGAAGAACTAAAATTGTGGCAACAATGGGGCCAGCAACCAATACCCCTGAAACTGTGGAAGACATGATTCGTGCCGGTGTAGATGTAGTGCGCCTCAATTTCTCCCACGGCGAACTGGAAGATCATAAATATCGCGCCAAGCTGGTTCGTGATGCTGCAGAAAAAATTGGCTGGACGGTTGGCATTCTTGGCGACTTGCAGGGGCCTAAAATTCGCATTGATCGCTTTGTTGATGGTAAGGTCTTTCTCAAACCTGGTGATACCTTCATTTTGGATGCTGCCTTTGACGAAAATTCTGGCACCAATGAGCGAGTAGGCATTGCCTATAAAGAGCTACCCAATGATGTTTACAAGGGTGACGACTTAATGCTGGATGATGGTCGCATCGTTTTACATGTTACCGATGTTGTTGATAATACTGAAATTCACACAAAAGTCGTTGTTGGTGGGTTTCTATCCAACAATAAAGGCATTAATAAGCGTGGTGGTGGTATATCAGCCGATGCCTTGAGTGAAAAGGATAAAGAAGATATAAAACACGCAGCCGAAATCGGTGTTGATTTTCTTGCGGTATCATTCCCGCGTAGTGAAGCAGACCTGGTATATGCCAGAGAACTTTTACACGACGCTGGCAGTAATGCCGCCATAGTAGCTAAAGTCGAACGTGCAGAAGCCGTTGAGCAGCCGACACTGGATGCGATCATTGAAGCATCCGATGTGATCATGGTTGCACGAGGCGATCTAGGCGTTGAAATAGGCGATGCTAACTTGCCCTTAATGCAAAAAAAGATTATCAAACGTTCCAGACAGTTAAACCGTGCAGTCATTACCGCGACACAGATGATGGAAACCATGATCGACAACACCATACCAACACGTGCAGAAGTCTTTGATGTTGCCAATGCCGTTATGGATGGCACCGATGCGGTCATGCTTTCGGGCGAAACCGCCGTTGGAAAGCACCCTGCCAAGGTTGTCGAGGCCATGGCCGATATATGTATTGAGGCAGAGCAATCAGTTAATGCCAAACGATCAAAGCATCGTATAGGAAAGCACTTTAAGCGCATTGACGAAGGCATTGCCATGTCAGCCATGTATGCTGCCAACCATATGAATGTTAAAGGTATTGGCGCACTAACCGAATCTGGATCGACTGCTTTATGGATGTCACGTATCAGTTCAGGTATCCCCATTTATGCGATGACAACGCATAAATCTACCTGTCGCCGCGTGAGCATATACCGTGGCGTTTATCCCGTTTGGATTCATGAAAAATTAACTAGCCCTCGTGAAGCCAACCGACTTGTTGTTGACCATTTACTCGACGAAAAAATTGTCAGCGAAGGTGACCTGGTTATCATCACCAAAGGTGATATTGTTGGAACGGGAACAGACGGGGGTACTAACCAAATGAAGATTATCCGTGTGGGTCAACATCACGAAGGTTAGTATTGAATAAATGGTTATTTGCCCAGGAATTATTTCTTGCGGTAAGATTAGCCCCGCTTTCGATACAGTAAAATTAATTAAACATTATTATTTTATACACATATTTATAAACACAGGAGGACCAAATGGCCCTAATATCAATGAGACAACTGCTCGATCATGCAGCAGAAAATGGCTACGGAATGCCAGCATTTAATGTAAACAACATGGAGCAGGTTCACGCTATCATGCAGGCAGCGGACGAGACTAACTCACCCGTTATCATGCAGGGTTCAGCAGGTGCACGCTCTTATGCAGGCGAGCCTTTCCTACGTCACTTAATTACAGCAGCCACTGAGATGTATCCACACATCCCGATTGTTATGCATCAGGATCACGGTTCTGAACCGGCCGTCTGTTTACGCTCCATTCAATCTGGTTTCACCTCGGTGATGATGGATGGTTCCTTAATGGCTGACATGAAAACACCTTCAAGCTTTGACTACAATGTTGATGTCACTAAAGAAGTGGTTAAAATGGCACACGCTGGTGGCGTATCTGTTGAGGGTGAGCTAGGTTGTTTAGGTTCTTTGGAAACTGGCATGATGGGTGAAGAAGACGGTCATGGTGCTGAAGGCAAGCTAGACATGGATATGTTGCTAACCTCTGTTGAAGAAGCGGCTGATTTTGTTAAAGCAACTAACGTTGACGCTTTGGCTATCGCAATCGGCACATCTCACGGTGCATACAAGTTCACTAAAGAGCCAACAGGCGAGGTGCTTCGTATTGATCGCATCAAAGAAATTCACGAGCGTCTTCCTAACACGCACCTTGTTATGCATGGTTCATCATCAGTACCACAGGACTGGTTAGAAATCATTAACAGCTACGGCGGTGATATGGGGCAGACTTATGGTGTTCCTGTTGAAGAAATTGTCGAAGGCATTAAAAACGGTGTTGCCAAAGTAAATATAGATACTGACCTGCGCATGGCTTCGACTGGCGCAATTCGTAAGCACCTTAAAGAAAACCCTTCAAACTTTGATCCACGTAAGTTCTTAAAAGAATCTACTAATGCGATGAAGGAAATCTGTAAAGCACGCTATGAAGCATTTGGTTCAGCGGGTAATGCAGACAAGATAGGCAAGATTTACTCGCTGGATGAGATGTCTCAGAAGTATTCTGCTGGCGATCTGGATCAGAAAATATCTTAATCTGATTTAATTTCAACAAAAAGGAGCGCAATTAGCGCTCCTTTTTAACGAGACCTTTTCACAAGAGGATGGTGAGAGAAAAATTAGTGCAATTTTTCTGATTTTTGTAGATTTGAGGGTAATAGCAGGGCTATTAACCGAAAATATACGAACAATCAGGGAAATTTAAGCAATTTTTATCCATCATATCTTTTGTGCAAAGGTCTCTTAACATTATCTTTATTCAAAATAAGTACACCCCCCCACTTTTTGGCACTTTTCTCCTAGCCACTTCTCTTTTGTCTTATCAATAGATTGCCAATGCTTTAACTTGCTATCTGAACCATAATAAAAGCTTACACGTATCTGGTTTTGACGCACAAACTGTTTTGTTTTTTCAGGCCCCATGACCATAAAGGCTGTTGCATAGGCATCTGCCAACATGGCTGAGTCATGCATAACAGTAATAGATCGCATGCCATGTTTCACCGGGCTTCCCGTAACGGGGCTAATCGTGTGCGAATAAGATACGCCATCTTTGACAAAAAAATTACGATAGTTTCCCGATGTTGCCAAACTGGTATTACTGGTTAACAGTGAATCTGAAACAGTTGTCGCGTGATCAGGCGTCTCAATGCCAATCCGCCATGGCTTACCCTGTTGATTAAATCCGATGTTTCGAATTTCACCTCCAATTTCTACCAGCGCGTTTGAAAAGCCCATTGCTTGCAATGCCTGAATAATTTTATCAACTGCAAAACCTTTAGCGATGGCAGATAGATCAATTTGGATATTTTTGTTCGATTTTTTTAATGCTGGCGGGTTTTCCCTAACGGCTAGTTTTGTGAAACCCGTATTCTTTTGAATTGCTTTAATTTCCACTGCATCGGGTATCTCAAACTGCGCCTTTGCGCCAAAACCCCAGCGTTCTATTAACGGTGCAATAGTAATATCAAGAGCGCCTTTGCTTGCCTGACTCACACCTTGTGCCGCGCTTGCCACTAATGCAAAATCTCTGGAAACAGGAAACCAGTCCGTCTTTTTATATTGATTAAAGCGTGATATTTCAGAATCAGCAATATAAGTCGACATTTGCTGATTTAAGCTTAGCAGCAAGCCATCAATAGTGTCTTTTATACGAGCTTTAGACGGTAATGACTTATCCCTGGGAGTGACAACTAAGTTAATATGGTATCGAGTGCCCATTGTTGCGCCCTGAAAGCGCACTACTTTATCGTTTGAGCTGATATTGCATGACACAAGAAGCAATAAAACAGTAGCAAGTAAAAATAAGCCCTGTCGTTTTTTTAGCACAGTAAAAACTGCTTTCCAGAAATCTAAAAAGTGTGTTGTAAGTAAAGCTCTTGATTACCACGCTTCACTTTTATCGACAGATCACTTGCCTGAGATAATTCACCAAGAACCATGGCACCTTTGCTGGCATCATCAAGCACGATGCCATTGACCTCCATAATTATATCATTCGGCCTAAGCCCTAATTGCCTAAATAGTTTACGCTGACTTCCCGGCTGAACACGAAAACCAATAAACTGGCCATTTTCCATTGCAGGGGATGGCGTAGCAACATCCATCAGCTTTCTAGGATTAGCCATGACTTTTTGCCTAAAATCTCCCAAATTGATAGAGCCTGCTCTTCGCCTTTGAGTTGGTACTGGAGCCGCTGGTGCATTGACTCTAAATGATTGCGTACTGGATGGCGAAGGAAGGCCAGCCGTAGCTTTACCTTTATCTTTAATTTTTTTAACCGGTAGTAACAAATCCTCTAATTGTCCATGGTTATCTATAACAACCTTTTCAGGAAGAATTTTTCTTACTAGCACCTCTTTTATAATTTCTTCATTTTCACCAAAGACTTTTTGCGGCCCACCGTTTGATGAAATAAGAGCGAAACCTTTGTTATTATTGTAGGCCACTATTCCATGCAGTTTAAGATTCAGTTTAACCGATGCCGGAGCCGGCTCTGGGGTCTGCGTGGGTGGAGCTTTTACAACTTTAGCCTTTTTAATCTCACCAAACAGATGTTGGTTTGCAATCAGTTTGCCATAATCAACCACTTTTCGTTGTGCGCCAGAGGTATTAATCTCCTCTTGAACACGATAATCAAGCTTCTTTTCGGGTGTTATAATCAACCACATTAACTTGGCGGCTAAAATACCCAGAATAATAACGAGGATAATATTAATAAAGCCTGGTAGCTTTGGCTTTGTTTGTACGGCTGCATTCATTCATTATTTCCTGCGTTTTTACCCAGCAATAAATCAGCAACTTGCTGGTATTTTTCGGCACTTTTTTGCAACACATCAGCGGGCAAATGTGGGCCGGGTGGCGTCTTATCCCAATTAAGCGTCTCAAGATAGTCACGTATATACTGTTTATCAAATGATGGCGGGCTAATGCCTGGCTGATACTGATCTGCAGGCCAGAAGCGTGATGAATCAGGTGTCAGAATTTCATCAATCAAGATGAGCTGACCAGCATCATTAAGCCCAAACTCAAACTTGGTATCGGCGATGATAATACCTTTCGATAAGGCATACTCTGCTGCCTCATTATACAAGGCTACGCTGATTCGCTTGACCTCTTCTGCAAGAAAACCACCAATTAAAGCGTGCATCTGTTTAAATGTGATATTTTCATCATGCCCACCCACCTCAGCCTTGGTGGAAGGTGTAAATAAAACCTCTGGCAACTTGTCCGCCAGTTTCAAACCCTCAGGAAGCTCAATACCACAAACCTTGCCCGTGTTTTGATAATCCTTCCAGCCAGAACCAATCAAATAACCGCGCACGATTGCTTCAACGGGCAGAGGTTTTAATTTTTTAACAATAACACTACGCCCTTCAAGCATGGAATATTCATCCCTGCTTATTTTCAGGTCGTCCAATGTTAAATCACTAAAATGATTAGGCACGATATGAGACAGCTTATCAAACCAAAAGTTGGATACCTGTGTTAATACCTTGCCCTTATTAGGAATAGGATCGGGTAACACAACATCAAATGCAGATAGCCTGTCGGTTGTAACAATCAACATATTGTCACTATCTATCTCATAAATATCGCGTACTTTACCTCTTGTAATTAAGGCAAGTTTTTTCAAATTTGTTTCAAAAACAGGCTTACTCATAAATATTTGATTGTTTGCAAAGTATGCATTTTATCAGCATATTGCTCTAGTTCTAAACCTTTTTGCCTAAAATATAATTGTAAACGCCCAATAGTCATAGTTTTTCTATACATATAAAAAATTAAAAGTTGATCGGTCATTTATTCACTATAATGATTCCATTGTTTCTAGAAAAAACTACTTATGATTAAATATGAAACGGATCCATTAAAAATCAGCAAAAAATCTGTCGAGGTCATTAAGGAGCACCTTTCTTTCGGTCATTTAGGTGAAATCGAAGAAAGTATTGCCATTAAAATGATACAGTCAAGTGGCGATCTTAACATTCTTGAGAGCCTCAGGTTTAGTGTAACAGCTATAGAAGCTGCACTTGATGCCCTCTCTGATGATTTTGACTTATTATGCGATACAGAAACAGTCTCCTGCGGCCTTAAAACCAAATACCTCAAAGACGAGCCCATTTGCTTAATGAATAAAGCCAATGTCATCTCACAGGCCAAAGCAAAAAAGCAAACTCGCAGCATGATAGCCGTTGATTTATGGAAACCTTATTTGCCAGGTAGCATCGTTCTCATAGGCAATGAATCAACCGCCTTGTTTCGACTTTTAGAAATACTGGAAGAAATAGACGAAGATGATAACGAAAAAAAACCAGCCCTAATTATTGCCACCCCCGTTGGTTTCGTGGGTGCCCCGGAAGCTAAAAAATGCCTTTGGGAAAACCATGAAAAACTGGGGGTTCCCTGTATTACCCTGTTAGGAACTCGTGGCGGTAGCGATCTCACCGCTACGGCAATAAATACCCTTTTACAGATACATGCAAAAACCCAAATTGAACAAAAAGCCGAATCTTAGGTCATAACGGTTACTGTAGACAAAAACAGGAACCAAAAAATGACTCGTCTTATCTCTCTCAAAATTGTACAACTGCTTTCATTCATCCTGCTCATATCCAGCTTCAATCAGGCTTATGCTAACAAGCAATGGCGGCATAATGGGTCATCGCCTGTTAGTATTGATATCATTGACGATAGTGGTCGCTACCTTAAGCAATACACAGCTGACAGCAAGGGCTATAAAACACAACGCACTTATCTGGAAGCCAAAAAGGGCAGGCGATACCAGTTACATATCCGCAATAATAGCAATCGCCGTGTGGGTGTTGTGGTCGCGGTTGATGGGCGTAATATTCTCAGCGGGAAAAAATCCTATTTACGAAGCAATGAAAAAATGTATGTTCTTGACCCATATGAATCAGCTAGCTACAAGGGCTGGCGAACCAGTAAGAACAGGGTAAACCGTTTTTATTTCACATCCGCAGGTAATTCTTATGCAAATGCATGGGGTGATCGCTCAGCCATGGGAGTTATCGCCGTTGCCGTTTTTGATGAAAAACCGCGCTATTACAATAAAAAATACCGCAAGGGTTTCAGTGGTAGGCCAGCACCCTCTCAGCGCGGTTATTTAAGGGAAGATTCAACAGGAACAGGCTTTGGCCGTGAAGAATACTCTCCTACCATCAGAGTAAACTTTAAAGCGAAATCACACCCTACCTTTAAACACTTTTTAAAATATGAGTGGCGTAGCACACTGTGCAAAAGAGGTGTAATTCGCTGCAACTCTTATGAAAGCCGCCCACAGCATAATCGCTTTTGGCCAAAAGAAGCACGCCACAATGATGGGTTTGCGCCTTATCCACCAAACTATAGAAAAAGTGATTGGTCAGATCAGTTCACCCGAAGCTGGAACAGCGATAATTACACAATAGGCTGGGATACCGATTACAATCGGGGCTGGTAAGTGTTTAGCGCATCTCGCCTGAAATGCAAATTCCAACATCAGAAAAGGCACCTTGAAGGTACTGAAGGTGCCTTTTTAAGGAAGCCCTGATTAAGTCGATTAGAATTTAGCGCAGAAAAAATTGGATTGATCACGACTACCTAAAACAGTATCAGTATTCATTTAACGATAAACCTCAAGTTTACTAATACGTGAAACAGCAATTGGGGTAATCGCGCTACCGCCTTTCATTCGCTGCTTAATGACAACATCTCTAGCAGAGCGCTTAACTAAAACTCCTGTCACAGAATCGGCATTTTTACGATGAATGCGTATTGTTTTCCCAACAGCAGAATTTAAGGCACCTAAGCTAATAACTCGAAACTTTGGCTCCACATATACATGCTGCTTCTTTTTCTTAATCTCAGCAACAGCAGCAGGTGGTAATAAGTCCAATTCAGATAGTGATGGTTCCAAAGCATCTTCAGACTCGCCCTCGGTCGCAGCAAGATCATCAGCCATAGTCGCCTCTGGTGGCTCATCAGCTACATCGCTATTATTAGCATCAAGATCATCAGCAATTACCTCCTGCTCGCTTTCATTTAACACTTCTTCACCCGAAACAACAGATTGAACCAGGCTTGCTTTCTCTTTTGTCATATGTGCAACCGTGCGAAATGAATCCTCTAGAGATTCACCATTCACCACTATTGCCGTTACAACCGTAATCAAACCAATAACAATGTTGGCGACATTAGTCGTAATCGCGGCACTCCAGTTCATTTGATTAATATATTTAAAGGCAAGGCTCATAATCACAAAGACCAATGCCAGCGTGACTATAAACATCTCCATTGGCTCAAGCCCTTTAATATAAATGCCCAGTGGAACTAAAGACAGGCTGGAAAGCCCCAAACCAACCAGAGAGGCAACAAAAACCCAAACCGGCCCATGCCTTTTGGCATGAAGCATTTTAGTGATTCTTCCAACCAGATAGAATGTAATGACTGCGGCAGCAGCCAATGAAAGAGCAAAATACATGACGATAACCTTATAATTGTAATTATTTAATCGTTTTTCGCTCTATTTGTTCAGCTATTCTCCACTACCCAACAAATAAAGCTCTCTACTTTTATAATTAAGCCCGAAGTTTGTTGTTATATCAAATATTCTCCGATAAACGAGCTTATAAAAGTACACCCCCTGCCTTTTTGCCTGTTTTCTTGTCTTTATCTCTAAAAAATGCCTTAGCAACCATGAAAATGGGCAAAAGGGTGGGGGGTGTACTTTTTAAACCCTGTTATAGCAACACTTACAATAATCAGGCCGATATTTTACGCATGGACAAATCTTTGGCGAAATCAAGCATGCGCTGAGTCGATTTTAGCGCCTTAAGTCGCACATCTTCATCGACAAATATCTCATTTTTACCTGTTTTCAAGACTTCCAGAAGGTTATGCAAGCCATTCATTGCCATCCAGGGACAATGAGCGCAACTGGTACAGGTTGCACCTTCGCCATGCGTGGGGGCTTCAATAAATTCTTTATCGGGCGCCGCCTGCTTCATTTTATAGAAGATCCCTTTATCGGTTGCCACAATAAATTGTTTGTTAGGCAGCTCTTTTGCCGCATTGATAATTTGCGTCGTGGAGCCGACAACATCCGCCATTGCAATAATCTCATCAGGAGATTCGGGGTGCACCAACACGGCGGCATCGGGATATTTTTCAATCAGCTTACCCAAAGAGCGTGTTTTAAACTCATTATGCACAATGCAATCGCCCTGCCAGCGTAGCATTTCAACACCGGATACCTTCTGGATATAGTTACCCAGATGGCGATCTGGTGCCCACAGCACTTTTTTACCCTGCTTGCCCAGCCAGCTCACCAGATCAAGCGCAATTCCTGAAGTCACCACATAGTCGGCGCGCGCCTTTACATCGGCACTGGTATTGGCATAAACCACAACGGTATGATCGGGGTTGGAATCACAGAAAGGTGCAAATTCCTCAATAGGACAACTCAAATCGAGAGAGCATTCAGCTTCCAGTGTCGGCATTAAAACGCGCTTCTCAGGGCTAAGAATTTTTGCCGTCTCACCCATAAAGCGCACACCGGCAACAATCAGTGTTTTAGCGGGGTGCTCCTTGCCAAATTTTGCCATATCGAGTGAGTCTGAAATATAGCCACCGGTTTCTTCAGCCAGCTCTTGCAGCTCCTGATCGACATAATAATGAGCCACCAAAACAGCATCCTGTTCTTTTAGTAGCTGCTTGATTTCTTTTTTGACCGCCTCTTTTTCTACAGCAGAATAGTGCGGACGCAAACCCTCTATTTTTGCTGTAACCGGCGTTTCAAAGTGAGGAATAGTTGGTGCTGTTGCTGCCATGCCTTTATACTCAAGATACTTCGTTGATTTCAAGTATAGCAATCCATGTCAGATAAAAACACCCAAAAACCCCTTGTCCTTGTAGATGGCTCATCCTATCTATTTCGTGCCTTTTTTGCTTTGCCCGCCTCTTTAAGCAGTCCTGATGGGATGCAGACCAATGCCATTCATGGCGTACTTAATATGCTTGACAGACTACGCAAAGATTATGACCCGGATCACATGGCGGTGGTTTTCGATGCCAAAGGAAAAACCTTTCGT
Organism: Thiotrichaceae bacterium; assembly: GCA_027083815.1. GTDB lineage: Bacteria > Pseudomonadota > Gammaproteobacteria > Thiotrichales > Thiotrichaceae > Cocleimonas. The sequence continues at coordinate 16,141 of JALWMR010000022.1, forward strand.
AATGAACTTTACCCCGAATACAAGGCAAACCGCCCGCCGATGCCGGATGAGTTACGCGACCAGATTGAGCCACTGCATGAGATTATCAAGGCACAGGGTTACCCCATGGTGGTTGAGCCGGGCGTTGAAGCCGACGATGTGATTGGCACAATGTCAAAAATGTACGACGGCAAGGTGATTATTTCCACTGGCGATAAAGACATGGCGCAGTTGGTAGACGAGCAAATTCATCTGATCAATACTATGTCGAATACCTACTTTGATCGACAGGGTGTTATTGAAAAATTCGGCGTTCCACCCGAGTTGATTCGGGATTATCTAACACTCATTGGCGACACCTCGGACAATATTCCGGGCGTTCCCAAAGTCGGCCCCAAAACAGCGGTAAAGTGGCTAAAGGAATACGGCTCACTTGAAAATATTATGCAAAATGCCGACAAAATCAAAGGCAAGGTCGGCGAGTACCTGCGTGAATCATTGCATTTCTTGCCCCTTTCCTATGAGTTGGTGACGATTAAAACTGATCTTGAGCTGGACTGTTCGCCTGAATATTTAAGCTTTAACGAGCCACAAACTCAAAAGCTGGCAGAGCTTTATCAAAAGTATGGGTTTCGCACCCGCCTCACCAAACTGCTTTCTGAAAGCGATCAATCAATCAAGCTGGACGGCAACCAATCACAAGAAGATGACCAGGAGCCAGAAACGCCAGAAATTGAGCACATTGAAGAAGTTGACTATCAAACCATTCTCAATGAAGAACAGTTGGATGAGTGGATCACAGCCTTAGGCTCTGCCAGGCTGTTTGCACTGGATACTGAGACCACCAGCCTGGATTATATGGATGCCCGCATTGTCGGCCTATCATTTTGTATTGAATCGGGCAAGGCGGCTTATTTACCTCTGGCGCATGATTATGTGGGCGCACCCAAACAACTCGATTTTGATGAAACTCTGGCGCGACTCAAGCCCTTGCTGGAAGACCCCACCGCACTAAAAGTGGGGCACAACCTGAAATACGACCGCTCGGTACTGCTCAATCACAATATTGAGCTAAAAGGAATTAGCCACGACACCATGCTCGAATCCTATATTCTCGATTCGGTCTCAAGCCGCCATGATATGGACAGCCTTTGTAAAAAACATCTCAACCATAGTTGCGTAAAATTTGAAGATGTTGCCGGAAAGGGCAAAAAACAACTCACCTTTAATCAAATTAATCTGTGTGAAGATGTGGAAAACGGCTTTAAAGGCGCATCCTATTATGCTTGCGAAGATGCAGACATGACAATGCGCCTGCATCATTTCTTTTGGCCACAACTAAAAGCACGCCGCAATCAGGCCGAATTATATCGTTTACTGGAAATGCCTCTACTAAAAGTGTTGTCACACATGGAGCGTAACGGTGTGCTGGTGGATGCAGAGATGCTGGCAAAACAAAGCAAAGAACTCAGCCAACGCATGGCCAAACTGGAAAAAAAGATATTCGAAAAAGCCGGCAGCGAATTTAATCTTGGCTCACCCAAGCAAATACAGGAAATCTTTTTTAGCGAAGATAAGCTTAATCTCCCGGTAAAACGCAAAACGCCCAAAGGCCAGCCATCAACCGCTGAAGATGTCTTGCAAGAGCTTGCCGAAGAACACGATGTACCGCGCTGGCTACTGGAACACAGAGGCCTGAGCAAATTAAAATCAACCTATACCGATGCCCTGCCACAACAGATAAACCCGCGCACCGGCAGGGTTCATACCTCCTATCACCAGGCCGTTACCGCCACCGGGCGTTTATCATCGACTAATCCGAACCTGCAAAATATTCCTATTCGCAATGCCGAAGGGCGACGTATTCGTCAGGCCTTTATTGCACCTAAAGGGTATAAAATACTGGCGGCAGATTATTCTCAAATAGAACTGCGCATTATGGCGCACTTATCCGCCGACAAAGGCCTGCTAACAGCCTTTGCAGAAGGCAAGGATATTCACAGGGCCACCGCTGCCGAGATTTTTGAAGTCCCGCTGAATGAAGTCTCTCAGGAGCAACGCCGCGCCGCCAAAGCGGTAAATTTTGGCTTAATCTATGGCATGTCTGCCTTTGGTCTGGCAAAGCAACTCAATGTATCGCGCACCGAAGCGGCCGAGTATGTCAAAAAATATTTTATACGCTATCCCGGCGTTCAGCAATATATGGAAGACACCCGCGAAAAAGCCAAAGAAAAGGGCTATGTTGAAACCCTGTTTGGGCGGCGACTTTACCTGCCCAATATCAATGCCCGTAATGGCATGTTACGCCAACACGCCGAACGCACCGCCATTAATGCGCCCATGCAAGGTACTGCTGCCGACATTATCAAGCTATCCATGATAGCCGTGCGCGACTGGCTGCGCGAAGCGCAACTGGAAGACAAAACACACGCCAGGATGATAATGCAAGTACATGACGAGCTAGTTTTTGAAGTACCTGAAGACGAACTGGAATCCGCCAGGGAAAAAATTATTTCGCGCATGGTAAATGCCGCTAAACTTAACGTTCCACTGGTGGTTGATGCTGGTATTGGGGACAATTGGGACGAGGCGCATTAAGGAACCTCTGATTAAGTCGGCCCACCCTAAAAAGCCATAAAAAGGTGGGGGGTGTACTTTCCAATCTAATTGAAGTTATGAACATGGAAACTAATACAGAAAATATCAATATTGAATCGGCAAAAGTCTTAATGACACCGCATCAGATCAAGGAAGAATTACCCTTATCTGAAACGTTGCAAGCCGATATTATTCAGCACCGCAAAGCCTTGCAAGCAATTCTGAATGGCACCGACAAACGCCTGTTTGTTGTGGTCGGCCCCTGTTCTATTCACGACCCGCAAGCGGCACTTGATTATGCCCAGCGCCTTAAAAAGCTGGCAGATGAAGTAGCGGATAAACTATTCCTGGTAATGCGTGTCTATTTTGAAAAGCCCCGCACCACAACGGGCTGGAAAGGCCTGATAAATGATCCTCACCTGAATGGATCCTTCAATATTCAAACCGGTTTACGTCAGGCGCGAAAATTAATGATAGATCTTGCCGAGCTTGGTTTACCCCTGGCAACCGAGGCGCTAGACCCCATCAGCCCGCAGTATTTGGCCGATCTGGTAAGCTGGAGCGCCATTGGCGCACGCACCACTGAATCACAAACGCATCGCGAAATGGCAAGCGGCCTATCCTCTCCGGTTGGTTTTAAAAATGCGACCGATGGCAGTTTGAAAGTCGCCACCGATGCCTTGCAAGCCGTTTCCAGCTCACATAATTTTCTCGGCATTAACCGTCAGGGACAGGTAGCCATTATTCGCACCAAAGGCAATCAATACGGTCATCTGGTACTGCGCGGCGGTGGCGGCAAACCAAACTATCAGCTAGAAACAATTAATCAATGCGAACAAGAGCTAGACAAGCTAAAGCTGCCCAAAAATATCGTAGTCGACTGTAGCCACGAAAACTCAGGGAAAGATCCGGCAAACCAGCCAGCTGTGTTTGAATACTGCATCGAACAACGTCTAAAAGGAAAAACATCCATCGTCGGCATGATGCTGGAAAGCAATATCAATTGGGGCAAGCAAAAAGTACCCGACGATATATCCCAATTAGAATACGGCGTATCCATAACCGATGCCTGTATCGACTGGCAAACCACCGAGAAAATTATTCGTGAAGCTGCTGAAAAGCTTTAAAAGCAGGATTTTCCATGGAAGGACACGGAAGAAAGAAGAAAAGGCCAAGCCGAGTAAAGCCATAAAAAGGTAGGGGGTGTACTTTTTAAATCTTATTATTTAATTATAGAAAGTACATCCCCTACCTTTTTATGCGTTTTAACGCACCCTTCGGGTAGTCGTCGCTGCGCTCCAACATTGTCTCGCTCGCTCGGCTTGCCTTTTCTCCACAAACCATTAAAAATGCAGGCTTAAAGCCTGCATTTTTGTTTTATTGAGACCTTTGCATAAGAGGATGGCGAGAGAAAGATTACGCTAATTATTATCGTCATATCTGTTGTGCAAAGGTTTCTTATTATTATGATTTCTCTATTTCAGTATTTTCTTCCTTCTGTACAGTACCAATAAAACCAGTGGCATATACATCAGCGGATTAAATGCTCCGCCTCCACCGCCGCCAAAAGATGGACGATGCGTTGTAAAGGCTGGCTGTTGCGTATCTACCCGGTGGCTTGTTACAGGTGCCTGTGCTCTTTGCTGTTTGGCTTGTTGCTCTTTTTCTATGCGTTTTTTGTTTTTGCGTTCTATACCATGTGCTGCAAACTGCTCATCGCGCATTACAATCATGGAGGTGTAATCGGTCACCAGGCCATTTTCCACCGCCAGATCAATAATGGCATTTTTAAAGTCGGCATCCGAACCTAAATAATCAATCTGCTCTTTTAAATCCTGTATTTTGGCGTAGGCCCAAAGGCGCTCGATTTCAGGATAGCTGGTTTCACTTTTTGGGAAGGCGAAGCGTGATTTATACGACTTATCCTGCCCCGATATTTTCACATTCAGACTAACATCCGCTTCACCATCGCCCCAATAGTGACCAAAAACCACCAGTTGTTCGCCACGATAGAGGCTGCCGATTTTTGCCGGTGTTATATCTGCCACCTTAATGCCTGATATTTTTAGCTTTACATCGTGCATTGCCTGATGACTAACCTTGCTGGTGAACTCCATTAACTTGCCTGAAATATCATCACTATTGGATACACTCACTGCAAAGCCGTTGGATACTTTGGCCATGGCTTCCAGTAAAGGGCGGTTAGAACCATTACCCATTACGGCGGTAAATAAGCGCACATCGTATCCTGACATCAGTTTAAGAAATTGTTTCTTTTCGGTAATACCCAGATTGGCTTCACCATCAGTAACCAGAATAATAGCGCCGGTACGATCAGCATCAAGCTTCTTTAACCCCGCATTCAATCCGGCATACAGGTTTGTGCCACCGCGAGGGCCAGTTGTAGCCAGTTTGTCACTCCAGACTTTGACATTTTCCGGCGTAGCATTTACCCAAGTTTGAGTAAGGTCTTCAACGCCATCATCAAATAGCACAATCTGAAAACGATCTTCCGGATTAAGGTGTTTTAAGGCACGCTGTACACCATCCACCAGGGTTTGGTATTTGCCCGACATCGAACCAGACATATCCAGCACAAAGGCCCAGTCTCGGCCTTCGGTTATTTTGGCCAAATCATCACCGGGTGTTAAAGTCATCATAAATGTACCCCGTTTTTTGCCTGCTTCGCGATGTGTCACCAGGTCGATCGAACCGGGTAGATTAGGTGCTAAACGCCAGTAAACCAGAATATCTTTATCCAGCGTCATGGCAGCAGTTTTTGTTTGCACCTGTGGCTGAGCCGAGGATGAACCCTCTTCCGCCATATTGCCTGATGCTACCGAGCTTGCCAAATTAACCTGCCATTCATTGGCACTGGTATTGCTAATCACTGCCTGCGAATGCTTTGGTAAACGCACGCCATTAACGGGGTAACTGGAACGCAGCTTGAGGTTAAATGAAAAATCTTCCTTAACGACTGGATCATAGGACCAAAACGCCTTTGCCTGATCGTCTGTATCACCTTCTTCCAAAGGGTAAACATAACGGCCCATGCTGCTATCAATATCAGCAACTTGCATGTAAACCAGACGGATTTTAGTCTCTGAGTTTGCACGCACCGGGCTTACCCGCACCTCAAAGCGGTAATGCTTTTTCTTTTCAGTCAGCCCGGCATCGCGTCCGGCGGCTTTTTCTTCTTCATAAAGCTTTTTGGCTTTTTTCTTTTCCAGCACCTCGCCGGTTACCGGCTTGCCGTCTATCCAGACGGTAAACTCAGAAACGGTGCCTTTTTCTGGCACAGGGAAGCTATACAAAGCCTCCAGGTCTTCGTTGTTTGGATTGCTAAAAGTTTGAGTCACTTCAGTAATGGCGTAGCCATCTTCAATGGTGACATTAACATGATGTGATTTTATCGACAGGGCGGGCTTGCTTGAGTCCACCGGCGTCATTAGCCCAGCCGCCATCGCGGTAGAGCCTGTCAGCAAGGCAACACCTAATGTGATGCCTGCCAGTAATTTCTTAAAAAATGCTTTCATTTTATTTCTCCTGAAAGTCCATAAAAGGCCTGCTTAGTTGCAGGACAGGGCAAGGATCAAATAAAAGACTATTACAAGCAACCATTTCAATTGATGTATGATAGTATGGGACTTTAAGTACTGTATTTTAAAACTTTAGGCGATTTGGAATGGCACTGGCAAAAGAACTGATTGAGACTTTAAAGAAAGAATTACGCAAAAATCACATTACTTATGCGGATGTTGGACGCGTTCTGGATTTATCCGAATCGAGCATAAAACGCTTATTTAGCGAGGGTGATATGAGCCTGAGCCGGCTGGAGGCAATCTGCGATATTATCAGTTTGGATATTTCACAACTTGCTGAAAAGGCGCGTGAATCCCGCCGTCATGTGCTGGAGCTAAGCTATGAAAAAGAAAAAGAGCTGGTTGAGAATGAGCTATTATTAATGATCGCCGTGCACCTGATTTATGGCTGGACCTATGACTTGATTCTGGAAAGCTATCACGTTGATATACACGAAGGACAACGCTGTCTGACCCGGTTAGATAGCATGGGCATTATCGAACTGCTTCCCGAAAACAAGGTGCGAATTATACTCTCCCCCAGCTTTCAATGGATTAAAGACGGCCCTATTCAGAAGTTTTTTGAATCACAGGTGCAAAGCGAGTTCTTTACTTCACATTTTACCGGCAAAGGCGAATTACGCGTTGTCGTCAATGGCTGGATGAGTATGAACAGCATTCAAGCCTTCCATGAGAATATTCATCGCCTGGCAAAAGAATTTGAATTGCATAAACAAAATGATAAAACGGTGCCCATCGAACAAAAACGCGGTACCACCATGGTGATTGCCATTCGCCCGCTCACCCTTCAGGTTTTTGAGAAGCATAGTAAATAAAGAAGTACACTCCCTGCACTCATGATGCAATGATTTCCCGTTAGCGGAGTAAATAAATTGGGTGACTACGGCGGCGGCTTCCAGACCCGCATCCGTTAATACGGCACCGCAAATGGAGTTGATGACATTTAGCCTCCCGTGGCACTCATGTGACGCATAATGATGGGTTGTTCATTCAAGTTAAAATCATGCCCTTTCGGCTTGAGTTTCATGGCATCAATAATGGCCTGTTTTAAAACTTCATCATTATCGGGGTTGGCGCGCACTACTTTGCGTAAATCCATGGAATGTTCTTGTCCCAAACAAAGCAGTAACATGCCTTCAGCCGTGACCCTCACGCGATTACAGTCTTCGCAAAAATTATGACTGTGCGGTGAAATAAAGCCAATACGGCTGTGTAGGTTATCGGCAAAGCGATAATATTTGGCTGGACCACCCGTTTCTTCGGTGGTGGCATTTAATGCATAATGCTCAAATAAAAACTGGCGCAGCTTATCGCTTGAATAATAGGTTTCAGAGCGGTCATGATTACCAATCTGTCCGAGGGGCATTTCTTCGATAAAGCTAATATCCATATTACGTGCACGCACGAATTCAACCAAATCCAGTATTTCATCATCATTGTAGCCGCGCATAATGACTGTATTCAGTTTGATTTTTTCAAAGCCCACTTTTAAAGCTGCTTCAATGCCGGCAAGTGTTCTCTCCAGCTTGCCATTACGCGTGATCTTTTTGAAGCGATCCGGACGCAAGGTATCCAGGCTGATATTAATACGTGTCAGCCCTGCCTCTTTAAGTGGCTGAGCGTATTTCTCCAATAAGGTGCCATTGGTGGTAACAGTTAAATCCTTTAAGTCATCCAGCTTGCCCAGTGCTTCGAAGACACTAATGATATTGCGTCGCGTCAGCGGCTCGCCACCGGTCAGACGAATTTTATTTACCCCAAGTTCAACGAAGGCTTTTCCAATTCGGCTCATTTCCTCAAGGGTAAGTAATTGCTCACGCGGAACAAAGGTCATGTCTTCCGACATACAATACACACAGCGCAAATCACAACGGTCTGTGGCGGATAGACGCACATACGTCACCTGCCGACCAAAGGGATCAACTAGCTTAGGGGTGTTATTTTCAATAACATTATCTGTTTGTGTTGTTTTTTTTGTCATGTAGCCGATTGCTTAATCAATTTAGGGTTCACCTTTTATAATCGATGTATTATTGCTTCGCAAGCTATCCATATCTTATAAATGGTAATAAGCAATTAACATACCAGGCTAGTTTGCATTAACTTGACTTGAAACATACAGGTTCTGCTAACTGGAGAAAAGGGCAATAGCATGTAACTTGCCAATTTCTTTATATGAATGGATTAAGCAAAACAGAAATCCAGATGCTTAACTTATGATTTGGCATGGTAACGCCGTTTCAATAACACATAAAGAGCACCTGTACCGCCATCTTTAGGTTTTGCCGAATGAAAGGCCAATACCCGATCATGTTCAGTGAGCCAGTGATTAATATGGGTTTTTAATACAGGCTTATTATCACCAGAGCGATTACCTTTACCATGTACGATACGAATACAACAACCTTCAAACTGAACTGCTTCCTGTAAATAATAGACCAATATTTTTTTTGCCTGTTTTAAGTTTGTGCCATGCAGGTCAAGCTCATCAGAAATACGATAAGCACCACTTTTGAGCTTGCGAAAGACACTATTCTGGATACCAGTTTGACAATAACTTAAAATATCAGCTGAGTTTACCTCTTCAATATCCAGCTCATCTGATAAGGGGTCGTGGATAATAAGCGGTTCTTCGGGCAAGATTTGCTTTCTGGCTTTGGGCTTTATCAACTCATGATGCACTTTATCATGCTGTAATGGTGCTACACCCTCCATCGCATTCAGGAAAAGATGTTGATCCTGAATTTCCTGCTTGCTCTGCTGGATGCGCTCTTTAGTGGCCTGTTTTTCAGCTTGTTGTGCTTTTCGTAATTCCTTTTTTATTTGTTTAAGCTGTTTTGGATCAATGCCGGTCATGGTGGTAGAATCAGGAGAGTAAGAAAAGCATAGATAATACATGAAAATACTACTAAGTAACGATGACGGGTTTATTGCACCCGGACTCAATCTGTTAAAAGAAAAGCTAAGCGAACATGCAGATGTTGTGGCAGTTGCCCCCGACCGCGATAGAAGTGGCGCAAGCAACTCTTTAACACTGGATATTCCTTTAAGAGTCACAAAACGAGGCGACCAGCTTTACAGCGTTAATGGCACGCCAACTGATTGTGTTCATCTTGCCATAACAGGTCTATATGATGAAGAGCCGGATATCGTTATATCGGGCATTAATGCAGGCGCTAATATGGGTGATGATGTGATTTATTCAGGCACAGTGGCGGCCGCCATGGAGGGGCGCAATCTGGGCTTGCCAGCCATTGCCGTTTCTATGGCATCTTTTAAGCCAAACTATTATGAAAGCGCTGCGAAGGCAGTTATAATCCTGTTGAATCAACTACCAGCTCTGCAACTGGAAAGAAACGATCCCATTGCCACCATTTTAAATGTCAACGTTCCTGACTTAGCCTGGAAGGATATAAAAGGCTTTCAGGCAACTCGCCTGGGTAAACGTCATAAAGCCGAACCTGTCATTAAATCACAAGACCCACGTGGCGATGAAATATTTTGGATCGGCCCAGTGGGTGAAGAGGCAGAGGCTGGCCAAGGGACTGATTTTAATGCTATTCAACAAGGCTATATATCTGTAACACCCATTCATATCGATCTAACACGGCATTCTGCATTGCAAGCCACTTCAGACTGGCTAGATAATGCGTGATATTGCCAGCATAGATGCATTTGCCATCAAGGGGGTTGGGATGACCTCCCAACGCACCCGGGATCGCTTAATAGAACGCTTGCATAAAAAGGGCATCAGCAATTCAGATGTTTTGCGCACTATGCGATTAGTGCCGCGTCATTTATTTGTTGATGAAGCAATGGCTAGTCGCGCCTATGAGGACGCCTCTTTTCCGATTGGTCATGGGCAAACCATTTCTCAACCTTTTATTGTTGCAAAAATGACAGAGCTGCTTGTAGAAAATACCCCTATGGAAAATGTGCTGGAAGTTGGTACGGGGTCTGGCTATCAAGCTGCCGTGTTAGGTGGTTTAGTAAAGAATTTGCACACTGTAGAAGTTATTCCGGAACTTTATCGGCAATCAAGGGATCTCTTATACAAGCTGGGCTATAGAAATATTCGTACACATTTGAGCGATGGAAGCTGGGGTTGGCCTGATGCGGCTCCTTATGATGCCATTATGGTAACAGCCGCACCGAATGAAATTCCTGAGCCTTTGATACAGCAGCTTAAAATAGGGGGCAGGATGGTGATACCCGTAGGATCACAAAATTCTGAACAAAAATTGCTGATGGTGACACGAACTACCGAAACAGGCTTTGAAGTAAAAGAATTTGATTCGGTAATTTTTGTGCCACTGGTCAGTAGTTAGTACAACTTTCAGCATAATTAACTAAATAAAAAATAGGGCTAAAATTTTCCTAACTGAGACCTTTGCACAAGAGGATGGCGAGAGAAAAATTAGCGCAATTTTTCTGATTTTTTGTAGATTTGAGGGTAATAGCAGGGCTATTGACCGAAAATATACGAAGAATCAGGGAA
>JALWMR010000023.1 GCA_027083815.1 Thiotrichaceae bacterium
AATTAATGGTTTGCAGATGAAATAAGCTTGAAGCTATCCGTTATTAGTAAAAATATAGCCAATTAATTGGCCTGTGAATAAATTGAGTGGAATTATTGCTTAAGCTCGCAAGGCATAAGTCTTTGTTAAGCTTGGATTCATTTAATAAAATAGTATAAAGAGGTGATGATTGATGGGTAATAATCAGCCAAAAGTTGGCTTTGTTAGTTTGGGGTGTCCTAAGGCTCTGGTGGATTCTGAAAGAATATTAACGCAGCTTAAAACCGAGGGTTATCAAATTGCCCCTGATTATGATGGGGCTGATGTAGTGGTTATAAATACCTGCGGTTTTATTGATGCTGCTGTTGAGGAGTCGCTGGATGCTATTGGTGAGGCGCTTAAAGAAAATGGTAAGGTCATTGTGACAGGCTGTCTTGGAGCAGACTCTGATAAAGTGCTGGATGCGCATCCTGATGTGCTGGCTGTAACGGGCCCACATGCTTATGAAGAGGTAATGGGAGCGGTGCATCAGCAGCTAAAGCCACCACATGATCCTTATTTAGACCTGGTTCCGCCGCAAGGTATCAAGTTAACGCCAAAACATTATGCCTATCTCAAAATATCAGAGGGCTGCAATCATCGCTGTTCATTTTGCATTATTCCATCTCTGCGCGGTGATTTGGTTAGTCGCCCAATCGGTGATGTTTTGCAAGAGGCAGAGAATCTGGTTAATTCGGGGGTAAAAGAATTATTGGTCGTCTCACAAGATACCAGTGCCTATGGTATTGATATAAAATACCGTACCGGCTTTTGGCAGGGGCGACCAGTTAAGTCACATATTCAGCAACTTACCGAAGAGTTGGCTCAATTAGATGCCTGGGTGCGCCTGCACTATGTTTATCCATACCCGCATGTTGATAAGTTGATTCCCGTTATGGCGGAGTCAATGGCAAGGAACTCGGGGCGGGGCGTACTACCCTATCTGGATATTCCTTTTCAACACGCCAGTCACCGCATTTTAAAAGATATGCGCCGCCCCGCACATGCAGAAAAAGTGTTAAGTCGAATTCAAAACTGGCGTCGTGATTGCCCTGATATTACCTTGCGTAGTACCTTTATCGTTGGTTTTCCTGGCGAAACAGAAAGCGACTTTGAATTATTACTTGATTTTCTTCGTGAAGCTCAACTTAATCGTGTTGGTTGTTTTACCTATTCCGAGGTTGAAGGTGCGCAGGCTAATGAATTGCCAAATCCTGTACCTAAGGATGAAAAACAATATCGTTTAGAGCGTTTCATGGAAGCACAGGCTGAAATAAGTGCAAATAAGCTATCGCAAAAGATAGGGCAGCGCATGACGGTGTTAACGGATGAGACGACGGAAGGTGAAACAGAGCGAGAGGATATAACCATTGCGCGTAGTCAAAGTGATGCCCCCGAAATTGATGGCCTGGTTTATATTCAGGGTGAGTTACTAGAAGCAGGGCAGTTTGCTGAAGTAGAAATCACCCATGCAGATGATCATGATTTATGGGCAAAACTTGTGTGAAATTAACGCTGAATATTGATTATTGGTGCTCATTTGGTGAAAAGAGCAAAAAAGGTGGGGGGTGTGTCTTTGATCCCTGTTGTAGTGGTCATTATATTCAAAAAACATGCAAGTAGAGTATGAAAAACGTTAGATTTGTAGAAAATGTAGTCTTAATTGCTTGTTTTTTGCTCGTGATTTCATGGTTTGCAGTGAAACTTTTTAAAATTTTTCTAGGTTTAACTGGTTTGTTCGCATGCTCTGGATTGGCGCTAAGTCATCATTAGAATTCGGGCAAGGCGGGTAAAGTCTTTATAAAACAGGGTTTATGGCAGCCAATAAATAGTAGTTATAAAAAAATCTAAAAATTATATGCCGAAAAAACTACTGACATGTGTCATTGATCTACCAGAATGGGTATTGATTTAAGCTTTGAAACTCTATAGGGTAGGCATTCGAAAAATTAGCAGCCCCTTACATAAGCTCGTATTAAATCAGTGTTTATATAGGTTTTGGTGCAAACATGTTGGAGCTTTCTCCAGTTAAAGTAACGAGGAAAAACTATGTCTAAATTGGTAAATCCCCATGGTGGAAAAGATCTTAATCCACTGCTATTAGAAGGTGCAGAATTGGAAGCTGAGAAGGCGCGCGCTGCTGATCTGCCTCAGGTTACGCTTTCCTCACGCGAGTCTGGCGACGTCATCATGATGGGAATCGGTGGTTTTACGCCACTGAATGGTTTCATGACAAAGGCTGACTGGTCGGGTGTTTGTGATGGAATGAAAATGGCTGATGGTTTGTTTTGGCCTATCCCAATCACATTGTCAACGGATACTGCTACCGCTGATTCTTTAAAAGAAGGCGACGAAGTAGCACTGGTTAATGATGAAACCGGTGAAACAATGGCAACCATGACGATTACCGAAAAATACACGATTGACAAAGATCATGAGTGCATGATGGTTTATAAAACTACGGATGAAGAACATCCTGGTGTTGCCATGGTTAAAGCGCAAGGCGATGTTAATCTTGCTGGGCCTATCAAAGTTTTGTCTACTGGTGGTTTTAAGGAAGAGTATGGTGATCAGTTTATGACGCCTGCAGAGACTCGCGAATATTTTGAAAATAAAGGCTGGTCTACCGTAGCGGCATTCCAGACGCGTAACCCAATGCACCGTTCTCATGAGTATCTTGCTAAAATAGCTCTGGAAATTGGCGATGGTGTTTTAATTCACTCGCTGCTCGGAAAATTGAAGCCAGGTGATATTCCTGCTGATGTACGTTCTAAGGCTATTGGTACATTGATAGAAAATTATTTTGTTGATGATACGGTTGTTCAGGCGGGCTATCCGCTGGATATGCGGTATGCTGGCCCACGTGAAGCATTGTTGCATGCTTTGTTCCGTCAGAATTATGGCTGTTCACATCAAATTGTTGGCCGAGATCATGCAGGTGTCAGTGATTATTATGGTCCTTTTGATGCGCATCATATTTTTGATGAGATTCCAAAAGATGCACTTGAAACACAGCCCTTAAAAATTGATTGGACATTCTGGTGTGATAAATGCGATGGAATGGCTTCCATGAAAACCTGCCCACATGATGCATCTGATAGAATGCTGCTTTCTGGAACTAAATTGAGGCATGCTCTTTCTGAAGGTGAAGAAGTGTCGACTAAGTTCTCCCGTCCTGAAGTTCTTGAAATTTTGCGTGAATATTATGCGAGTATAAAAGATGAGGACAAGGTTGAGATAAAGTTAAGTGGTCACTCGGCTAAGTAAGTTAATTAAAGATTAAAAGATTTTGTATTATACCCAGGAGTTAAATAATGATTACTACCAATCCGTTCGCTGAATTAACAGCGGTTTCTAATTATATCACCCCATCGGTGATGCAGTGGTTTGTTGTGCTGATGGTCGCCTTCGTCATTATCGGAACTATACTTGACGTGATGCACAAGAAAAGCGCCAAGTATTTCTATGAATACGAAGAGAAAATGAAAAGATATGCAAAACGAGATGCAAGTAGCCAAAATGCTTCTCTGCTTGCGCAGACTATTACAAGTGAAGTTTTAACATCATCAGAGTTTTCAAATCCTAAAAGACGTATGTCACATTTGTTAACCATGTATGGTTTTATTCTGTTCGCTGTAACGACTGCAATCATGATTTTTGCATATCCAGAAGCAAGAGGTGATGCCACCCCTTCAATTTGGCCATTATTATGGCATCTTGGTGCATTGATGCTTTGTATTGGCGGATACTGGTTCTGGTTCGCTATTCGTGTTGATGTGTTTTCTGAGGGGCATAAGTGGTATGAGATTGATCCTAAAGAAGATATGTTTGTATTGTCTTTGCTATTCACTGGTACTTTCGCTCTATTATGGTCATTAACTAATGGTTATGGGCTGTTTTTTGTTTTATTTGTACTTTCAGCTATTGCACTGTTTGCTGGTGTGTACTGGTCTAAGTTCGCGCATATGTTCTTCAAGCCGGCCGCTGCTTATCAGAAGAAAAAGTTCTGGGCAGATGGTTCTCGTGAAAGGCTTCCAGATGTACCAGACCTAACAAGTGCAGAGACCAAAGAAAGATTTCCTGATATTCCAAAGTATATGGGTGAAAATCCACCAAATATGGGCGATGGCATACGTCGTGAGCCGCCAAACCATTATTAATTCGAATATCAATATTACTAGATTAATTTAAAGAGGATTTATTATGCCAACGTTTGTACAAATGACCCGTTGTGATGGGTGTGGACAGTGTGTTGATATTTGTCCGTCAGACATCATGCATATTGATGATACATTGCGACGTGCTTATAACATTGAACCTGATATGTGTTGGGAGTGTTACTCCTGTGTAAAGGCTTGTCCACATAATGCAATTGATGTACGTGGCTACGCAGACTTTACACCGCTAGGTGGTTCTGTTCGTGTTCGCAGAGATGAAGAGAAAGGTGTTATTGCCTGGAGAATCATTTTCCGTAATGGAAAGAAAGATTGGGACTTGCTTGCACCAATAACCACTAAGCCATGGGGAACTGGAATACCAGATCTTAAAACTGCTTCTGCGCCCAGTGATGAAATGAAAAATAGCCAGCTACTTTATAATGAACCAAAGTATATTCGCCTTGATGACGGTGGGTTACATACGTTAGAAAGCAATGGCTTATCAATGAAAGAAGGAGTTTACTACTAATGGGTTATTCAACAGTTGTAGAAGACAATATTGATGTACTTGTCGTGGGTGCGGGCTTAGGCGGCACTGGAGCGGCATTTGAAGCAAGATACTGGGGCAAGGACAAGAAAATCGTAATCGCTGAGAAAGCAAATATCGATCGTTCTGGTGCTGTTGCACAGGGCTTATATGCAATTAACTGCTATATGGGAACTCGCTTTGGTGAAAATAACCCTGAAGATCATGTGCGTTATGCGCGTATGGACTTGATGGGTATGGTACGTGAAGATTTGCTATTTGATATGGCTCGCCACGTTGATTCGGCTGTTCACCAGTTTGAAGAATGGGGGCTGCCAATCATGTGGGATGATAAGAAAGAAACTTATCAGCGTGAAGGTCGTTGGCAGATCATGATTCACGGTGAATCATATAAGCCTATCGTTGCTGAAGCTGCAAAAAAGTCAGCTGATAAAGTATTTAACCGTATTTGTGTAACCCACTTATTAATGGATGACTCTACGGCAAATCGTGTAGCGGGTGCAGTTGGCTTCAATGTTCGTACAGGAAACTATCACGTATTTAAATCCAAGACGGTTATTGTTGGCGCTGGTGGTGCTTCTAATATCTATAAGCCACGTTCAGTGGGTGAAGGTGCAGGTCGTGTTTGGTATGCCCCATGGTCTTCTGGTTCTGCTTACGGGTTGATGATTGAAGCCGGTGCAAAAATGACGCAGATGGAAAACAAAATCGTTCTAGCTCGCTTTAAAGATGGTTATGGCCCAGTTGGTGCATACTTCCTACATCTTAAAACCTACACCCAAAATGGAGCAGGAGAAGAGTATGAATCTAAGTGGTTCCCTGCTCTATCTAAGATGGTAGGTAAAGAGTATCTGGATACTGAAGGACAACATTTATCTCATAAGCCAATCCCTACCTGTTTACGTAACCATGCTTTTATCAACGAAGTAAATGCAGGTCGCGGTCCTATTTACATGGTAACTAAAGAAGCATTCCAGGATCCGCATCTTGAAGAAATTGGATGGCATAACTTCCTGGGTATGACGGTTGGACAGGCTGTATTATGGGCTTCAACAGATGTTGATCCTAAATACGAAAACCCTGAATTAACAACGTCTGAGCCTTATGTTATGGGCTCTCATGCGACAGGTTGTGGTGCATGGTGTTCAGGCCCTGAAGATGTTTCTCCGGATGAGTATTTCTGGGGATATAATCGAATGACGACGGTCCAAGGTTTGTTTGGTGCTGGTGATGCCGTAGGTGGTACGCCACATGCGTTCTCATCAGGTTCATTTACTGAAGGTCGTTTGGCTGCTAAAGCCGCAATTCAGTATATTAATGATGGCAAGGCCGATGGTATCGTTGTTGGGGATGCACAGATTGAAAAGCGCCGCGAGCAGATTTACAGGCCTATGGAGACTTACACTGTTAATCGTAACCACATCACTAGAGGTTCAGTGAACCCATTTTATATCAATCCAAGACAAGGTCTTGACCGATTGCAGAAAATGATGGACGAGTACTGTGGTGGTGTAACTGTAAGTTATATGACTAATGCAAATCTTTTGAATATCGGTCTTAAGAAGCTAGGTTTACTTGCTGAAGATTGGGAAACAGGGATTGCAGCTGAAAATATTCATGAGCTTCTACGCGCATGGGAATTAAAGCATCGTATTTTGACTTCTGAGGCTGTAATGCAGCATACACTGTTCCGTGAGGAAACTCGTTGGCCTGGTTATTATTATCGTGGCGATCACATGAAGCTTGATGATAAGAATTGGCACGTGTTGACTGTTTCTCATCGTGATCCTGAAACGGGTGAATACACGATGGAAAAAGCACCTCTTTATCATATTATTGATGATGAGAAGCCTGCCAAAAAGCCTGCTAAGAAGAAGGCTGCGGCTAAAAAGTAAGTTTTAGCAACCCGGTACCTTGGCTTGTATGGTCAAGTACCGGGGTTATTAGCTAAATAAAAAAAGACCAATAAGTTTTTATTGGTCTTTTTTTATTTATAGAGTGCTTCGCAACAAAGTATGATGAAAGAAAACAAGCGGATTTTTTCTGATTTTTCATAAAAATAAGGTTAATAGTTCAACTCTATCAACCTTATTTTTAGGGAGGATATAAAGAGTTTAAGCTGTTTTTGCCCATCATTACCTTTTGTGCAAAGCCCTCTTTTAGTTAGAATAGTGAGAAACTGAAATTATTCTAGGCAAACAGGAATAAATAGGAGAGTTATTAATGAATATACTTGAACAAAAAGATGAAGAGATTTTTGAGTTGGCAGCAGACTGGTGGAAGAACCTTATAAAATATTCCAACAACAAAAACTACCTAATGTTCATCGAACATTTTTCACACTCATTGCGCGAAGGCGCCAATGAAATGGAGATGGGCAAACAGTTTGCGCGTAGTGAACTGGCTCAAAATCTTTCGGATGATTTTGATATTTTGGGCACAATTCGCCGAGGAGATTATATTACGGTGGTCATTAGACAAAGACATAAGAAAAAAGAGGGTGAATGGCTAGGAAGAATGGTGCTCGGTAATGAAGATGGTGAAGTAAGAATCTTTGGTGTTTCAATATTTTAATGGTTACGTCGAGACTCAAGACCCGGAAATATATTGTAAATAAGGTGGTAGCCAAAATGAGTGAAGTAATAGAAGAGAATAAACTTGTTGAGCTTAAATATGAGATAGTTGACAAGAAAACAGGCGATGTTCTGGTCAATATTGAATATCCAAT
>JALWMR010000024.1 GCA_027083815.1 Thiotrichaceae bacterium
TCTGGAGCCGGCGTTGCCGAGATTACAAAAGAAACTTTTAATAAAAAATAATTAGCTAACTTATCGTTGTTAATTATCATTTTATCTTCTTACTGTTATTGTTGTTTATTTAGGAGCGATCAATGAACGGTTTCTTTGACAACCTTGCGTATTGGCATTGGTGGGTGTTTGCTGTTGTTTTAATAATTCTTGAAATATTAACACCTGGAGCTTTTTTTCTTTGGTTAAGTGTTGCTGCCTCTATTGTTGGCTTAATACAGTTGATAATTCCAGATATTAGTTGGGAATTACAGCTCATTCTTTTTTCCCTTATCAGTGTTTTAGCTATTACCATTGCAAACATCTGGTTTAAACACAACCCTATTAAATCTTCATTAAACCAAAGAGAGGATGATTTAATTGGTAAAGTCTTCGAAGTCGAACAAGCCATTATCAATGGCAGCGGTAGAATAAAGGTTGGCGAAAGCACCTGGAAAGCCAATGGCCCCAATAGCAAAAGGGGCACATTAGTTCGTGTGATTCGTGTTGATGGTGCAGAACTCTTTGTAGAACCTGTTCAATAGTTTATCTTTTCAATAAAGGCACCTAAGCCTGGACTTGTTTCCAACAATAACCGTATCGGTGGGCCAACATAGCGATTAAAATCTTCTTCGTATAATTGATCGTAGGATCCTACTTCTGCAATATCTGCTGCGGTCTGGTTTAATAATAACTTGCGTCCACCATTAGCATCTATCGCATATACCCTAAAGAACTCTCCAGGAGTTCTACGAATATTTTCTAATCGCCACAAGATTGACAATTTGTGGTTTACTCCTCTCTGTAATGAGATTGGTGGAGATGTCGCTGTATTTTCCTGGCGAACCCAACCATTAATTCCCGGACCTACAATGGAACCAGTTTCCATAGGAACACTAGTGTTCCTTACTGACCTTACCGTCTTACTTGCCTTTACTTGTGGTGCCGGTGGTGTTGTTGGACCATCACCTAAAAATTCTTCCCATACATCATCAAATGCTGAGCGCTGGCGCGGCCTTGTCGTTCTAGCTGGCGTTTTTTGCGGCTTTCTGACAGCCTGTTGCACAACGGGAGGCCTACTCCTACTGGGAGGGGTAGATTTCCTAACTGGAGTGGCTACAACTGGAGGAGGGGGTACATATGCTCTTTGGGGGGGTACATAGGTAACATTACTTCCTAAATAATCCATCAAGGCTTGATATTTAGGCGTTGTAGGCTGATGAAGATAATCCAGCATTCCAAAGAAATTCTTCGGCTCTGGCTCTCCGATTCCATAAAAGTGAAGCATCAAACCACCACCGCTTTGCGCCCAGGTATTTAAATACTGCTGGTAGGCTTGTCTCATACGAGGATCCTTTTGGGCACTCATAAATAAATTCAGCACTGCAGGATCTTTCACTGTGTGTGGTGGATCATAGCGAATTAAATGTTGTCCACCTTCGTAAGCGATCATTTGTAAGCGGTATTTATCTGCTAATTTTTTATTGGCATAAAGTTGATCCCTGAGGCGTGACATTGCACCACCTTCAGGGCCGCTTTTTAACATACCACCATGTAAAATTTCCTGAAACAGGCGGGACTTTCCACCATCCCCATCTCGTGTCCATGCTTTCACTGTTGCACGATTTTCATTTCTTGCAATATAATCGCCAAAGTAAGGCCCTATCCCATACGCATCTATATGACGGCCACAACCATTGGCCTCTTTCCATAGTGGACAATCCAGAATTTCTTTGCCAACCCATGGTACAGAATTAAGTGAGCCTACTACGCATACTACCCGATTTCTTTGACCTCCAAATTCTCTTTTCCAGATCTGGCACATCTCCACACTTCGCTTTGCGTACCAGTTGGCTGATAACATAACACGTCGTTTACCAGCTGGTACTTTTGGGTAAGGAAATTTCCATAATGTGTCTGCTTTTCTAGCTGCATAAGTCGCAGCCGGAAAAATGCTGTTCCAAACCTCATTAGAATATTCAATATAGACCTTCTGGTTTCTACGTAAGCGGTTTTTAACCATACGTGCATATTTTTGTATGTAATCATCGCTCGCTTTATAAGGAACGCTTAACCAGGGTGCTGCATCGATTGCATTAGCCAAATCTACCATGCGCTCAGCCGGTACGCCTCTATCTCCTGTGTAGTGTGCTTGACCAATGCCAGCTCTCTGGTTCCACTCAACTGCTTCGTTAGCTCTTGGATTAGTCCAGGGCATAAAACGTATTGCATGTAATGGCCTAATTCTAGCCAGATAATCCGGATTGAAAACCCGACGCATGTAATCTTTTTCATTGGCTTTTGGTACTATTCGAATATTACGAATATAGTTGCCGTTCCTTCTTGGATCCGTTCGGGTAATTTGTAGTCTTAGGTTTCGTTTTGGTGATAGCAAATCAAACTCCATATGCCCTCTAAACTGTCTACCCATACGCAAATCACCGCTTAATTTAATTGTTCCTTCTCCGTCATATAGCACCACATAGCGCCCTGTAGGGAAGTGTTTTGATAGCCTCCAGGTACTTGTAACACTTGTAAATATTGGTGATTCCTGCGGTTTTGGCAAGGAGCGAACCCATCCATTCCCATCTAGCTGAAGCAAATCCTGTTCTTGAGAGTTTAGTGAGTTTTTACGTGTACAGCCTGGATCTATTGGCCGTCCTGCTCGCCAATCAAACTCGCACGAAGTGAACCATCCCCGGGAAATTTTAAATATATCTGTAAATGGAATTGATGAGCTTAATTTTCCAAGATCACCCACATTAATACCCAATTTAGGATTATCACTAAAGCGGGCACTTGCCGTTTGAAATAACAGCGCGGATAAAGTAACAATTAGCATACCCTTTAAAATTTTAGACATCATTAAAATCTCTCCTTAGATTTTATTTATAGAGGCATCTATAACTCTTTACACCTAATACCGAGCTTAACTTTAAATGTTTACCTAATCAAACAATTAGCTAATCAATTCTTTCACAAAACAAAGCCGAACAAACCTAAATAAAAGCAGAACAGAGTAATAGCTTGCCATAGGGAGACTTAAAAGCTACTAAAAAGTGGGGGTTGTACTTTAAGCTTGCTAATTGACTTCTTCAGGCTCTCCTCATGTGTTTAACTGTTTTGCCTCAAATCTTTTTCTGGCAATTAATATCAGTATTAACACGGGTAACCCCATAAGGGCTGTAATAATAAAGAAGTTCGGGTAGCCTAATTCATCCACCAGTGTTCCAGAATAACCACCTAATATTTTAGGTAATAAGGTCATTAAGGAACTAAAAATTGCATACTGTACGGCAGTAAACGAAATATTTGTTAAGCTGGATAAAAAAGCAATAAATGCTGCGCTCGCTAGTCCAGCCGATAGGTTATCAGCTGAAATCACCAGATATAACATGGGTAAGCTATGACTACCGTAAGCAAGTAGCATAAACAGGAGATTTGTCGCAGCAGATAAAACTGCTCCTAAAAACAATATGCGAATCACACCGTATCGTACTGAAAGAATACCACCAAGAAAACCGCCAGCAATAGTCATAAATAAGCCAAATGTTTTTACTACACTGGCAATCTGCACTTTGGTATAACCCATATCCTGGTAAAAAACATTCGATATAACACCTAAAACAATATCTGATATTCTGTATAGACCAACCAACGCCAGTAACAACCAGGCTAATGCAATCCCATACCGATGAAAAAAATCTTTTACTGGTGCTACATAGGTTCCTATTACCATTTGTTTATTAACAATACCCATTATTACTAATAGATTTGCCACAACATATGCACTCAAAATCGCTAGCAACAGGCGCAATGTCTGCACTATAAAACCAGCTAAATATTTATTTGCAAATAGAGCGGTTAATTCTTTTTTAACTATTTTGGCTAACTCTGCAGAAAAATAAAAAGCTCCAATAAATGCTAATACCGCGAACAAAAAAAGTAAAAAGAAGCGCGTATAATCTAAACCACTATATGATTCATCTGCTAATAGTTTCTTTGTTATTTTTGGCTCAGGAATAACAATTGTCGTAACTACCCCTATAAACATGACACCTGCCATTATTAAATAGCTCATTTGCCATGCTGTATAACTGTAGGCCTCTTTATTGGAGCCAAGATAACTCGCTAAAAATAAGGCACCTGCTCCTGCAACTAGCATGCCTATCCTGTAGCCTGCAATATAGGTTGAAGACATCATTGCCTGTAAATCTGTGTCAACTGATTCTATACGATAAGCATCTATGACTACATCCTGAGTCGCAGAAGAAAAACCCAAAAGAACAGCAGCAAACGCCATCCATGTTAAATTATCTGACTGGCCTGGATCGGTTTGTGACATCCATACAATCGCAGCAATAATACTCAACTGTGCAATTAACATCCAGCTTCGTCTACGCCCTAATAACGAGGTAAGAAAAGGCAAAGGTATTTTATCAATTAACGGAGCCCAAACAAACTTAAAGGAATACCCTAAAGCTGCCCAGCTAAAAAAAGTTACCGCTGATCTTTCTACACCCGCCTCTCTTAGCCAAAGGCTTAATGATGAGAAAATTAATAAAATTGGGATGCCAGCTGAAAAGCCTAAAAAGAGCATGGTAACGACACGCGGATGGATAAACGTCAATAATGTTTCATCCCATGTTTTTTTTACTTCTTCTTTTGTCTTGGTAGTCATAATAGCCCCTTTTATTATGATTTTTTGTGCCTGTAATACTTCAAAGCGCATTTAAAGCTAAATAAAAGTACACCCCCCCACTTTTTTGCTCTTTTCTCGCTATTCTTTGGGTTTTATGGCTACTACGCCCAACATTGACTCTCAATCAATGCTAACTTTTACTTATCCCTGTTCAACGATATAAACATAATAACAATACCTTAAATATATTATTAAGTTACTGATTTTATTATTAAATATCGTATTCTATAATAAGAGGAGCATGATCCGAAAACTTTATATCTTTATAGATTTCAGTTTTCTTTACTTTGCCTTTTAAACTTGGAGAAAGAACATGATAATCAATCCGCCAACCTGTGTTATTCGCGTAAGCTTGCCCTCTATTTGACCACCAGGTATAAGAATGCTCTGGTTGATCTAGTTCTCTGAATGCATCGACAAATTCGAGCTCATAAAATAATGTATCTAACCAACTTCTCTCTTCTGGCAAAAAACCTGAATTTTTTTGATTACCTTTCCAGTTTTTTATATCTTCGTTTTTATGTGCAATATTCCAATCACCACAAATAATATAATCTCTGCCCGATTGTTTCATTTCTTTCAGTTTAGGTAAAAGATAATCCATACATCGATATTTTACTTGTTGTCTCTCCTCTTTTGAGGAGCCCGATGGCATATATAATGAAATAACACTTAGATTACCAAACAACGCCTCTATATAACGCCCCTCAGAATCAAATTCATTATTTCCCATACCTGTGATTACTCTATCAGGTTTGTTTTTAGCATAGATTGCTACACCACTATAGCCTTTCTTTTCAGCATCATGATAATAAGCATAATTAGGATGAAAAATCGGATCTTCTAACTGGTGCACCTGTGCTTTAGTTTCCTGAACACAAACCACGTCGGCATCCTCTTTCTGAAGCCAGTCAAAAAACCCTTTTTTTGCAGCAGCGCGAATACCATTAACATTAGCCGTTATAATTTTCATATAGCTTTATGCTTTTAACGTAAATTAAACATCTAAATTCGACACTTTTAATGCATTACTTTCTATAAATTCACGACGTGGCTCAACATGATCCCCCATAAGTGTTGTGAAGACTTCATCAGCCTGATAAGCATCTTCAATGCCAACCTGCATCATAATACGGGTTTCAGGATCCATGGTAGTTTCCCAAAGCTGCTCGGGATTCATTTCACCCAAACCTTTATATCGCTGTATATTCAAACCACGCTGACCTTCTTTCATCAACCAGGTCATAACCCGGTCAAATTGAGAGGTATATTCACGTTTTTCTCCACGCTGTATATAACTATCTTTACCCAGTAATCCATCTAATTTTCTATTCAAGGAAATTAATAAAATACACTCTGGAGTGTTGAAAAAATCCTTCTTAAAGAAGTAATCTGTATCTACACCATGCATGCGTCTTGTTACACGCAGCTTCCAATCATCTGCATCTATTTTTTGACCTGTTATATGGTAATGTCTAGTGCCATTAAATTTTTCATTAAGATGGGTAACCACATCTTTTAGCCAAACTTCAGCAAAATCATAAGATATTTCATCTTTTTCTATCGGCGAGAATAACATTGCCTCTAAAATCTCAGGGTCATAACGCCTTGATAGTCGCTTTGATATATTACTAACGACTACATACTCTTTTGCTAATTTTTCTAAGCCTTCACCTTTTATTGGTGGAGTAGTCTCATCTGGATATAGACCTGCATTTTCGATTGCCAATTGTAAAAGATGCTGGCTTAACTCTTCGTCATCTTTTACATATTGCTCTTGTTTGCCTTTCTTTATCTTATATAAAGGTGGTTGTGCAATATAAATATGCCCCCGCTCTACCAACTCTTTCATTTGACGATAGAAGAAGGTCAATAATAATGTCCGGATATGAGAGCCATCAACATCAGCATCGGTCATGATTATAATACGATGATAACGTAATTTTTCAGGATCAAACTCTTCTTTTCCTATTCCACAACCTAAAGCCGTGATTAAGGTTCCCACTTCTGCAGAACCCAACATTTTATCAAAACGGGCTTTTTCTACATTAAGAATTTTTCCCTTTAAGGGCAGGATTGCCTGTGTACGACGGTCTCTTCCCTGTTTAGCTGAACCACCAGCAGAATCACCCTCCACCAGGTATATTTCTGATAGCGCAGGATCTTTTTCCTGACAATCTGCTAGCTTTCCAGGTAAACCTGCAATATCAAGCGCACCCTTTCGACGTGTCATTTCACGGGCTTTTCTTGCTGCTTCTCTGGCCCGTCCCGCTTCAATCATTTTATTACAAATGATCTTAGCTTCTTTTGGATTTTCAATTAAAAAATCAGAGAGACTTTCACCCATTGCCGATTCAACAATGCCTTTTACTTCTGAGGAAACTAATTTATCTTTTGTTTGGGATGAAAACTTTGGATCAGGTACTTTCACTGACAAAACAGCAGTTAAGCCTTCTCGAGCGTCATCACCAGTTAAGCTAACTTTATCTTTCTTTTTATTCGAAACAACACCTTCTCTATCAATATACTGATTAAGCGTTCGCGTTAATGCAGTTCTAAAACCAGATAAGTGTGCACCACCATCCTTTTGTGGAATATTATTTGTAAAACAAAAAATATTTTCTTGATAAGAATCATTCCACTGAAGCGAAACCTCTACACCAACATCA
>JALWMR010000025.1 GCA_027083815.1 Thiotrichaceae bacterium
ACAGTAACACTGATCAATCCAATTGCGATGGAAGAAGGCTTGCGTTTTGCTATACGTGAAGGTGGTCGCACAGTAGGTGCGGGTGTTGTTGCCAAGATTATTGAGTAAGTAAAAACTAACAGATAGAGTAAATATTATGTCAGGTCAGAAAATTAGAATTCGGTTGAAGTCGTTTGATCATAAATTAATAGATCGTTCAGCAAGTGAAATTGTCGAGACGGCGAAGCGCACGGGGGCAAGAGTTAAGGGTCCTATTCCTCTTCCAACACGTAAAGAGCGGTTTACGATTTTGATATCGCCCCATGTGAATAAAGATGCGCGAGACCAATATGAGATTCGTACACACAAACGCCTAATGGATATTGTTGAGCCTACTGACCGGACGGTTGATGCGCTTATGAAGCTGGATTTGGCGACAGGAGTAGATGTCCAGATTAAGTTGACGTAAGAGGGATTTTTATACCGCGTAACAGGTTATTTGGGCGCTGTTGTGGTGTTCTTTTGCTGGTAATGTTGTTTGAAAGAGTGAATTAAATAATTATTGGTAAAAAGTGAATATTAAAGTTCCCTAACTTAAAAATATCTGGCATAATGCGCGCCTTTCTTCGGTTCGACCCCAATTTTATATGATTATGAAATGTGGTCGGACCGTTTTTTCCTTGAGAAGAATAGTTGTTGCATCTTAGTTTAAATGGTACTTAATCTAGGGTGTAAATAAGAATTTATGAGGTGGCCAAATGGCAATCAGTCTACTGGGTTCAAAGGTTGGTATGACCCGGATTTACAATGAAGATGGTTCGGCTACGCCGGTTACGGTGCTGGAGATGATGCCTAATCGTATTTCTCAGATAAAAACAGAAGCGGTTGACGGATATAATGCGGTGCAGTTAACTGCAGGTTATAAGAAAGCTTCTAAGGTTAATAGGCCTCAGTCGGGCCACTTTGCAAAAGCCTCTGTCGAGTCTGGGTTATTTACCAAGGAATCACGAATTGATTCCTGTGAGGAATATGAGTTAGGTTCTGACATATCTGTTGAGATTTTCAAGGAAGGTCAGAAGGTAGATGTTACAGGTATTACTATAGGTAAAGGTTTTGCGGGTGTGCTAAAACGCTATAACTTTGCGGGTAAGGATGCAACTCATGGTAATTCAATCAATCATAGAACTCCTGGTTCGATAGGGCAAAACCAAACTCCTGGTAGGGTGTTTAAAGGTAAAAAAATGTCAGGTCATATGGGGGCTGTGCAACAGACAACTCAAAACCTTACGGTTGTTAAGGTTGATATAGATAGGAGCTTGTTACTTGTGAAAGGTGCTGTTCCAGGTGCGCGTGGTGGTAATGTGTTGGTCAAGTCTGCTGTTAAAGGGCGAGCAAAATGAAGATTAAAAACTTGGATGGGAAAACCTTGGAATTGAATGATTCAGTTTTTGGTGTTGAGTATAACGAGTCTCTCGTCCATCAGGCTGTCGTGGCCTATATGGCGGGTCAGCGTGCTGGGACAAAGTCTCAAAAGTCAAGATCAGATGTAAGAGGTGGTGGAAGCAAGCCATGGCGACAGAAAGGAACAGGTCGTGCGAGAGCAGGTACAACGCGAGGTCCTATATGGAGAAAAGGTGGTGTTACATTTGCTGCTCGGAATAGGAATTTTTCGCAAAAGCTAAATAAGAAAATGTATCGCGCTGCGATGCGTTCAATTTTTTCAGAGTTGGTGCGAAGCAACTCATTGGTTGTTGTTGAGACCTTGGATGTTGCGGACTTTAAAACCAGATCCATGGTTGAAGAGTTAAAAAAGTTTGATACGGATAATGTTTTGCTGGTGTCGGATGTTGAGAGTGAGAATGTTGAGTTTTCTTCTCGAAATATTCCAGCTTGCGAGGTTGTACAGGTTTCTGCTTTGAGTCCTGTTAATTTGGTTGCTCATGAGAAGGTTGTTGTTACTTCTGCGGCAATGGGTAAGATTGGGGAGTGGTTATCATGAGCCAAATTTCAGAAAGGGTGTACCATGTTGTCTTTGGTCCGCATGTAACAGAAAAGGCTGTCATGGCGGGGGATTCAAATATCCATGCTTTTAAGGTGGCGGTGGGTGCTACTAAGCGAGATATAAAGCTTGCTATAGAAATGCTTTTTGAGGTCAAGGTTGATGATGTGCGTACCGTCAATGTGAAGGGCAAGGCTAAAAACTTCGGTAAAAGACAAGGTAAAAGAAAGGACTGGAAAAAAGCTTATGTTAGGTTGGCCGAAGGTCAGTCTCTAGATATTTCAGTGGAAGGTTAAGTGATGGCTATCGTAAAAATGAAACCTACGTCCCCTGGGCGGAGGCACCAAGTTAGAGTTATTAATAAAGACTTGCATAAGGGTAAGCCTCATAAGGCTTTGCTTGAGAAGAAGGGTAAGTCTGGCGGTCGAAATAATAATGGCCGTATCACTACTCGGCATATTGGTGGTGGTCATAAACAGCATTATAGGATCATTGATTTCAAGAGAGATAAAGAGAATGTGCCGGCAATAGTTGAGCGCATTGAATATGATCCAAATAGAACTGCGAATATTGCATTGCTTAAGTATGTCGATGGAGAGCGTCGTTATATTATAGCCCCCAAGGGTTTAAAGTCTGGTGAGCGCCTAATGTCAGGAACTGATGCCTCAATTTCAGCAGGTAATTCGATGCCACTTCTTGATATGCCTGTTGGTACAGTAGTTCATTGTGTTGAGATGAAGCCGGGTAAGGGTGCTCAAATTGCCCGCTCTGCTGGTACTTCTGCACAACTTATAGCAAGGGAGGGGCGTTATTCTACCTTGCGTTTGAGGTCAGGTGAGATGCGTAAGGTATTGTCTGTCTGTCGTGCAACGGTAGGTGAGGTGAGTAATTCTGAGCATGGGTTGGTTAAGCTTGGTAAAGCAGGTGCAAGCCGTCATCGTGGAATTCGGCCTACTGTCCGTGGTGTGGTGATGAATCCAGTGGATCATCCGCATGGTGGTGGTGAAGGTAAGACTTCTGGTGGTAGGCATCCTGTTTCGCCGTGGGGAACTCCCACAAAAGGTTATAAAACACGTAAAAATAAGCGCACAGATCATTTAATTGTGCGTAGAAGAAATAAGAGGTAATTATTGTGCCACGTTCATTAAAGAAGGGCCCCTTTGTAGATCATCATTTGATGTCAAAGGTTTTGAAAGCAGTTGATGCTGGTGATAGGAAGCCTATTAAGACTTGGTCACGACGTTCGATGATTATTCCTGATATGGTAGGTTTAACAATTGCTATACATAATGGTCGACAGCATGTTCCTATTTTAATTAATGAGCATATGGTTGGTCATAAGCTTGGAGAGTTTTCTCCTACGCGAATGTATCGCGGTCACGTTGCTGATAAAAAATCGAGATAATAAAGTCATGGAAGTAAATGCTAAATTGAGGTTTGCCCGTATCTCACCGCAGAAAGCACGACTGGTTGCTGATCAGGTTCGTGGTATGCCTGTGGATGATGCTTTGGAAGTATTGACCTTTAGTCAAAAGAAAGCCGCAGGTCTAATCAAAAAGATTTTAGACTCGGCTATTGCAAATGCTGAGCATAATGAAGGTGCTGATATAGATGAGTTGACTATTACTAGAGTACTGGTTGATCAAGCTCCGACAATGAAGAGGATGCGGCCAAGAGCAAAGGGGCGCGCAAATCGAATTCTTAAACGGACGAGTCACATAACTCTTACCGTTGGTGATGGTGAGGTTTAATTATGGGACAAAAAATACATCCAATCGGCTTTCGTTTGGGGATTGCTTCGGATTGGCGTTCTAAATGGTATGCCGAAGGTGAAGATTATGCCGAGTTTTTGTATAAAGACTTGGAGGTTAGATCTTATATTGAGTCTAAACTTAAACATGCGTCTGTAAGTCGTGTTCAGATAGAGCGTCCCGCCAAATCTGCTTTTGTGACAATACATACTGCACGCCCTGGCGTTGTGATAGGAAAGAAGGGCGAAGATATTGAGCGTTTGCGCAACGATACTGCCAAGATGATGGGTTTGCACCCCAATAATGTGAAAGTTAATATAGAAGAGATTCGTAAGCCCGAGTTAGATGCTAAGTTAGTAGCAGAGGGTATCGCAAACCAGCTTGAAAGGCGCATTATGTTTAGGCGCGCAATGAAGAGAGCCGTTGGTAATGCTATGAGGTTGGGTGCCCTTGGGATAAAAATCAGTTGTGGTGGTCGTTTGAATGGAGCAGAGATAGCCCGAACAGAATGGTATAGAGAGGGTCGTGTGCCGTTGCAAACTTTGCGAGCAGATATAGATTATGCAACAGCAAAGGCTCATACAACTTATGGGGTCATCGGTATTAAGGTTTGGATTTATAAGGGCGATGTTTTTGATTTAGAGCAAAAGCGAGCAAAGTCTAATGCACGTGATGGCAAAAAAAGGTAGGGGTCTGAAATGTTGCAGCCTAAAAGAACAAAGTTTAGAAAGCAGTTTAAGGGTAGAAACAGAGGTCTTGCCACTGTAGGAAGCAAAGTTAGCTTTGGTGAGTATGGGCTTAAGGCCGTGGGTCGAGGTAGGTTGACAGCTCGACAGATTGAGGCTGCGAGGCGTGCTATGACACGTCATATAAAACGTGGCGGAAAAATATGGATACGTGTTTTTCCTGACAAGCCCATAACTAGTAAGCCTTTAGAGGTCAGGATGGGTAAAGGCAAGGGTAATGTTGAGTATTGGGTCTGTTTAATACAACCTGGTAGGGTTCTTTATGAAATGGAAGGTGTAAGTGAAGATCTTGCTAGGGAAGCATTTGCATTAGCTGCAGCCAAACTACCTATTAAAACTGTGTTTGTAACGAGACAGGTGATGTGATGAAGGCTAGTGAATTGAGGCAAAAGAAAATAGATGAATTGTCTAATGAGTTGATTGAGAGCTTGAAAGAACAGTTTGTTCTCCGTATGCAGAGATCGGCTGGGCAACTAAATCGTCCATCTGAAATGAAAAAGGTTCGCCGTAAGATAGCGCGAATAAAAACAGTTATTAATGAAATGCAATCAGCAGGGGATAGAGATGTCTGATCACAAGGCAAAAGTAGAGCGTAGTATATCCGGCAAGGTTGTAAGCAACAAGATGGATAAGACCATTGTTGTACTTGGAGAAAGGAAAGTAAAGCACCCACTTTATGGAAAGTTTATCCGACGATCAACTAAGTATCATGCACATGATGAGAACAACGAATGTGGTGTTGGCGATACGGTTGAAATTAGAGAGTGTCGCCCTCTTTCTAAAACAAAGAGCTGGTTATTGGTAAAAGTTGTTGATAAGAAAGTTTCTTAAGCTAGGGCTGGAGAATCCTTTCAAAGATATAAGTATTGGAATATAAAATATGATACAGATGCAAACACAATTGAATGTTGCTGATAACAGTGGTGCACGTCGCGTACAGTGTATAAAGGTTCTTGGGGGCTCACATCGTCGGTATGCTGGTATTGGTGATATTATAAAAGTCAGTATAAAAGAAGCTATTCCTCGTGGAAAAGTTAAGAAGGGTGATGTATATACTGCTGTTGTGGTTCGTACGGCAAAGGGCGTAAGAAGAAAAGACGGATCAGCCATTAGATTTGATACTAACTCAGCTGTACTTCTTAATACAAAGCTCGAACCCATAGGTACTCGTATTTTTGGTCCTGTAACACGCGAATTACGCGACAAAAATTTTATGAAAATTATTTCGCTTGCTCCTGAGGTATTATAGGTTAATCATGAAAAAGATTACTAGAAATGATCAAGTTATCGTTACTGTTGGTAAGGATAAAGGCCGAAGAGGTAAGGTTATTAGTATCCTTACAAATGGCAAGTTATTAATCGAGGGTATTAATCTGGCTAAAAAACACCAGAAAGGTAACCCGAGTGCCGGTGTTCCTGGTGGAATAATTGAGAAAGAAATGCCAGTTGATGCATCTAATGTAATGTTGGTAAATCCTGTAACTGATAAAGCTGATCGAGTTGGTTTTAAGACCCTTGAAGATGGCAAGAAAGTTCGCTTTTTTAAGTCAAGCGGTGCAGTAATTAACTAAGGTTTGCGCCTAATAATAGATGATATAGAAGGTATCTCAATGTCTAGATTACAAGACTTTTATAAGACTACTGTTGTCAAAGAGCTGACACAAAAGTTTTCTTATGGAAATGTTATGGAAGTCCCTAAAATTACTATGATCTCACTTAATATGGGATTAGGTGACGCGGTAGGTGATAAAAAAGTGATAGAGTATGCTGTTTCAGATATGGCCAAAATAGCTGGGCAGAAACCTGTTGTTACACTGTCTAGGAAGTCCATAGCTGGTTTTAAAATACGTGATAACTGGCCCATAGGGTGCAAAGTTAATCTGCGCCGGGAGCAGATGTACGAATTTTTAGATAGATTGATTCATATATCTATCCCACGCGTGAGAGATTTTCGTGGGCTTAACCCAAGATCTTTTGATGGAAATGGAAACTATAGTATGGGATTTAATGAGCAGATCATTTTTCCTGAGATTGACTATGATAAAATTGATAAGTTGCGCGGACTTGATATTGCTATTACAACTTCTGCTAAAAATGATCAGGAAGCAAAAGCGTTGTTAGAAGCTTTTAACTTTCCGTTTAAGAAATAATAGGATATAGAGATGGCAAAAAAATCGATGATAGCTCGTGAGGCAAAAAGAGCAAAATTAGTTGCTAAGTATGCTGCGAAAAGAGCGGAGCTAAAGGAGATAATACGTTCTCCAAATAGTACTTTTGAGCAAGTAATGGCGGCCACTGATACATTACAAAAACTACCTAGGGACAGCTCTAAGGTTAGAAGACGTAATCGTTGTGCTATAACAGGAAGACCTCATGGAGTTTATCGCAAATTTGGTCTTTGTAGAAATAAAATAAGAGAGTCTGCTATGGAAGGTGATCTTCCAGGACTAACAAAAGCGAGCTGGTAAGGAGATCTAAATATGAGTATGAGCGATCCAATTGCAGATATGTTAACGCGTATTCGTAATGGCCAACGAGCAAATAAAGTTACTGTTGAGTTCAGTGCTTCTTCGAAAAAAACTTCGATTTTAGAGGTTCTTAAAAGTGAGGGCTATATTGAAGATTATATCACCGATGCTGATATAAAACCTGTTACTAAAGTCACTCTTAAATATTACCAGGGTAAACCCGTTATTAATTCTTTAAAGCGTGTTAGTCGACCTGGTTTGAGAATTTTTAAAGGTAAAAATGATCTGCCAGATGTAATGTCTGGGTTAGGTGTCGC
>JALWMR010000026.1 GCA_027083815.1 Thiotrichaceae bacterium
AAATAGCTCAGAAGTCGTTGGCTTACTTGGCCCTAATGGCGCAGGAAAAACCACCTGCTTCTATATGGTTGTAGGCCTGGTTGCCTGCGATGAAGGTAGCGTTTCAATTATCAAGGATAATGGCGATCGTATTGATCTAACCAAATTGCCCATGCATCTGAGGGCGCGTCAAGGTATAGGTTACCTTGCTCAGGAAGCCAGTATTTTCAGGAAACTCAGCGTTGCCGATAATATTTACGCCATTCTGGAAACTCGCAAAGACCTGGACAAACAACAACGAATAGATAAGCTTGAAAGCTTGCTTGAAGAATTTCAGATAGCTCATTTACGCGACAGTTTGGGCATCAGCTTGTCTGGTGGAGAAAGACGCCGCGTTGAAATCGCCAGGGCGTTGGCCACTGAACCTTCCTTTATTTTATTGGACGAACCATTTGCTGGTGTTGATCCGGTATCTGTTATAGAAATCCAGAAAATTGTCACTCATCTGAAACAACGTGGCATTGGCGTGCTGATTACCGATCATAATGTCCGAGAAACCTTAAGTATTTGTGATCGTGCCTATGTTCTTGGAAACGGTCACATTTTAGCACAAGGTTCACCCGATACGATCCTGCAGAACAAACAGGTCAGAGAAATCTACCTTGGAGAGAACTTTAGGCTTTAAAAAATACTTTATCAAAAGTACACCCCCCACCTTTTCTCCCCTTTTCTCCTAAAAAACACCATTATTTATCAAGATAGATATATTTAAATAGTCCCGCAAGCGAAACGACTATTAGGGAAAGCCCCAGAAAGCGGTGAAAGGTAGAACTGTCTGTTTTAACCAGATAATCATGCATTTTCAAACCGACATAATGACCTAGCCCGGCAAAGGGTAATAAAAACAAGCTGAGTTGCCATTGCAGATCAACTTCATAAATCACAAAGGCGGACATTTTCATGCTTACCAGTAGAATC
Organism: Thiotrichaceae bacterium; assembly: GCA_027083815.1. Classification (GTDB taxonomy): domain Bacteria; phylum Pseudomonadota; class Gammaproteobacteria; order Thiotrichales; family Thiotrichaceae; genus Cocleimonas. The sequence goes on from JALWMR010000026.1 coordinate 958, forward strand.
CATAATAGAAATAGTGTTTCACGCAATTCAATCTTGTTAACATAACGGGATACCACAGCCGCAATCAAAGGAGCACCGGTTAATGAAGTGCCACTCACATAGCCTCCCAAAACCAGTAAAATCACATCAACCAGCTTTGACTGACTTTTGATTTTATAGTTAAACACCCAGATCGTTCCGTAAAAAAGAGTAATTGAAAAAACAGCGATAACCAGCCAGTAATTGGGGAAGTTAAACAAACCAATTAATCCGGCAATTTTTGGCAGAAAAATAATCGCCATAACGCGATATACAACAGGCCAATTAATATTTTGTTTGCGTGAGATCAGTGTAATAATGGTAAAAAATAATAAATGAGCGCCGATAACCGGTAAGAAAATCAGTGGTTCATCATCGACTAAAAGTAATAGCGGAAGACCTAAAGCGGCGCCTCCAAAACCAATTCCGGCACGTACAAAGCCAGTCCAGACAAAAATCAGGGCGATAAGAATTAACTGTGTTGTGGAAAATAAATGTAAAAAATCCATGAAAAAACTGAATGCTTTAGGAAGGCGCACCTTATCACATTGATGTGTACTTAAACTATGCTAATATTCGCCATTCTTTAGCAAATCTACAGAAACAATACTGATTATGATTATTCAAGATGCCATCCAGAAAGTTGTAGAAAATGAAAACCTGACGCGTCAGGAAATGACCGATATTATGCAACAGATTATGACGGGAGAAGCAAGCGACGCACAAATAGGCGGCTTCCTGATCGGGATGCGAATGAAGGGAGAAACAGTGGATGAAATTACCGCTGCCGCCTCGGTTATGCGATCGTTAGCAACGCCCGTTGAACTGGATAAAAGCAATCTTGTTGAAATTGTAGGAACCGGAGGCGATGGAAGTAGCACCTTTAATGTTTCTACGGCGAGTTGCTTCGTTGTAGCTGCCGCAGGTGGTCGCGTAGCCAAACACGGTAATCGTTCCATATCAAGCAAGTCGGGCGCTGCGGATTTACTTGAAGCAGCGGGTGTTAACCTCAATATCAGCGCCGATCAGGTTAAAGCCTGTGTTGAAGATATTGGCGTTGGTTTTATGTTTGCCCCGCTTCATCATAGCGCCATGAAACATGCTATCGGCCCACGCAAGGAAATGGGCGTTCGCACCTTGTTTAATCTACTGGGTCCCTTAACCAATCCAGCAGGTACGCCCAATCAAGTTCTTGGTGTCTTTAGCAAGGACTGGGTAAGGCCACTTGCCGAGGTACTTAATGAACTGGGCAGTAACCACGTTATGGTGGTTCATGCGGATGATGGTATGGATGAAATCAGCATTTCCTCACCCACATCAGTTGCAGAATTAAAAAATGGCAGCATTACTGAATATACTATCAAGCCTGAGGACTTTGGCCTGGCTCAGCACCCTGTTAACACCATTCGTGTTCACAATGCCGAAGAAAGCCTGGAAATGGTAAATTCAGTCTTGAATAATGAAGATAATGAAGCCCGTGAGATTGTTGCCCTTAACGCTGGCGCCGCTATTTATGTGGGCGGACTGGCAGAGTCTCATCAAGCGGGTATTGATCGCGCTCTGGACGTAATCGCTTCCGGTGCAGCCAAACAAAAAATGCTTGATTTAATCAATAAAACCAATTCATTCTAATTATTTAACGAGAACCTCATGATCAACCCTGCCGATACACCGGACATTCTGAAAAAAATAATAAACCGTAAAGAACAGGAAATAGACACACGTGTCCGTCAAACAGGTATTGAAGAAATCATTAAGCGTGCCAAACAGGCCAATCCGGTACGCGGCTTTGTGGATTCAATTAAACAGCGCATTGCGGCCGGTGACCCTGCCATTATTGCCGAAATAAAAAAAGCATCGCCCAGCAAAGGCTTGATACGTGAAGACTTTAATCCCGCTGACATTGCTAAACGTTATCAGGAAGGTGGCGCCAGCTGTGTTTCAGTATTAACCGATATTGATTTTTTTAAAGGTAGTGATGATTACCTGAAACAGGCGCGTGCTGCCTGTGAGCTACCGGTAATTCGCAAAGACTTTATTATTGATCCCTACCAGGTATACGAGTCGCGAGCAATGGGCGCTGATTGTATTTTATTAATCGTTGCCGTCCTGGATAACAGGAAGCTTAATCAACTATACACCCTGGCCAAAGCACTCAATATGGATGTCCTTATCGAAATTCACGACCAGGATGAATTACAACGCGCCTTGCCTTTAGGTGCAGAACTGCTTGGTATTAACAATCGTAATTTGCGTAACTTCGAGACCTCTTTACAAACCAGCCTTGATTTGCTTGAGCAAATTCCAGATGATCGAATCGTCGTCACTGAAAGCGGCATTCACACAGTAGAAGATGTCAAACTGATGCGGGATAACAATATTAATGCCTTTTTGGTTGGTGAGGCCTTTATGCGTGCAAAAGATCCGGGCGCTGAGCTGCATAAACTTTTCTTTGAACATTAACAACCATTAACTTAAGCCAGCAAGAGATAAACTATGCTAACACACCCTGGTTGGGACCCTATTTTAATTCACTTTTCAGAGACGACCGGCGTGCGCTGGTATGGCCTTATGTATGTCATCGGTTTTTTGGCCTTTTTGTTTTTGGGTAAATTACGCGCTCGTCGTCCCAATAGCCCAGTCACCCCCGAACAAGTTGATGATATGATGTTTTATGGCGCAATCGGCGTAATTGTTGGTGGGCGCCTGGGTGAAATGTTTTTTTACAAATTTCCTCAGCTACTTGAAAACCCTCTGAGCCTCTTTAAGGTTTGGGAAGGTGGCATGAGCTTCCATGGTGGCTTGATTGGCGTTACGATTGCTATGCTGTTATTAGCCAGGAAATGGAAAATATCAGCGCTCAAGCTAGGTGACTTTATTGCGCCGCTAGTGCCTATCGGACTTGGAGCCGGACGGATGGGTAACTTTATTAATGGCGAGCTTTGGGGAAGACCAACTGATGTCCCCTGGAGTATGGTTTTTCCACATGTTGATAAACTACCGCGCCACCCTTCACAGCTCTATGAGGTGCTTGGTGAGGGCGTTCTGCTGTTTCTGCTCACTTGGATTTATTCCACAAAACCGCGCCCAAGCGGAGCAGTTACCGGCCTGTTCCTGCTGGGTTACGGCATAGCACGCTCAACGGTTGAGTTCTTTAGGGTGCCTGATGATAGTGGCTTCTTTGGTATAGAATGGTTAACCGAAGGCCAGCTATTATCCATTCCAATGATAATTATTGGCATATTTTTACTGATTTGGTCCTACAAAAAGGCAAAAAAGGTGGGGGGTGTACGTTGAAACAATACCTGGATCTTATGCGCCATGTCTATGAAAACGGCACGCTTAAAACCGATCGCACCGGCACCGGCACCAAGTCAGTATTTGGCTATCAAAGTCGTTATGACCTATCCGCCGGCTTTCCGCTGGTTACCACCAAAAAATGTCATCTGCGATCCATTATTCATGAGCTTTTGTGGTTTTTGCAAGGCGATACCAATATTAAATACCTCAAAGAAAACGGTGTCAGAATATGGGATGAGTGGGCTGATGAAAAGGGTAATCTTGGCCCCGTTTATGGTTCTCAATGGCGCTCATGGCCAACACCTGATGGTGGTCATATTGACCAGATCAGTCAAATTATAGAGCAAATAAAAAACACTCCCGATTCACGGCGGATTATTGTAAGTGCCTGGAATGTCGCGGAAATCGAGAACATGGCATTGCCACCCTGCCATGCCTTTTTTCAGTTTTATGTGGTGGATGGCAAGCTATCCTGCCAGCTTTACCAGCGTAGCGCTGATATTTTTCTGGGTGTGCCTTTTAATATCGCCTCCTATGCCCTGTTGACCATGATGGTCGCACAGGTTACCGGGCTGAAAGCCGGCGATTTTGTGCATACTTTGGGTGATGCACATTTATATTCAAATCATATGGAGCAGGCCAGGCTACAACTTAGTCGCACCCCCTACCCCTTGCCACAAATGGAGATTAACCCTGAGGTGACTTCTATCTTTGACTTTAAATTTGACGATTTTGAATTGATTAACTATCAATCGCATAAACACATCAAGGGAAAGGTCGCGGTTTAAGGGGGAGTCTTAATCAGCGTCTTGTAAAGGAAGCCCTGATCAAGTCCAATTATTTTTAGCTTGCTAAATTCTAATCGACTTAATCAGGGCTTCCTTTACAAGATAGACAAAAAAATAGATAAAAAAGTACACCCCCCCACTTTTTTGCCTTTTTCTAGTAACTTGATTGACATACTCAAGTGCGCCCAGGCTATCTTTGACTTATTCAATAATGCCTGCGCGAGTGGCGCTTTGATACTTTGACTGTTTAACCAGGCGACGCAAATTACTGAGTGTATTAAACGGCATATCTACAGCCATGGTATTCACCAGCCATTTGGGTATATTTCCACCCGGATCGACGCTCATCTCATAGACAACCATTACGCCTTTGTTTTTCGGCGTGAGCAACCAACGCCCCTGCATATTGGTGATGCGTAATAATCCCGACTGCTTTGGCATATGTTGTGGTGCGGCAGAGATGTTAATTTGTACCTGTCTGGATACCTTATCCTGTGTTAAAACAGAATGAACAATCGTATCTCGATCTTTTACCGGCCAGGGCATATCAGTCACCAAATATTTATAGGATTCATTATTCCCAAGCTTCTTTAAGGATTTTGCTTTTCTACATTTATGCAATAACTGCGGGTAAGCTGCTGTATCTTCAATAACAGATAACACTGAAACCAGCCTGTCAGGTAAGGTAATAACACCTTTAAAAGACTGAACTGCAGAACCGGGGATATCACGCACATAAACCTGAATTCCCTGTGCCTCTTTGCTGATAGTCCAGTTATTGTCTGCATGGCCAATTAATGCAAAACTTGATAGAACCGTTAAAAAACCTACTAAAAGGCCTTTTTTTAAAGTCTTATATGACATAATTAAGCACTCTGATTATGAATATGGATATAATCATCCAATATAAGCCAGTTCCCATTAAAACACTAATATGAGTTATCAATATGGGTCAAGAAATAGACCATCGACACTTTAATCAGGCTGATTATGATTTATTTTCCAGGCAACTTGGGATTGAAACAGCGCTACTGGATAACATGTTCAGCAGTGGACAATTTTCCAGAAAGCAAGCGGTCGGAGGTTTTGAGATAGAAGGCTGTTTGCTTGACTCGAACTATCGCCCAGCATCCATTAACAAGGCCTTTCTTGAAGCATTTAATAATCCGCTAGTCACATCAGAACTGGCAAAGTTTAATATAGAACTGAATAATTTGCCTCGTCCTTTGAAAAATGGTGTCTTTAGTCAATTTGAAAAAGACCTGCAAAGTGTCTTTAAGAATGCTGATCAGGTTGCCGAATCGCTACAAAGTCGTGTTCTGTTAACCGGCATTTTACAGACCCTGGATCCTGAGGATTGCTGTGTTGAAAATATGACAGAAATGAAGCGCTATCAGGCATTAAACCGTGTCGTTGTTAAAGCCCGCAATGGCCGCCCCCTCAAGCTTGATATTGATGGCGTTGATAAACTCAAAATGACTCATGATTCAGTCATGCTGGAATCGGCCACTACGTCTTTCCAGGTGCATATGCAAACACCCTGGGAAGATGCACACCATTACTACAACGCCGCAATTATTGCCTCTGCGCCCGTCATGGCTGTTGCGGGAAACTCCCCCTTTTTATTTGGTAAGCAGCTCTGGCATGAAACACGTATTCCAGTGTTTGAGCAATCAGTAGATACCGGGGATAAACAGCGCGTTAGTTTTGGCTCTGGTTTTGCCAGGCAGAGTATTGTCGAATGCTTTATTGAGAATCAGCGTGATTATTCGCCCTTGCTGCCCATGTCATTTGATAGCAAACCAGAAAAATTTAAACATTTGTGTTTACATAATGGTGTTATATGGCGCTGGAATCGTCCCCTGGTTGGCTTTGATGAGGATGGCACTCCCCATGTCAGAATTGAACATCGAATCCTTCCTGCTGGCCCAACCATTGTGGACATGATTGCCAATGCCGTTTTTTTCTATGGTTTAACGCAAAGTTATATGAAACATCAAAAGGCCGGTTGTCATTTTTCTTTTGAGCAAGCCAGGACAAACTTTTACCAGGCCGCAAAACTGGGCTTGCAAGCAGACATTGATTGGCGAGGGAGAAGTCTTAAGGCAAAAAAACTTATTCTGGATGAGATGATTCCGCAGGCTCATGCAGGTTTACTTGATCTTGGCGTTGATAATGCCGAGATCAACCTCTATCTTGATATTATTAGCCAACGTGCAGAAACCGGGCAAACTGGTGCGCAATGGCAAATAGATCATGCGACTAAAAATAATGGTGACCGGGTCGATTTATGCAAAACGTATTTACATCATCAACATTTGGATCAGCCCGTGCATACCTGGGATCATTAAAACTTCTCAATAATAAAACTCACTAAAGGCTACTTACCTAAATGTTAACACTAGAAGAATTAACCAGCATTCCTGATGGCTTGCTAACGATAGAACGCACCACAGATTTACATACCGTTTTAAAACAGCCTACTCTATTGCACCTTGAGGGTGAAATTAAACAGCCTTTATTTATTAGTGTGTTATTACATGCCAATGAAGATACCGGATTTTTTGCCATACAATCACTACTAAAACGCTATCAGGACAAACCCTTACCCCGTTCACTGAGTATCTTTTTTGGCAATATTGCAGCGGCAAAGGAAGGCTTGCGCCGACTTGATGGACAGCCAGATTATAATCGTGTCTGGCCGGGAACAGATCACCCTGAATGTGATGAAACACGCCTAATGCAAAAGGTTGTAGACAGTATTGCCAAAAGGAGTCCCTTTGCCAGCATTGATATACATAATAACACGGGCAAGAATCCACATTATGGTTGTATTAATAACGTAAAAGAAACCTCACTGTATTTAGCCTCTTTGTTTTCACATATAGTAGTTTATTTTGAAACACCCAGGGGGGTACAATCAATGGCGATGTCAAAGCTGTGTCCGGCTATCACTATTGAATGTGGTAAACCTCATTTGGCTCAGGGGGTTGAGCATGCAAGTGACTTTATTGAAACTGTTTTGCATTTAGATACACTCAAACCCCATGTGAATAACCCGCCTAAAGTAGACATTTTTCATACCGTAGCGCGCGTTACAATACCCGATTCAATCAGCTTTGCCTTTGCCGGCAATATTAATGATAATGCAGATAACAAAGTAGATACTCAGCAACTCAAGCAAGAATATGATGTTCTTTTTAGCGAAAATATAGATCAGATAAACTTTAGTAAACTCCCTAAGGACACTGTTCTTGCAACGGTTAAAAAAGGCATAGAGCAACCCCTAAAAGCGTGGGATGATAAAGAAAAAGACGTAACAAATGATTACTTTAGCCTTGCAACAAGCGAACAAGGAAGGAGACAGTTGAAACTAACGCGTTCCTTAATGCCTGCAATGTTAACGCTTGATAAAAAAATTGTTCGTCAGGATTGTCTTTGTTATTTAATGGAAGAATATAAGATTTAAGTACACCCCCCCCACTTTTTTGCCCTTTTCTCCATAGGTGGCCTTGTTTTTAAATAAACAAAGCCTATTATCAGATGCAATTGCCCTGAATTACGACATTAAACCTGAAGGAATTAGAGCTTATGCCAATATACGAATATCAATGCCAATCCTGTGGTAATGAAGTTGAAGTCATCCAAAAAGTAAGTGATGATCCGTTAAAAGATTGCCCTGTTTGTAATAAACCTGACTTAAAGAAAAAAGTTTCAGCTGCAGCGTTTCGCCTAAGCGGTTCCGGCTGGTATGAGACTGATTTTAAATCTGGAAACAAGAAAAACCTTTCTGGTGAAAAGAAAGCAGAAAAAAGTAGCGCCAAGGCAAGTAAAGAAACAACGAGTGTCTCTAAGAAAAAAGCAGACACGAAATAATAATCAATGTTGTTAAAACTTAGAAAATATATTATTACCGGGCTGTTAATCTGGGTACCATTGGGAATTACCATTCTGGTGATTAAATTGCTGGTCGATTTGCTTGATCGTACCATTTTGTTTTTACCACCTACCTGGCGCCCTGAAATTTTGTTCGGTTTTGATATTCCGGGTATCGGTATTATCATCAGCTCGGTTATTATTTTTACGACAGGTTTTTTTCTTACCAACTTTGCCGGGCGCCGTTTAATAAAGTGGGGCGAGGGTCTGCTTGAACGCATCCCTCTTGTGAGAAGTATTTACTCTGCCGTTAAACAAGTTACCGAAACCATTTTATCATCTGACTCTGATACTTTTAGTGAGGTCCTGTTAATAGAGTACCCTCGCAAAGGCGTATGGACGCTGTGCTTCAAAACAGGAGAAAGTCCTCAACCTTTTGATGATATCGCAGAAAAAAAACTAATAACGGTTTTTGTACCGACAACGCCAAATCCAACCTCTGGATTTATTCTTTTTGTTCTCTGTATTGAAGTAACCAAATTAGATATTGATGTAGAAGATGCGTTAAAACTTGTCATGTCACTAGGTGTTGTTACACCTGAAACAAAGGAATTACTCACAGCGGGAGTTGCCCCTAAAGCATCACAAGAACCAGTAAAGGACTCATAAATACCATTGTCTTATTAGTAAGCCTGAAAGTAATCCTGTTAGAAAAGCACAAAATCCTATATAATCCGCGCCCCTCCTGAACTGCCGACGGCACCACTATCATGTCAAACAACAACACAATCAGCTTCTCCGATTTAGGACTAAGCAAATCAATTCTAAAAGCTGTGGAAGAAGCCGGATATGAAACTCCATCAGCAATACAAGCTGAATCCATTCCCCATTTACTGGATGGCAAGGATCTATTGGGGCAAGCACAAACAGGCACAGGAAAAACAGCCGCCTTCTCTTTACCCTTACTGAGTCGACTGGATCTTGGCTCCAAAGACACTCAAATATTAGTGCTGGCTCCGACACGTGAGTTAGCCATCCAGGTTGCCGAAGCCATGCAAAGTTATGCTCGTCATCTTAAAGGGTTTCATGTGATGCCCGTTTATGGTGGACAAAATATTAGCATCCAGCTCAAGCAATTAAAGCGTGGCGCTCAGGTTGTAGTTGGCACTCCAGGACGGGTTATGGATCACCTGCGCCGCAAAACACTTAAACTAGGAAACCTTAAGGCACTGGTTCTGGATGAAGCTGATGAAATGTTACGTATGGGTTTTATTGACGACGTTGAAACCATCCTGAAAGAAACCCCGGATTCACGCCAAACGGTTCTATTTTCGGCTACCATGCCAACCGCCATCAAACGCATTACTCAAAAATATCTAAACGACCCTGTTGATATTAAAGTAAAAACAAAAACCAGTACGGTTTCCACCATTAAACAATATTACTGGTCTGGCAAAACATCTTACAAGCTCGACGCATTGACACGATTGTTAGAAGCTGAGGAATTTGGCGGTATTATTATCTTTGTTCGCACCAAAAACATGACAACTGAACTATCTGAAAAACTATCAGCCCGTGGTTATGCTTCTGTGGCACTGAATGGTGATATTCAACAATCGATGCGTGAAAAAGTGATTAATCGCCTTAAAAAAGGTCAAATTGATATTATCGTTGCCACCGATGTTGTCGCTCGTGGATTAGATGTTGAGCGCATTACTCATGTTATTAACTATGATATGCCTGCCGATAATGAATCCTATGTGCACCGCATTGGTCGTACCGGACGAGCCGGACGTGAAGGCAAGGCGATTTTGTTTGTGCCCCCCAATGGGAAACGTCAGTTAAAAGGTATAGAGCGGGCCACCGGGCAAACGATTGAGCCCTTAAAACTACCTTCCCCACAAGATATTAGTGATGCCCGCATTAATCGTTTTAAAGAAATGGTACTTGAGACAGCGGCAACTCAAAAACTCGATTTTTATGAAAAAATCATTTCTGATCTTGAAGAAAACAGTGAGCTTAAGCTGGCAGACATTGCAGCCACCCTTGCCTTTTTAGTACAACGTGACCGCCCTCTTTTGGTAACACCGACAAAAATTCCTGAAAGTAATTTAAGTGACAAGCCGGAACGCGGTAAAAGAAATCGCAATGAGTCAAGAGACCGACGTGGAAAAAATGACACAGGCCGCACATCACGTAGTCAAAGTCGCAAAAAAGGAAAAACCCAGCCCGGCATGGTCACCTATCGTCTGGATGTAGGCAATGAACACGGCGCACAGCCACGCCATATCGTTGGTGCAATTGCTAATGAAGCAGGCGTTGAAAGCCAATACATACAAAATCTCAATATAAAAGGTGATTTTTCAACCGTTGATCTACCTGATGGCATGCCCAAAGAAATTGAAAAGCATTTAAAAGGGGTGCGGGTTATGGGGAAAGCGCTAAAAATCAGAAAAATAACCGGATAATAAGTGCTGTAAGATGCTCTGTAGCTAATATACCGACTATCAATAATTATTTTAAATTGCTGTGATTTTACAGTAAAGTAACCCTCTAACGTAAATTTGAGTCTATGAGTTTACTACACACAGTAAACTCATAGATTGAATTATCGCGGGTATAAAAAATGCCTGCTTAACAGACATAACTATAAAAATAATATGTTATTAAAAAGATTAAAAAGATTACAAAGATTAAAAAGATTTCAGTCATCAAAACACCGTTACATTCTCCCTCTGGGATTTATGTTAATTATTGCGATGATGATTTTTACATCTTTTTATACAACGACCCTAAGTAATACTAACAAAGCACAAATAATAAATACGGTAAAGCAAAAGAGTTTAAATACTAAATTATTAAGAGACATGTCTCGCGCCATTTCGGAGCGTTCAATTGTACTTAATGAAATGATTCAGACCAGCGACCCTTTTAAACGAGACGAGCTGTTTACTAAATTCAATAATATAGCAACGGACTACGTTGTAGCTAAAACAGCATTAAAAAACCAGGCATCTGATAAACAATTAAAACAACTTTTTGAAAAATTAGAGCCTATTACCCGGTCTAACGGGGCGCTACAAAATAGCGCCTATGACCTTGTACTTAATAATAAACACAAAGAAGTAATATCATTATTTGTCAACGAAATAATGCCTCGCCAAAAACGTGCGCTAGATATAATCAGAAAGATGGAAATAGCACAATATAAAGCAGCTCAATCATCAATCCATCAAACAGAAAAAGAATCAGAAAAGGATTACACAACCCTGTTATTTTTTAACTTCGCGAGCATATTTGCAAGTATTCTGCTAACCATTGTTATCTTGAAAAAACAGAAAAAAAATGACGACAAACTCTATTATCTTGCTAATACGGATACGTTAACGGGGCTACCAAACCGCAACAGTTTCATTCGTAAAGTGGAAAAAACCATCCTTTATCAAAAGCAAACTTTTGCAGTTGCATTTTTTGATATTGATAATTTTAAGAGTATCAATGACAATTATGGTCACGAGACTGGCGATAAAATCATTAAAGCCTTTTCGCGTAAAATAGAAGAATATCTTAAACCGGATGATGTTTTATCCCGTTTTGGCGGTGATGAGTTTGTTCTTATGCTGCAAAGTATTACCAGTAAAGAAGAAGCGGTCATCGTTATATCTAAACTATCCAAAGCACTCGATACAACATTTATTATTGATGGAAATGAAATCTTTGTATCTTCTAGCATAGGTGTAAGTTTGTATGATGATTCCATTGTCGATGCTGACAGCCTGTTTCGCAATGCTGATATTGCCATGTATACCGCAAAGAAATTGGGAAGAAACTGTTATCAGTTCTTTTCAAGGGAAGCGAGAGATAAACTGGAACAAGAGCACGCAACCTGCCACGCTCTACAGACCGTTATAAAAGATAATAACGAAGATAAACAACTACATCTTAAATATCAACCGCTTATCAATATAGAAACCGGGACAATAACCGAATGTGAAGCCTTAATTCGCTGGATTAATCCAAAGGGTGAAATCATTACTCCAGATGAATTTATACCCCTCGCAGAAAAAAGTAATTTGATCAAAAAAGTAAATCGATTTGTTATTGACGAGGCATGCAAACAGCAAAATGAATGGAGAAAAAGCGGAATTAACAATATTAGAATTAACATCAACCTTTCAGGAAACAAGCTAATATTCAACACCTTGCTCAAACAATTTAAATACAATATAAATAAATATAACTTAAGTCCTGCTGATTTTGGCATTGAGCTAACAGAAAGAACGCTCCATGAAATATCATCAGAAACGATTAAAGAGCTTGATTTAATCCGTCAGCAAGGTATGAAAATATCCATTGACGACTTTGGCACAGGCTATTCTTCATTGAGTTATTTAAAGAAGCTACCTATTACTACCCTCAAAATTGACAAGGGTTTTATAGAAGACCTGCCTGAAGATAAAGATGATCAGGCACTGGTCAAAGCCATAATCTCATTGGGTCATGCCTTAAATCTGGATATTGTCGCCGAAGGTGTAGAAACATCAGCGCAACTTCAATTCCTGCAAGAAAATGCCTGCAATATCGCCCAGGGTTATTATTTACATCACCCACTGGATAGTGAACAACTATCACAGCTTCGCTTTGTTGCTTAACATTTAATCTATATTCATAATACCCCTTTAGGAAGTCCTGATTAAGTCGATTAGAACTTAGCGCAGAAAAAATAGTTGCTTTTTTTCACTAGAGAGAGACGTAATAGTCATTCTATTGCGCCGATTTTCGTGAAAAATAGCGGCGGTTTTGGCAAGCCAAAAATAATTGGACTTGATCAGGACTTCCTTTAGCTTGCACCTGACTGATACAAGCATTACTATTCCGCCTTTATTTTAAATAGTTTAAATCAGGTTACAATATGCGTACTCACCGTTGTGGATTAGTTGATGAAACACTACTCGATCAAGAAGTTACTTTATGTGGCTGGGTAAACCGCCGCCGCGACCATGGGGGAGTAATCTTTGTTGACCTACGTGATTCAGAAGGCCTGGTTCAGGTGGTTTTCGATCCGGATGACAAGGAAATGTTTGCTCAGGCAGAAACCATTCGCAACGAGCATATAATTCGTGTTCGTGGTCGGGTTCGTCCGCGTCCCGAAGGCACGATTAATGATAACCTTACCAGCGGTAAAATTGAAGTCTATGCTCTGGAGCTAGAAACACTTAGCGCCGCCGATACACCACCCTTTCAGCTTGATGATGATGTCAATGAAGACATCCGCCTTAAATATCGCTATGTTGATCTGCGTCGTCCCGAAATGCAAGAGCGCATCAAGATGCGCGCCAGGATGTCATCCATTATGCGTCACTATCTGGAAGACAATGACTTTCTTGAGATAGAAACACCTATAATGACCAAGGCAACACCCGAAGGTGCACGTGACTATCTGGTGCCAAGCCGTACTCACCCAGGCAATTTCTTTGCCTTGCCACAATCACCGCAACTGTTTAAACAAATGCTGATGATGGGTGGTATTGACCGCTATTATCAAATTGCCCGCTGTTTTCGTGATGAAGATTTACGCGCCGACCGCCAGCCTGAATTCACTCAGGTTGATATCGAAATGGCTTTCGTAAAAAGTGATGATGTGATGGACATGATGGAAAACATGATCCGCAAGCTTTTCAAAGAAAGCAAAGGCATTGACCTACCCAACCCGTTGCCACGCATGAGCTACGCCGATGCCATGCTCAATTATGGCTCGGATAAGCCCGACATGCGCAACCCACTTAAACTGGTTGAAGTTAGTGAGCAAATGAAAGATGTAGACTTCAAAGTCTTTTCAGGCCCTGCAAATGATGAGGGTTCACGGGTTGCGGCATTGCGCGTTCCGGGCGGTGCAAAGCTGTCGCGTAAAGATATTGATAATTACACCAAGTTTGTTAGTCGTTATGGCGCACGCGGTTTGGCTTATATCAAGGTCAATGAACTGGGCAAGGGTGTTGAGGGCTTGCAGTCCCCTATTCTTAAATTCCTGCCGGATGATGTCGCTCTGGATATTATGGCGAAAGTTGGCGCACAAGATGGTGATCTGGTCTTCTTCGGTGCGGATAAAGCCAAAATCGTTAATGACGCATTGGGAGCCTTGCGTGAAGAACTGGCTAAAAACCTGGAGCTATTGGAAGGTGACTGGGCGGCATTGTGGATTGTCGATTTCCCCATGTTTGAGTGGGATGAAAAAGAGAATCGCTGGCAAGCCTTGCATCACCCCTTTACTGCACCGACCTGTTCAGTTGATGAACTCAGGGAAAACCCTGGTGCGTCACTTTCCGATGCATATGATATGGTTATCAATGGTTATGAGGTCGGTGGTGGTTCAATTCGTATTCACCAACCTGAAATGCAATCAGCCGTGTTTGAAATGCTCGGCATTTCAGAGGAAGAAGCCAATGACAAGTTCGGCTTCCTGTTAAAGGCATTAAATTTTGGTTGCCCTCCTTTGGGCGGGCTAGCCTTTGGCCTTGATCGTCTGGTCATGCTTATGACGAATACTGAATCTATTCGTGATGTGATTGCCTTCCCAAAAACACAAACCGCAGCCTGTATGTTGACCGAAGCACCCGCAGATGTACCCCGAAAACAGCTTCGTGAGTTGAGTATTCAGGTAAAACTGCCCGAAATAGATACCTAAACAGCCTGATAATTCCATTTACTATGATAGAAAGTACACCCCCCCACTTTTTTGCCCTTTTCTCCATTGTGCAAAAAAAGGGGGGTGTTTTGCGGTCATAATTGATGCAACAGCTCTCCAACGAAGACAATTTACGCCTCAATGTATTGCTGGCACAAAAGCCAAAGGCAATTCGCATCAATGAAGGCACCATGACCGTGCATGCCCTGACCGATCAGGGTGAAGCAAAAGTTGTTCTCAACCCTACCCTGCGCGATGAACAATATCTACGCCTGGTGCGCGAATTATTATCACTCAAAATAACCGGCTCACCCGGAGGTTATCCGGTGTTTATCAAACGCTGGACACGCATGGGACATGCGGATAATACGCTGGAACATATGCTTTGTCTGGGCGAGCCAGAAGCGGTTATTGCTGTCGTTTATTCGCCCAATCTAAGCCATGATATTGGCGTTCGTGCTTGGTGGGCCCACCCGACGACAGAAGTGGCAATGCGCTTAATGGAATACAAAGCGGTTGCCAGCGGAGAGCTAGGCAAGGAACTGGCTGAATACCTGATGGAATTCCTGCCCTATGAAGAACGTCAGCTAAACGTCGTTAATATGGTTCGCCTGTGCTTACAGGATGGTTTGATTACTGACAAACAAAAAGAACAGCTCTGGGCAAAAGCAAAGCGCAAAAACCCTTTTTATGTCGGTTTCGTACATGCCGATAGCAAGCATATTCCCATCACTAAAAAAGCGCATAGCGATTATCAAATAGTCAGTGGCAAGCTTGCACCCTTGTGTAAAGAAAACAATCCTTATGCGCAGGCGCTATGCCAGCTATTAAGTGAAGAAGGCCAAAAATGGCTGGAAACCATCAAACTCTCACTCAAAAAGCCTGTCGATCAGGATGTTGTCATCTCCTTGTTTAGTGCAATAAGCAGTCATTTTAAACTGCCCATTAATACACTGATAAAAGATGGCCGAGGTACACGCTCCTTTGAAATAGCCCTTGAGCATACTCAAATAATCTGTGACAAGCCAGATTGCGCGACACTCGAAGATGTTATTAAGACACTTGATGAGCAACACAAACCATTGATTGAAGCCATGCTGATACTGGCGCAAATGGGTGAGCATACACTGATACCTGTTTTTAGCGGCAATGAATCGGTGGGTACGGTGATGCGCAAGCGTCTATTACCATTAACCACACCTTTATTAGAGAAAGTTGATATACTAATGGGCTGACCCCATAATAGTAACAATATCAACATTTGGATGAAAACATGCCTTACTACGTTTTTAAAATCACTCAACCCACACCTGTGGTTAAAAATCTTGATTTTCAAAAAGAATTTGAAAACTTTAAAGAAGCCAAGCAATTCGCTCGTGATATGCGTGCTGAATTACCCTTAAACGGTGGCATCACAGTCAAGATGGTTCATGCGGCTAATCAGCTTCAAGCTGAGGAACTGTTAATGGAAAAACGCCCAGAGACAGTAACCATGGAATGGGAAAAATAGTCCTTGGATGAAGAAAGCTTTAAGCGCACCTATAAAGAACTAAACCCCAATCGCTGTATTTTTGAAAAAGCCATTACCAACCGCCGTTGCGATTGCCAGTTAAAACGAAAGTTTGTTTTGGCGACACGTGAGTGTGTTGCCTGCCAGTCTGAAGCTGGTTTGAAACGTTGCACACGGGTACTTGATAGCATCCGCAATAATGCCCGTTTTAGCCTGAAAGTGATTACCATTGATGGCCCCATGCCACATAATAAAGAGTTGCAGGTGCAAGCTGGTGGCATGTTGGCATTACAGTCACTCGTGTCAGATCATTCGCTTATTCATGAGAACCCTGAAGATAAGCCTAAACTGGTTGCCAATATTCATCAAACTATGGAAGATGCACTGTTAAAATATGGCTCATTCGAAGAACTACCCTTTGGCGAGATAGTCAAAGGCATAGTAAACTATCAGTCACGTCCTAAACGTAGCAAAAAAAAGTAAACACCATGAAGCATTTCCCCGTATTTCTTGATTTAAAAGATCGCTCTTGCCTGGTTATTGGCGGAGGATCAGTCGCCAGCAGAAAAGTTAAAAACTTACTTAATGCTAATGCGCAGGTAATTGTTATTTCACCAGATATTAATGATAACCTGAGTGCTTTAGAAAAGGACTCCAAAATCATCTGGATAAAACGAGAAGTTGAAAACACCGATATTGCACGTGCCTTTCTGGTGGTTGCAGCTACTGATAATAAAGCCGTTAATGCACAAATCGCTGAGCTGGCTAATAACGCCAATACCCTGGTTAATGTTGCCGATGATGCCAGTTTATGTAGCTTTATATTTCCATCCGTGCTGGATCGCTCGCCAGTAACCATTGCCGTATCAACCGGTGGTGCTTCACCCGTTTTAGCACGACAGTTGCGGATGAAGCTGGAAACCATGATTCCCTCATCTTGCGGGCGTTTAGCTGCCATTACTGAAGAATACCGTGAGAAGGTGAAACAGCACTTTCCCGAGCAGACACAACGTAAGAAATTTTGGGAAAATGCCTTAAAAGGCCCTTTTGCAGAATTAGTCTATGCGGGGCAGGATGAGTCAGCCCGAAAACTGCTGGATGAGTTATTAAGCAAAGGCCAGGATGAAAACCCGGTCGGTGAAGTTTATCTGGTTGGCGCTGGCCCGGGTGATCCTGATTTACTCACCTTTAAAGCGGTTCGCTTAATGCAACAGGCTGATGTTATGGTTTATGACCGATTGGTCTCCAAACCAATTCTGGATATGGCCAATAAAAATGCTGAGCGTTTATACGTGGGCAAAGAAAAAGATAACCACGCCGTCCCCCAGGATAAAATCAATGATTTGTTAGTTGAACTTGCACTACAGGGAAAACGCGTTCTACGCCTTAAAGGTGGCGATCCCTTTATTTTTGGTCGTGGCGGTGAAGAAATCGAAAAGCTGGCCGAAAACAATGTCCCTTTTCAGGTCGTACCCGCTGTTACCGCTGCGTCAGGTTGTTCTGCCTACGCTGGCATCCCGCTAACCCATCGAGATTATGCACAATCAGTTACCTTTGCGACGGGGCATTTAAAAGATGGCAGTATCAATCTTAACTGGGATCAGCTCACTCAAAAGAATCATACTATCGTGTTTTACATGGGACTAACAGGCATGAGTGTGATTAGTGAACAATTACAAGCGCACGGTATGTCGGGAGACATGCCCGCCGCCCTTATTGAGCAAGGCACCACGCGCAATCAGCGTGTCCATATTGGCACCGTTGCCACCCTGCCCCAATTAGTGATTGATTCTGGTGTTCGCGCACCCACATTGACCATTATTGGAGAGGTCGTCAAACTGCATGATAAGCTACACTGGTATGAGCCCGAGCGTCATGTACCAGAAACTGAATTCTCAAGGAACACATAGTCATGAACGAGATAAAAAACGAAGTCAAAATAAATATTGAAGATGCTTTTAAGCGCAATATGAGTGATGGCGATGGTTGTGCGGCTGCAGAGCCATTTGCGCTACGTACCATTGATGACAGTATGGAACCTGAATTTGCAACCGGGTGTATTATTATTATCGACCCCGGTCATGTCGCTCGTGATGGTTCATATGTGTTTGCAGTAGACAATAAGCACGAATATATCTTCCGCCAGCTGCGTATTATTGATGATCGTTATTATTTAGTACCCTTAAATGACTTATATGAAACAATAGAAATAAAATGGGAACAAATTGAAGGCGTTATTACACAAAGAGCCGGTAAAAAACGTACTTACCACAAGCATTATGATTAAAAAGAGCGTTTAAGGACTTCCTTTAGCTTAAGAAGGCACTAAAAACAAGCTTAAAAAGTACACCCCCCCACTTTTTTACCCTTTTCTCCTACAGGCCGGAAAAAAGGGAAGGCACAACTATTTTTCACCCACCAAATAACCTTCCCACGCCTGTATTGTTCTTAATACAAAGTTTGATTTCATTTTTGCCACGCCAGGCAAATGTGATAATGTTTTGCGATGAATTCGTTCGTAATGATCAGTGTTACGGGCTGCGATTTTCACCAGATAATCGGCTTCGCCTGCCATTAGGTGGCATTCCAAAATCTCAGGGCACTGCTTAACCGCTTCTTCAAAGGCACTCAGGCAGTCATCACTTTGCGAATTCAGTGAAATCTCAACATAAACCATCACGCGAAAACCAAGTTCACGGGCATTAAGTCGGGCGTTATAACCTTCTATTTTACCCGCCTGTTCTAGTATTTTTACGCGCCGGTGACAGGCTGAAGCGGATAAATTGACCTTTTCAGCCAATTCAGCAACTGATAAACGGCAATCTTTCTGCAAATATTGCAATATCCTTTTATCAACACTATTCATGGGATTATTTTTCGATAATTTTATACTTATTGATATTTTATACCATTTATTTGCCTTTTAAGATGAATTATTCATCTTTTTTATTAACAGATATATCCTAAACTGAAACAAGTAAATAAAATAAATGAGGTTTCAAATATGATTATTGGCGTACCCAAAGAAATTAAAAACCATGAATATCGCGTAGGCTTAACCCCTGGAAGCGTCCATGAATGTGTAGCACACGGGCATAAAGTACTTGTTCAAAGTAATGCCGGAACAGGAATCGGCGCAAGCGACGATGATTATCGTCAGGTGGGTGCAGAAATAATGATAGAAGCCAGTGATATTTTTGCTCAGGCGGATATGATTGTTAAAGTGAAAGAGCCTCAAGCCGCCGAGCGAGCCATGTTGCGCAAGGGGCAAATTCTATTTACCTATTTACATTTGGCACCCGACCCTGAACAAACCGTCGACTTGATTAAAAGTGGCGCTATTTGTATTGCCTATGAAACGGTTACTTCACCGACAGGCGGCTTGCCCTTGTTAGCACCCATGTCAAAGGTGGCTGGACGATTATCCATACAGGCCGGGGCGCATTGCCTGGAACAACCGCAAGGAGGCTTAGGCGTTTTGCTCGGTGGTGTTCCGGGTGTGGCACCTGCCAAAACAGTTATTCTCGGTTCAGGCATTGTTGGCACTCACGCGGCACATATTGCTGTGGGCATGGGTGCTAATGTACTGGTTTTTGATAACAACCCGGAGGCTTTGGAAAGACACTGGCGTCAGTTTGGTGATAGTACACATTCTATCTTCTCAACCAAAAATACACTTGAAGAACACCTCCTGGATGCTGATCTTGTGATAGGTGGTGTGCTTATTCCCGGTGCAGAAGCGCCCAAGCTGGTGAGTCGTGAAATGATTAAAAATATGAAACCAGGCGCTGTCGTGGTTGATGTTGCCATCGATCAGGGCGGTTGCTTTGAAACCTCAAAACCTACTACCCATGCTGATCCAACCTTTATTGTTGATGATGTGGTTCACTACTGCGTTGCCAATATGCCCGGTGGCGTACCGCGCACATCAACCTATGCTCTCAACAATGTTACACTACCGTTTGTGCTGGCTATAGCCAATAAAGGTGTTATGCAGGCACTACAGGATGACCCTCATTTACGTGACGGCCTTAATGTGCACTCTGGCAGAATCACCTATAGGGAGGTAGCTGAGGATTTAGGCTATGACTATACACCCGCCAAAGAAATGATTTATAAAAAGCTGGCTTACTAATTAATTAAGAGTATTAAGCGTACTTGCTACCCCCAACCAGCAGAAACCTTGTAAACGAAAGGAGCAAAATCACGTCAAATAAAAATAGCATTAGCCAAAATTTGAAGGTAAAATAATCTTAAATTGTGTGTTTTGTTTATAACTTCGGCAAACATGCTTAAAACCGTCAATTTAACTTATTAGCAGTTACTGACTTATATTGCAGAGTTGCTTGTAAAGCTCTCATAATAAAACAATAACTCAACTAAAGCTTATACTTCAGCCCCAATTAGTAAACTATGATTAAACTATGGCTAAAATGCTCCTTTTAAATGGTCCTAACCTCAACTTACTCGGTACCCGAGAGCCTGAGATATATGGCTCAGACACTTTAGATGATATAGCTAAAAATCTGTCACAACTGGCAGAAACTCATAAGCACCAGATCAGTCATTTTCAAAGCAATTCTGAAGGTGAACTAGTCAACCGCATTCATCAAGCAGCCACGGATGGCGTTCAATTTATACTGTTTAATCCTGCTGCCTATACACACACCAGCATTGCCATTCGCGATGCTTTACTGGGAACCAACATCCCATTCATTGAAATACACCTGTCCAATGTGCATCAACGTGAAGATTTTCGTCAGCATTCCTTCTTTTCAGATATTGCTGTGGGAACTATCGTGGGCCTGGGTGCACAAGGCTATGAGCTTGCGCTACTGGCAGCTTTTAAGCATTTGGAATCACACTAAAAAAGTTATATCAGGATAATTATTATGGACGTACGTAAAATAAAGAAACTAATTGAATTAATCGATAACAGCGATATAGCCGAATTGGAAATCGTTGAAGGTGAAGAGTCTGTTCGCATCTCACGCAATTCGACCACACCTGTTATGATGCAGGCGCAAGCACCACAAGCAATGCCACAAGCTGCCCCAGTTGCCGAACCAGCGGCTGCGGCACCTGTTGTGGAAGCTCAAGCAGCCAAGGAAACAATTGATGCCCCCATGGTTGGTACTTTCTATAGTTCTGCATCTCCTACATCACCACCGTTCGTTAGTGTAGGTCAAACCATTTCTGTGGGGGATACCCTGTGCATTATTGAAGCCATGAAGATGCTTAACCAAATAGAGTCGGATAAGGCGGGAGTTATCAAGGAAATTCTGGTTGAAAATGAACAGCCCGTTGAATTTGGTCAACCACTATTCGTCATTGAATAAACACTTTTTCTGACGGAGACTCCAGTCAAATGATTAAAAAAGTTCTTATAGCAAATCGCGGTGAAATAGCTCTGCGAATCTTGCGCGCCTGCCATGAAATGGGCATTAAAACTGTTGCTGTACACTCAACAGCAGACCGTGATTTAAAACATGTACGCCTTGCAGATGAGTCGGTTTGTATCGGCCCTGCCTCGTCAATAGACAGCTACCTGAATATCCCCGCTCTTATCAGCGCTGCAGAAGTAACCGATGCAGATGCTATTCATCCAGGATATGGCTTTCTTTCGGAAAACGCCGATTTTGCCGAGCGTGTTGAATCCAGCGGTTTTATCTTTATCGGGCCAACGGCGGATACCATTCGGATAATGGGTGATAAAATTGCTGCCAAGGCTGCTATGGAAAAGTCAGGTGTACCCTGTGTACCTGGCTCTGGTGGTGCAGTACCGGATGATCCCGAAATCTGCCTTAAAATGGCTGATGATATAGGGTATCCCATCATCATCAAAGCTACGGGCGGCGGTGGCGGACGTGGCATGCGCGTTGTTTATGATAAATCTGACTTGCTTGAATCCATTGTTTTAACTAAAACAGAGGCTGGACAAGCCTTTAATAATGATGTCGTTTTTATGGAAAAATTTCTGGAAAAACCGCGTCATATTGAATTTCAGGTTCTTTCTGATACACACGGTAATGCGATTCATCTGTGTGAACGTGATTGCTCCATGCAGCGTCGCAATCAAAAAGTGGTTGAAGAAGCCCCGGCTCCTGGAATCACCCCGGAACAACGCAAAAAAATGGGTGAGTCAGTCGCTAAAGCCTGTGTTGATATTGGCTACCGTGGCGCAGGAACATTTGAATTTTTATATGAAAACAACGAGTTTTATTTCATAGAGATGAACACCCGCTTGCAGGTTGAACACCCGGTAACTGAAATGATTACAGGGGTAGATCTAGTCAAGCAACAAATCCTGATTGCCTCTGGAGAAGCACTTAAAATCAAACAGGAAGACATCAAACCGACAGGTCATGCGATTGAATGTCGAATTAATGCAGAAGACTCCGAAACATTTGTACCTTCGCCCGGCTGCGTCCAACGCTTTCATGTGCCAGGTGGTTTTGGTGTTCGTGTCGACTCTCATATTTACGGTGGTTATAGCGTACCTCCCTACTATGATTCGATGATTGGTAAACTCATCGTTCATGCGGAAAACCGTCAAGGTGCCATTCAACGTATGCGTGGTGCCCTTTCAGAAATGGTGATTGAAGGTATAAAAACTAATATACCTTTGCAACGTCGTATTATGGATGACACCGCTTTTGTTGCCGGTGGTGCTGGTATCGACTATCTGGAAAAAAAGCTGGGTTTATAATCCCTATGTCCAATAGCCCAACCTGGCAACAACTTGTTTGTTACACCACGCAACAGGCGCATGAACAAATTGAATCTGCAATGGAAAATGCTGGTTCGCTTTCCATTACCTGGCAAGATGCCAAGGACACCCCTGTTCTGGAGCCGCTGCCCGGAGAACAACCTCTTTGGAACGACTTAATCATAACGGCCTTATTTGAAAATAATGCCGATCTAGAGCCATTAAGCAAACAACTCAATACGCATAAAGCAGACTGGTTTATTCAAAAGTTTCATATAGAAACCGTTGAAGATCAGGATTGGGAACGGGTATGGATGGAAGATTACCACCCCATGAAATTTAGTGAACATTTATGGATCTATCCCAGTAATTATGAGCAAACGAATAAAAATGATAATGACATTGTTATAAAGCTTGATCCGGGTCTGGCTTTTGGCACAGGCACACACCCCACAACTGCACTTTGCCTTGAGTGGTTAGATCAAAATCGACCTACGAACCTAAACAGTGTTGATTATGGTTGTGGTAGCGGCATTCTTGCTGTAGCAGCGATTAAGTTAGGTGCCAGACATGTTATAGCAACCGATATTGATCCGCAGGGTTTAATTGCAACCAAAGCCAATATGCGACGCAATTCTATTTCTATGGACGCTATTGACTGTTATTTACCCAATGAATGCCCCGCTGAGCCGGTTGATTTGGTATTGGCTAATATTCTTTGCGGACCATTAATTGAACTCTATCCGGTCTTGTCATCACTTACCCGAAATAATGGCACGATCGTTTTATCGGGTATTCTAGAAGCGCAAAAAGATCAACTGATAAAAACATATTCCCAAGGATTCAAAAATTTTGATATTAAAAAACAGGACGGATGGGTTAGGCTTAGTGCTACAAGATTTATCGTTGACTAAAATATAATGTACACTCAATGCGAACATTGTAAAGCTATCTTCCAGGTCAGCATGCGGGAAGTAACCATTGCTAAAGGCAAGCTTCGTTGTGGTGAATGCAAACAGGTATTTAATGCCACAAACAGTTTATCGACACAAATGCCTGAAGCATATCAGCCCCCTCATGTACTTAAAGAAGATACTGTAGATCCGTCAGGTGATATTAACACTCGGGACTATCGGCCCGTCGATTTTTCAGTAAAGGGGATCGAAGAAGCTCCTAAACAACAAAAGATCAAATCAAAAAAGGAAGCCAGAGATAAAGCAGCTAAACAAGAAAAAACGGGCATAGGTATAAAAAGAGAGCTTTTAATCAGCTTGCTAGTCTTTTTATCGGTATTACTTATCGCTCAGGTACTTTATCATTATCGCTATATTTTTACGGGGGAAGCTCAGCACCATCCGGAAAAAATACAAATGCTCAACCATAATGTTTTTGCACACCCCAATGAATCCGGTGTATTGCTAATTTCTGGGTCTTTTGAAAATATAGGCAAAAAAGCACAGCCTTTTCCCATATTGGAAGTTAAATTAACCAATTCACAATCTCAAGTTGTTGCTTTACGGCGTTTTAATCCGGAGGAATATCTAGAAAACTACAATCCTTCAATGTTACTGCCAGTTAAACAATCAACCCGCCTAAAACTGAAGATAAAAGACCCTGGAAACAAGGCAACTCGCTTCCAGTTTAATTTTTACTAAAAGAGACCTTTGCACAAAAGATATGGCGGATAAAAATTGCGCTAATTTTTCTCTCGCCATCCTCTTGTGCAAAGATCTCTAAAAGTAAAAGTACACCCCCCTACTTTTTACGGCTTTTCTAAACAACCGTCGCTTCATTCCATTGTCTCACATAC
>JALWMR010000027.1 GCA_027083815.1 Thiotrichaceae bacterium
AGGGTACCGATCATATTTTATTTATATTGGGGCTGTTTTTATTTTCCACTGCCTGGCGACCTTTGCTCTGGCAGATAACCATGTTCACCATTGCACATACCATCACTCTGGGGTTGGCAATGAATGGAATTTTTGATTTGCCGGAACGGCTTGTACAGCCACTTATTGCGCTTTCCATCGTCTATGTTGGGATAGAAAATGTCTTTAATAAAAGCTTGAAACAAAGCCGTCTGGTGCTGGTTTTCGCTTTTGGTCTTTTGCATGGTCTAGGTTTTGCAAGTATGTTAGCTGATTTTGGAATGCCTGAAGATGCCTTTGCCACTGCCTTAATCAGCTTTAATGTGGGTGTAGAGCTGGGTCAATTAACGATTTTATTAGGCGCTTTCTTATTAATCGGCTTATGGTTTGGTAAACGTCAGTGGTATAAAAAACTGGTCATTAATCCAGCATCTATTGCGATAGCATTAATTGCTTTTTACTGGTTTCTGGATCGACTTGATCTGGGGTTAATTTCATCTTGATTTTTTTGTGTTACTAAACCAAAGATTAACTACTATCGTATATATAATCATTATTATTGGTCAGAGTAGCACTGGAGCCTTCACATGATTACACATGATAAATTCCGCCGACGTTTCTTTTCGGTGCTTGGTTTGGCGGGAGTTGCACTTGGCACGAACAAAGCTCAGGCGCATCATACCGATACTCACTTTGATGATGAATCAGCGCATAAAATTGTTTATCAATGCAATAAGGCAGATGATGAATATTTTGGCCACGTCCTTTTTTCTGTGGGCGAAATGATTAGAAAATACGGCGATGATATAGAGGTAATCGTTGCAGCCTTTGGGCCGGGCATTCAGCTTCTGGGTAAAAATCCAACCCGAAAATTTGACCTGAAATACCAGAAGACAGCACGTTCATTAGCACAATTCGGCGTTTCTTTTCATGCCTGTGGAAATACCATGGATTCGCTTAACTGGACAGAAAAAGACCTGTTGAGTATCGCCAAAATGGTTCCTATCGGTGTTGATGATATTATGCAGCTACAAGAGAAAGGTTTTAGCTATATTTCAATCTGAAAAGGGGTGTGAAAGGAGAAAAGGGCAAGCCGAGCTGAAAGCGAGACAATGTTGGAGCATAGTTGGAGCATAGCGAAGACTACCCGAAGGGTGCGTTAACAAAGCGCATAAAAAGGTGGGGGGTGTACTTTTTATAATACTTATAATGAAATCTACTCATTGTTTTACTCAAATTACCCAATAAATGTACTTGTAAGCCCATAAAGGGCATCATAATGTATTAATCAACGGGACTACAGCCTTCATATATGAATAAATCGCTCAATGTTGTCTACATTTTAATCAGTATCAATATTCTGATCTTCTTTGCTGCCCAGTCTATTGATATGCAAGATAGTTTTGCTCTTTTCTTTCCTGAGAATCCCCGTTTTTCACCCTGGCAATACATCAGCTATATGTTTATGCATGCCAATCTGACACATCTGCTTTTTAATATGTTTGCCTTGTGGATGTTCGGCATACAATTAGAAGCTATCTGGGGAGGTAAGCGATTTTTAATCTTTTATTTTGCTTGTGGCGTCGGTGCAGCGTTGATTTATACAGCAATCAATTATTATGAATATAACCAGATTTATGCCTTGCTAAGTAATACCGGTTTGAGTGATGTTGATATTCAGTCAATGATTGAACGCGGTGTTTACCCAACTAATGTGTTGTCCGAGGAGCAGGCAACTACTTTAATTGGTACTTTTAAAACACCCATGGTAGGTGCGTCTGGCGCTATTTATGGTGTATTGGTTGCGTATGCCTTTATGTTCCCAAATAATAAATTGATTCTGCTTTTTCTTCCTTATCCAATCGCGGCGAAATATTTTGTGCCTGCGCTGATTGCACTGGATTTATTTTCCGGTGTAACAGGCTTTTCAATTTTCGGCGGTGGCATAGCCCATTTTGCTCACGTTGGCGGAGCAGTTATCGGCTTTATTCTAATGATGTATTGGCGGCGCAGATTAGCTTAGCGGCAACTCTGTTGTATTAACCACCTGGCGTAATACAAAGCTGGAATGAACACCGCTAACGCCCTTCAATTTGGTCAATTTGCCCAGTAAAAATTCTTCATAATGACGCATATCTCTTACCACCACTTTGAGTAAGAAGTCGGCTGTTTGCCCTGTCACAATACTGCACTCTAACACTTCCGGCATCGCTTGAATGGCTTCTTCAAATAACTCAAAACGGTCGGGTGTGTGACGATCCATCGCAATGCCAATAATGGCTGTTAGATTCAAGCCTAGTGCTTCAGCATTCAAAATTGTTACATGTTTTTTAATCAGCCCAGACTCCTCTAAACGCTTAACACGTCGAGAGCAAGGGGTTGCAGAAAGCCCTACCTGATCGGCTAATTCGAGATTACTAATGCGAGCATTCTGTTGCATCAGGCTAAGAATGTGCTTATCTATTTTATCTAATTCTATAGTCATAATAATCTTTTTTCGAACTTAAAAGAGTGAATTATAACTTAAAACTGAGTATGTGCAGTGTTATTCACTAAATTACTAGCAGAAATAGAGTGACTTTGCAGTCATTAACTCATGCTTTTTTATTATAGTAAACCCACTGGCAATAAGGAGAAGGCTCACAAGGCTAACTCCGCCCTGAAGCTCAAAAGGCTTCAGGGCACATGCCAGAAAAATTTTTCTCAGTTAAATTCAGGTCATATAAGAGCAACCTATGTCACATTTTAATCATAAAAAATACCAAGCTTTCTCACCCATTGCCAAGCCCGATAGACGCTGGCCAGACCGTGTTATAAAACAGGCTCCCACATGGTGCAGCGTGGATTTGCGAGATGGCAATCAGGCACTGATTGAGCCTATGAGCCCCATACAAAAGCTGGAAATGTTTGAGCTTCTAGTGGAGTTGGGCTTTAAGCAGATCGAAGTGGGTTTCCCGGCGGCTTCGCAAACCGATTATGATTTTGTGCGTCTGCTGATTGAGGAAAACAGAGTGCCGGATGATGTAACGCTACAGGTGCTTACACAGGCGCGAGAGCACTTAGTCGCACGTAGTTTTGAAGCATTAAAAGGCGCGCGCAGTGCGATTATGCATGTGTATAACTCAACTTCAACGATTCAACGAGAGCAAGTTTTTAAACGCTCTAGCGAAGAAATTAAGGAAATAGCCGTTCATGGTGCTCAGTTGGTGCGCGACTATGCCGCCAAACAAACGGAGACACAGTGGCAATTTGAATATTCACCTGAAAGCTTTACCCAAACAGAAATGGACTATGCGATTGAAGTTTGCAATGCAGTCGTTGAGGTATGGGAGCCCACGCCGGATAACAAGGTGATTCTTAATCTACCCGCAACGGTCGAGATTGCAATGCCTAATGTTTATGCCGATCAGATTGAATATTTTTGCGATAATATTGCGCAACGTGAATCCATCGTGATTAGTTTACATACCCACAATGATCGCGGTTGTGGTGTAGCGGCTGCAGAAATGGGGTTATTGGCAGGTGCTGATCGGCTTGAAGGAACACTATTGGGCAATGGCGAGCGTACCGGTAATATGGATATCGTCACCACAGCAATGAATCTATATAGCCAGGGTATTGATCCAAAGCTGGACCTGGCCAATATGGATAAAATTATCAGCGTGGTCGAGCGTTGTACCCAGCTGGCGGTGCATCCACGTCATCCTTATGCGGGCGAGCTGGTTTTTGCTGCCTTTTCAGGGAGTCATCAGGATGCAATCAATAAATGTTTGACTATAGATGCACAGTCGCGTCAACAACATGGGGATAAACACCCCTGGCAGGTAGCGTATTTACCCATTGATCCGCGTGACGTTGGGCGTAATTATCAAGAGGTCATTCGCATTAATAGCCAGTCGGGAAAAGGCGGAGTGGCCTATGTGCTAGAGCAGGATTACGGCCTGAGCCTACCGCGCTGGTTGCAAGTTGATTTTAGCTCGCATGTGCAACAAGTCGCAGAAGCGAGTGCTAGCGAAGTTTCATCAGAACTTATTTATGATATTTTCCAAAAAACTTATGTCAATGTTGAAAAGTCGATAGCCGTAGAAAGCTACCGAGTTGCTTGTAAAAACGGTGTTGATTCACTGATTGCCAATTTGATCGTGGCGGATAAGTCCATTCAGATTAATGGCGAAGGGCGCGGTATTTTAGATGCCTTTATTACTGGTATAAACAAAAAGACCAGCGCCAATATCATTCTGGTTGACTATAGCGAGCATACCCTTGGCGATAATGAACAGGCGGAAGCCATGGCCTATGTACAACTCAATATTAACGGACAGCGTTATTGCGGAGCCGGAAACAGTGATGACATTGTAGGTGCATCACTAAGAGCGGTGCTAAATGCCATTGCACGAGCCAATGTGTTAATTAACGATAAGGCGAATCAGGCTAAAGAAGCCTCAAGGGTGTAATTACGAGCACAAAAGCCAGATGCTTGAGCAGTACGGCTCTAAAGGGAGAAGAAATGGAGAAAAACGCCAGCCGAGCTGGAAGCAAGACAATGTTGGAGCGTAGCGACGACTACCCGTAGGGTGCGTTTACAAAACGAATAAAAAGTGGGGGGGTGTACTTTTAAATCCATTTTTTATTTGTTTTTAACGTGCTAACCGCAATACGTATTAATAGAAGCACGCATATTAGGCCCTACAATACCGTCAGGGCTTAAGCCCATCAGAATTTGATAGGCAATCACCGCTAATTTTGTGTTGTCACCGAATATACCATCGGCTGCACCCGGTTCTAGCCCCAGTTCATTTAAAAAGCGCTGTAATTCTGCTACTTGATAAATGCCACCTCTGCCATCGCGTGATCCTTTTCGTAAATTTTGCCCTATTTGCCCATTTCTGAAATGGCTCAGTGGCGGACAAATTGTCGGTGGATTGGGGTCGGTTGGTGTAGTGGGTGTGCCAGGTGCAGATGGGGCAGACCCGCCGTAATCAACGCGCATTGCATCATAATAAGGAAGTGCTTGCAGATGCCTTGCGGTGACTTCTTTGACTAAAGTATCAAATACGCGTTTCTTTCTTGAGCCACTTGTTAATTCGCTCGTATGAACAAACAAAGTTGCCGATAAGCCTGCCAAATTGCGTAAACGAATAAAATCAAAAGCAGCATTAACCGAACCTAAGCCCATAACAGGCGTGTTTAGCGGATCATCATTGCGGGCAGTTGACCATCGGCTGTGTATGCCACGCGCATAGGTAATGCCTGCATAGTGAATGTCTGGCTCTGGCCCTGCTCCCGAACCATGATAAGACATAATGGGCAGGCTCGTGCCACTAATGTCTCGAATAGCATCACGAACCAAAATGAGATTATTACGCTGTGCCAGCTGGCTATTGCCCGGTGAAAGTGAGTGTGCGCCCAGGTTTACCAAATGCGGGGCAAGATTAACAATATCACGGGCATTGCGTTTATCCACCCGACACAGATTGACTGGATCAGTACACTGCATAAACACGGTCACCGGAATTTGCTTACTCACCAGATACTTGACCACATCGAACGTGCTGTAGATTCCAGATCCGCCTTGATGAATATGATCAATGGTGAAAACGACCTTGTCGAGCGTGGGAGGACTGGCCGAAAATCCATAGGTTTTAACAACATGCGAAGGGCTATAAACAGGCATTTTGCTTCCCTCAAGGTTGGTTTTTTAACAGTCGATTGATACCGCCAAAAAAGGAAAGTTACCCTAAGTGTAGTCTATTTTGAAAAGTAAGTGATTAGATTAGCTAAAATGGTCAACACGATAGAGATTATAAGCATTGCCTTCTAGCAGGCTGTTGAAATTCTACTTATACGGCACGATACTGCGTACCTTTAGACTTGAGAGAGAAGTCATTGCAGCTAGCAGGCAGAATTCTGGAGTTCGACCCTGATGTACGTGGTGGTAAAGGTTATTATTTAGCTAGAGATTTACTGGACTCGGGACGTGCTTTGGAGAAAATGAAAGCCATTATTGCTGCACAGGACGCTAATAATAAAAGCTATCAGCCAGGTAAATTAAGGCATGAGGTTTATGCAAAAACCAGTGGAGTGATAAAGGCTATCAATAACTTAAAAATAGCAAGAATTGCCCGGCTGGCAGGTGCACCAATGGATAAACAGGCAGGCATTTACTTGAATAAAAAACTAGGAGAAGACGTACAGAAAGGTGAGTTGCTGTATACGATTTATGCAGAATTTTCATCTGATTTCATGTTTGCTTATCTAGCCTATATGCACCAGGATTGTGCTTTTTCTCCTGGTGAGGTTGTTAGTCAAAAGGTCTTGGGGCAATTATGGGCTAAGTATTTTGATCAGGTCGTAACTGTCGATTCACACCTTCATCGTATTCACGAACTATCAGAAGCGATCCCCATAAATAGAGCTATCAATCTAAGCCCCACTGGCCCTATGAGTGATTATTTACACAAGACAGTGGATAAGCCCTTTTTAATTGGCCCGGATGAAGAGTCACAGCAGTAGGTAGCTGCTATCGCCAAAAAAGCAAATTGGGATTATGCCGTAGCTAACAAGGAGCGCTTTGGTGATGCTGAGGTGAGCATTACCCTGCCGGACGGAGATTATAAGGCACGGAATATTGTACTGGTTGATGATGTTGCCAGAACGGGAAACCGACAGTAATTAACACAGCGAAAGCGTTAGATAAGTATCAACCCGCATCCATCAGTGTATTGGTAACGCATGCCTTATTCATAGGGAATTCGCTAGAGGAGCTTTATGCGGCTGGCGTTAAAACATCTGGAGCTGTGATAGTGTCCCGCATCCGACAAATCGTGTCTCATTAGCTCACTTATTGAGTAAAAGTATAGATATAAAACGATAGAGATAGCCAATAATAATTAGGAGAGACCTCTGCACAAAAGATATGACGGATAAAAATTGCTTAAATTTCCCTGATTCTTCGTATATTTTCGGTCAATAGCACTGCTATTACCCTCAAATCTACAAAAAATCAGAAAAATTATGCTAATTTTTCTCTCGCCATCCTTCTTGTGCAAAGGTCTCTAGGAGTTTAAGCGATGAATATATCTTTTCACGGAGCTGATAGAAATGTCACGGGATCC
>JALWMR010000028.1 GCA_027083815.1 Thiotrichaceae bacterium
TGTTAATACAGGGCTGTAGCGTTGGCAATGGGTTTCATTTACGCAATCATATTAGCTTGCCACCTTCCGTTCGGTATTTAGAGCTGCAGGGTATTTCCAGTGAGCATGGCTTAGCCGAGGCGCTTGCAGAGGCACTTGAAGAAGCTGGAGGTAGCCAGCGAGAAAAAGCCCCGACTAAACTTATTATTAGTGATTTGCAAGATGATAAACGGGTAACCGCCTTTAGCAAGGAACGCAAAGCGCGTGAATACCTGGTTTATCTAAAATTCAATTATGCCTTGCAGTATCCAGACAAAGAACCCGAAACAATTGGCAGAATAGCGCTTGATCGCTCTTTTATTTATGATGCAAACTACGCTTTGGGAAAGGAAGAAGAATTAAATAAAATCCGTCAGGATTTGCAAAAAGATGCCGCACGTTTAATATTGCTTAGACTACAATCCATAGGTAAGCAGAAATAATTCGAGGCAAAGGTCGTTATTAGCGGTTTCAGAAAAAAATTAATCAGATTGACAGCCGTGCTGCTGTTAAGCACCTTTTATGCCTGTTTTCCACCCTTTGCACTCGCAGACACGCAATCAACTGCCCTTGAAGATGATATTGGCTTTTCTCAATGGAAAGAATCCTTTAAGCAGCAAGCACTGGATTATGGTATTCGCCCTGCTGTAATTCGTCAGGCGATTGAGCCATTATCCATTGATTTAAAGGTGCTCAAGTTTGATTCTACTCAACCCGAATTCACCCGAAGCATCTGGCAATATCTGGATAATGCCATTTCCCCCAAACGGATAAAACTGGGACAGGCACTACTACAAAAACATGCAGATTTACTAAACCGGATAGAAGTACAGTATGGCGTGCAAAAAGAAATCATTGTGGCTATTTGGGCAATGGAAAGCGACTTTGGTCGAAACTATGGTCACAAAAATGTCTTACGTTCCTTGGCAACGCTGGCCTATCACGGAAAACGCGCCGAGTTCGCCCAAAAAGAGCTACTAGCCGCATTAGAGATTCTGCAAAGACAACGCTTTAAGCCGGAAAGCTTGATCGGCTCATGGGCAGGCGCCATGGGGCAGCCTCAATTTACCCCTACCTCCTATTTAAAACATGCCGTCGATTATGACCGGGATGGTAAAAAGGATATCTGGACATCGTTGCCTGATGTATTTGCCTCTATTGCGAATTTTTTGAGCGAATCCGGTTGGCGCAAAGGTCAAAGCTGGGGTGTTGAAGTTAATATTGGTAAAGATTTTGACTGGCGCTTAAACTCATCTGCTTATCAATTGCGTTTTATACAATGGAAAAATCTCGGTGTAAACAGCATTAATGGCAAACCGTTTAAGGCGATTCAACGTCAAGCCAGCCTGTTTATTCCTGCAGGACGCTTTGGGCCGGTGTTTTTAGTCACCCACAATTTTGATGTGATTAAAGCTTATAATAATTCATCCAGTTATGCACTGGCGGTTGCTCAACTGAGTCGCTTGCTGGTGGGAGGCGAGGGGATTCAGCGTGCCTGGCCGCGTGATGAGAAGGCCTTAACACGCGATCAGATTATAGAAATACAACAAGCCATGCTAAAAGCCGGGCACAATCCCGGAAAGATTGATGGAAAAATCGGCGCCAATACCCGCGAAGCCATTCGTACCTGGCAACTCGAACAAGGTCTTCCAGGGGATGGTTACGCGAATTTAGGTCTATTAGAACGCATTAGGAAAAAGAAATAGGATAAGAGCTTTCAGGCAAAACTCTTAAGAGAAAAGTGGCAAAAAGTAGGGGGGTGTACTTTAATAGTCTTATTAGTAGCTAAAAAAGCCTATTTTGCCATGAATGACAAAGAAAAAAGCCGTTATGCCCGTCAAATTCGCCTCTCACAGGTGGGTGAAAAGGGTCAACAAGCCTTATTAGACTCGACTGTGTTGATTATTGGCATGGGCGGGCTGGGTTCACCCGCTGCCATGTATCTTGCCGCAGCAGGAATAGGGCACTTAATTATTAGCGACTACGATCAGGTGGAAGATTCCAACCTGCAGCGCCAAATTATCCATCGCAATAAAGATATTGGAGAGTTAAAAGCCCTGTCGGCAAAACGCTCACTGGCTGAAATCAATCCAGACTGTGATGTTGAGGCGATTTATTGGCAACTGGACGAAGACGAGCTGGAAGAATATGCAAACAAAGCTGATATTATTATGGATTGCAGCGATAACTTCCCCACCCGCTTTATGATAAACCGGGTCAGCGTTAAAACCAGAACGCCACTGGTTTCAGGAGCTGCAATCCGCATTGAAGGTCAAATAGCCAGCTACATTCCCAGCTCGGGCGGGCCTTGTTACCAGTGTCTTTACAAGGAAGAATTTGAAAATACCGAAACTTGCGCGATGGAAGGCGTGTTATCGCCCGTTGTTGGTGTAATCGGCACTATGCAAGCTTTACAAACCATTCTTATTTTGATTGGCAAGGGTGAAAGTGTAAACGGAAAACTACTCCTGTTTGATGGTTTAAATATGGAGTGGCAATCGGTGCGAATACCCCAAAACCCGGCGTGTAAAGTATGTGGAAAGGAATAGTTTGGTAAGCCAAACGTTAGGTTTTAATGTTTTCTAAAATCGCAGATGAATAATTTAGAATAATATGATCAGCAAGAGAACGCAGATAGACTGAATCTGAATGTATCCAGTATAAATTTTTATAAAACTGAAAATAACCTAGTGAACGCTCCTTGATTACTTGGATGCTTGAAGGGGAAAAGATGAGTTTAGATTTTGAGGTGGTAAAAACAGTTTCTCCTGCTTCTTTATAGCCTAATATTTCTGGAGGAAGAATGGTAACGGCATCACAGCAATTAACCATATTATAGATATATTGATGCTTTAAAGATTCACAAAAACCCCTGTTACCAACGCGAGGTGAGCCAAAACCGTAGGTAACAGATGCTTTTAAGCGACTTGTGGCAAGGGTTGCCATTGCTGCACCAAGGCTATGTCCTGTATAGCAGACGTTGATTCCCCTTTTTCTTAGCTGATTGAGAGCCACTTCGATTTCTGGCCAGATTTGATCAAGGCTGCGAAGAAATCCCTTGTGTACTGAAATTCCCTCGCCAATAGAAACTAAACTCAGGTCAATATCATTCATGATATTTTCTCTTTCGTGAATGGAGGTTCCCCTGAAGGAAAGTACAGCCGATGTTCCTGATATGGCTATAAACGCATAAGAACCATTTTTAGAGAAAGTATCAACAAGCTCAAAACCAATCCGATTTAAATGATGCTTGATCTTTTTGTTCTCAAAATAGGCTAGATGAGAGAAACTTGAAAGCCACCAGGCAGTCTTCACCGAAAAGCTTTGTTTGCTCGAAACAAAAATAGAGGGCACTTGACTTTCGATAAAAACAGGGCAGCTTTCGGGGTGATATAACGCAGATTTTCTATATTCATAGCCCATTGTCATCGCCCATTATTACAGTTCATTGTGAGTTTATATTACTATCAGAGCGTATTTGGTAGAAGTATTCCAGAATAGCATCCAGTAACAAAATAAAAACCAAAAGCCCTGGTAAAATTTGTATCTTATACAGGTTTAAAAACGTTAAGGCATATAGTTAAGGCATGTAGTAGGGCATTATCCAGATGGATAAGCTGTGCTGAAATATTATCCCCATGAATAATGAACTCTTTTGATACCTTGTAAAAGGTACTAAACTGCCAGAAGCGTACTGTAAGTTTCCAAAACTTTCATATGTTTTATACCTTGTTAATAGTAGCTCCATACATAAGTAATATTTCAGGCTATTTATGGATAAGATAATGGGTGAGCTTGCAGATATATTTATCTCTCGTTACGGTGCATGGTGCAACAATTATGAAAAACCAATCTGTAACACAAAAAATTAACAATGCTTGGAACGGCATTCGCTATACGTTTAAAACTGAAAATAACTTTCGATTTCACTGTTATAGTGCAGTCGCAGTTATTATATTTTTTTTCTTTTTGAAACCAGCGCTTATTTGGTGGGCGCTTATCTTGCTCTGTATTGGTTTGGTTATTGCCGCTGAACTTGCTAATACTGCAATAGAGAATCTGGTTGACCACCTACACCCTGAAATGCATTCAACAATAGGCAAGGTTAAAGATATTATGGCCGGGTTTGTTCTAAGTGTGAGTATTCTGACGGCTTTAGTCGGGCTATTAGCAATAATTGATACATTTGCCTGAAATGAATAAAAATATTATTGCTCTTGGTTTTGTGAGTTTTTTCTGAGGAGCTGTATCCCAAATTTGATGCTTTCGTCCGCTGTTGTAGTCATTTATCCACACGCCAATGCATTGCTTAGCTCACGTTTTGGGTCAATGCTAGCTGTTTCATTCCGTATTTTTTCAATAGTTTTTCTATTATATAAAAACTCATTTACATCATAGGCTTCTACAACAGGGGAGGCATGATTTAAATCAAGTAAAATTATGCTAACCGCTACAGAAACTTGATCAGATGGAGAAAACAGCAAAAAAGGTTGGGGGTGTACTTTTAAAACGTCCTTATTGAGTACTTTAGTGATTTCTGATGAATTATATGTTCTATTTACTGCATCGTATCATCCTAAACAATCAATTTTATAAATTTTCCTGCGACGACTATGCTTGATTCAAGCATCAATAAAAATCTTGATGATGGAAAGAGAAGCACAAGCCGATAGAATGGAGGAAATTTAAAATGAATAATTCAAGTACAAGTGGTAAATGTCCGGTAATGCATGGAGGTGCTACCGAGATTAGTATGTCCAATATGGAATGGTGGCCTAAGGCGCTAAATCTGGATATTCTTCACCAGCACGATAGCAAGACAAACCCAATGGGAGCCGACTTTAATTATCGTGAAGAAGTAAAAAAGCTCAATGCGGAGTCTCTCAGGAAAGATATGCAGGCTCTGATGAAAGACAGTCAGGATTGGTGGCCGGCAGATTGGGGACACTACGGGGGTTTAATGATTCGTATGTCCTGGCACGCAGCTGGAACCTATCGTATCGCTGATGGGCGAGGTGGTGCTGGAACCGGCAATCAGCGTTTTGCCCCGATAAATTCCTGGCCAGACAATGTGAACCTGGACAAGGCTCGCCGTCTGCTTTGGCCGATCAAGAAAAAATACGGCAACAAACTGAGCTGGGCAGACTTAATTGCCTATGCTGGTACCATCGCCTATGAGACCATGGGATTAAAAACCTTTGGATTTGCTTTTGGCCGCGAGGATATATGGCATCCAGAAAAAGATATTTATTGGGGGTCAGAAAAAGAATGGCTGGCACCCAGTGGCAGTGAAGGTAGTCGTTACTCTGGAGAGCGGGATCTGGAAAATCCGCTGGCGGCTGTCATGATGGGGTTAATTTACGTCAACCCGGAAGGCGTCGATGGTAAGCCCGATCCACTGAAAACAGCGCATGATGTGCGAATTACTTTTGAACGCATGGCAATGAATGATGAAGAAACAGTGGCGCTAACGGCAGGTGGCCATACGGTGGGAAAATGCCATGGCAACGGTGATGCAGAGTTACTAGGCCCAGAACCGGAAGGCGCTGAGATTGAAGATCAAGGTTTTGGTTGGCTTAATAAAACCAAACGCGGAATTGGTCGTGATCAGGTGGGAAGTGGCCTTGAAGGCGCATGGACAACCCACCCTACCCAATGGGATAACGGTTATTTCGAATTGTTGCTGAATCATGAATGGGAATTGAAAAAAAGTCCTGCTGGCGCCTGGCAGTGGGAGCCTGTCGATATTAAGGAAGAAGATAAACCTGTTGATGTAGAAGACTCATCTATCCGCCAAAATCCAATTATGACGGATGCTGATATGGCAATGAAGATGGATCCGGAGTATCGCAAGATTTCCGAACGCTTCTACAATAACCCTGATTACTTCTCTGAAGTATTTGCAAGGGCCTGGTTCAAACTGACGCATCGGGATATGGGGCCTAAAACTCGCTATATAGGTCCTTATGTGCCACAAGAAGAGTTGATTTGGCAAGATCCAGTTCCCGAAGGAAACAACAATTATGATATTCAACAGGTGAAAGAGAAGATTGCCGCCAGTAACCTGAGCATTAGTGAAATGGTCGCAACGGCTTGGGATAGCGCCAGAACCTTTCGTGGTTCGGATATGCGTGGTGGCGCTAATGGCGCACGTATTCGCCTGGCTCCACAGAAAGACTGGGAAGGTAATGAACCAAAACGCCTTGCAAAAGTATTGGGTGTGTTAGAGCCGATCGCGGCCGAGACCGGCGCCAGCGTTGCAGATATTATAGTGCTGGCTGGCAACGTAGGTATTGAGCTAGCGGCAAAAGCTGCTGGTGTTGATATTAATGTACCGTTTTCACCAGGACGTGGGGATGCAAGTAATGAAATGACTGATGTTGACTCCTTCAAGGTTCTTGAGCCCATCCATGACGGCTACCGCAACTGGCTGAAGAAGGATTATGTAGTAAGTGCCGAAGAACTGATGCTGGATCGTACCCAGTTACTTGGATTGACTGCTCATGAAATGACGGTATTGGTAGGCGGCTTGCGCGTACTGGGTACAAACTATGGTAGTAGTAAGCACGGTGTGTTTACCGATCGGGAAGGTGCCTTGACAAATGACTTCTTTGTTAATTTAACAGACATGAATTATATCTGGCGGCCAAACGGTAAAAATGAGTATGAACTACGTGATCGCAAGACTGGCGCTGTGAAATGGATAGCGACCAGAGTTGACCTGGTGTTTGGTAGCAATTCTATCCTTCGTGCTTATGCCGAAGTGTATGCTCAAGATGACAATCAGGAGAAATTCATACATGATTTTGTATCGGCCTGGACAAAGCTTATGAATGCAGACCGGTTTGACCTGAGTTAATTTAAGCTTGGATTTCAGGACAGCCACTTTTCAAATGGCTTTGTAAAGTGGCTGCTTTGATGATTTTTCTATTATGTGTTCCGTAAACTTTTCCCCTAGCAGGCTGTTGAAATTCTACGTATACGGCACGATACTGCGTTAAAACAGACCTCAAAATGCTCATTTACTCCAGTAAACTGCGCTTTTTCGGTCTATTTTGCCTTGTCTCGCACTCGCCTAAGCAAATTTCAACAACCTGCTA
>JALWMR010000029.1 GCA_027083815.1 Thiotrichaceae bacterium
ATAATATATATCTATTAAGTACACCCCCCTACTTTTTATGGCTTTTCTAAAGCCACCCTTCGGGTAATCGTCGCTTTGCTCGGCTTGCCCTTTTCTCTTGTTTGTTAGTTAAGAAAAGACCAGCATCAATATCAACTTATCCAATGAAAACTTTGTATTTTGGCGCGTTAGGCATTAGAATCCACTGCGAAAATCTCTCTGTTATAACAAACTTAACTAACTCTTCTGGGCATATTATGACTATGTTTCGACTACCTCATAAACTTTTTATTTTTTTCATTATCCCGATTCTCTTTATTACTGGATGTTCAAAGATTATTGCCCCAGGCGTCCCTGCATTTGAATCCCGTTATGCCAAGAAAGTCGCTCGGCCTGTACCAGGAAAAGATTTCAAGTTAATCCCCATTAGTTCACATGTGATCGCAACTCAAAAACGCTACACTAGCAAGTCTATCCGCCGAACGGGACGACGCGCCGGAATCGGTGGTTACCAGTATCGTATTGGCCCTCAGGATATATTAACGATTACCGTATGGGATCATCCTGAGTTGACAATACCGGCTGGTGAATTTAGATCACCAACAGCCGCCGGTCATAAAGTAGGCGAAGACGGGTTCTTTTTCTTTCCTTATGCGGGTCGCGTCAAAGCGGCTGGTCGTACCACCGAGCAAATAAGAAAAGATCTAGAGCAAAGGCTCGCCAAATTTATAACAAAGCCGCAAGTGGGTGTAGCCATTGCAGCCTACCGAAGCCAACAGGCCTACGTTTCAGGAGAGGTGGGGAAACCTGGCGTACTTCCAATAAATGATATTCCACTTACTATTAGAGATGCTATTGCCAAAGCGGGCGGCTTAAGTGAAAAGGCATCAGATTATGCTTTATTGACTCACCACAAACAGAAAATAAATATTGATTTAGACAAGCTTTTCCGGGGTGGCGACAACACCCAGAACTATGTACTCCGTGGTGGTGACTCTTTATATATAGCCGAAAAGAACGGTGCTGATAAGATATTTGTCATGGGTGAAGTAAAAAAAGCGGGCAGCATACCATTTAGCCGGTTCGGCTTATCATTGGCCGAAGCATTAAGTGACGCAAATGGCATCAACGAAGAAAAAGCTAATCCTACCGGTATATTTGTTGTTAGACAGGAAAACCCGAATGATAAAAAACCCACTGTCTATCAACTGCAGATGACGGCGGTTCATTCAATGTTACTGGCAGAGCAATTTGCTCTTCGCCCACGTGACATCGTTTATGTAACGGCTGCACCAGTAACACGATGGAACCGGGTTATCAGCCAATTGCTACCCTCATTTACCGTTATTTCAGCATCAAAAAATATCGCTAACTAATATAATAATATGTTTAAAAATGTGATGATGGTGTGTGTGGGTAATATTTGTCGTAGCCCTATTGCTGAGGTATTGCTTCAAGATCAACAGCCCCAGCTCAATGTATTTTCTTCTGGTATTGGCGCTCTAGTTGGTAAGCCAGCAGACCCCAAGTCCATTGAGCTAATGTCTGATAAAGGGATTGATCTAACAAAGCATCGCGCCCAACAAATCAGCTCCGTCCTGGTTACTGCCTCTGATTTAATTTTAACGATGGAAAAAGGCCATATTGATGCCATACAAGCCAAATTTCCTGAAGCCCGCGGCAAGGTTCACTTAATTGGCAAATGGAACGACAATCAGGAAATACCCGACCCCTATAAAAAAGATAAAACGGCTTTTATTTCTGCTGCAGAACTGATTGAAAGTGGCATAGAATCCTGGCAAAAGAAACTCTGGAAATAACACAAATTAGAATTTTAATATGACCAACCCTACCCACAACCCTCCTTCACAAGAAACTGATGATGAAATTGACCTTCTGGAACTAATTTACACCATTCTTAATGGCAAGTGGACAATTATCTTTTTCACCCTGTTAGCTTTAGCGTTGGCTTTTATTTATGCATATGGCAAACAGCCAATTTATAAGTCCGATGCACTATTACAAGTTGAAAAGAAAAAAGCGGCCATTCCCGGCCTAGATGATTTGACCGGGCTTGGCGGTGAAGATGCTTCAGTTGGCACTGAAATAGAAATTATTAAATCAAGAAAAATTTTAGGCCATGCCGTTAAACAATTGAAGCTGGATATTGTTAGCCACCCTAAAAAAATCCCCTTGCTAGGAAACTTATATAAGCACTTGGTTAATAAAAGCGAAATTAATAAACCTCCCGCCATATGGCAACCCGCCGACGAATTTCTTAACCGCTTTGCGTGGGGCAATGAACAGATTCGTATTAATAGACTGGAGGTCAACAAGGCCTTATTGAATAAACCTTTAACCCTGGTAAGTTTAGGTGGCGATGCATACAAGGTTGTTGACTCAGATAAAAATATATTACTCACTGGTAAAGTTGGAAACTTCTTAGCTTCACCAAATGGGGAAATAAAGATTAATGTTGCCTCTTTGCTGGCAAAAAAGGGGACAGAGTTCTTAATTAATAAGCTTTCAACCCTCAACGCAATTGAAGCATTAAAAAAGCAAATAGGTGCAACCGAGAAAGGAAAGAAAACTGGCATTATCAGCTTAACTCTGCAAGGGGGCGATAAACAGCTCATTGTTAATACGCTAAATAATATCTCAAACACTTACTTGCAACAAAATAAATCACGTAGCTCAGAAGAAGCAAGTAACGCACTTAAGTTTCTAAAAGAACAGATTAAACCCGTTAAAGAAAAAGCTGATGTCGCAGAAGCCAACCTAAAGAAATACCGAACAAATAACCAAACGGCTGACATGTCAATGGAAACTCGGGGGGTTTTAGATGTGGTTGCTGGAATCGACACAGAATTACAAAAACTATCACTCAAGAAAGACGAGCTTGGCCAAAAATACACTTCTAGTCACCCCGTCATTCAAGCATTACTTTCTCAGGAAAAGAAATTAAAACAGCGCAAGAAACGTACTTTGGCGAAAATATCCAAACTACCGGCCACCCAACAAGAACTATTAAAGCTTGAACGCAACTATAAGGTTGCCAACAGAGTATACCTTGACTTACTAAACAACATTCAGGAGTTTAAAATAGCGAAAGCCAGCAGTGTTGGTAACGTCTATATAATCGACCCTGCCGTGGCGCATGACAAGCCAGTAAAGCCTAAAAAGGGCTTGATTATGGCCTTAGGTGCACTCATGGGAGCGATTTTTGGCATTCTCATTGTCTTCCTGCGTAAAGCACTCCATAGAACGGTTAATAACCCCGAGAAGCTTGAAGAAGCTTTGGGCATTCCAGTTTATGCGACCGTGCCCTTAACCAAAGATGTTGAATTAACGGGTGGAATCAAGAAAAACAAAAAGCAGAAATCATTATTGGCAATAAACAAACCTACAGATGCCGCAATTGAAAGCCTCCGAAGTTTAAGGACAAGTTTACATTTTGCCTTACTTGAAGCAAAAAATAATATAGTAATGATAACTGGCCCCTCTCCTGGTATAGGAAAGTCCTTTATTTCCTCTAACTTTGCTGCAGTCATTGCCTCAAGCGAACAGGCTGTACTCATAATTGATGCGGACATGAGGAAAGGATACCTACACAACCTGTTGAATATTCCAGTTTCTCCTGGCTTATCTGAGTTGATAAGCGACAAAAACACCATTGATGAGGTTATTCATACTGTAAAAGTTGATGATAAACACTCAATGGATGTTATTACGAGAGGACAAACTCCGCCAAACCCATCAGAACTATTAATGCACAGCCGATTTGAAGAGCTTTTAAACAAGCTATCAAAAAAATATGACTTAATACTGATAGACACGCCTCCTGTCCATGCAGTTACCGACCCTACTATTATTGGCAAGCTATCAGGAGTCGTGTTTATGGTCGCCCGCTCAGATTATCACTCCTTGAAAGAAATAGAACATGCAGTAACCCGACTTTCACATAACGGGATTGAAACAAAAGGCTTTATCTTTAATGGTTATGAAGCTAAAAAGAGCGGATATGGGTACGGATATGGATATCACTCATACTACGGTGATTACAAGTCTAATTAGCAAATAAACTTCCCCCGGGGCAAGCCCTCTCGCTTAACACTCGACTTTCTCGTACCTCGAAAGCGGGGTATTAATAAGGCTGTTTCTTTTACCCTTTCACGCCACAAGGGGCGGGGAATAAAACCCAAAGGGATTAAAAATTACCCTCAGAGTATAGGATAAATAAAGATCACCGCCTTGCTATGAAATATGCAAGGCGGAATGAGAATAGCAATTACTAATAATTAGAAATTACGACTAAAGCCTATTGAAATAGCAAAATCATTATCTCGTTTTCCACCGACAGGCTTATCAGAAATAATTTGGACGCCTAGCTTTATAGTTGTTACAGGGTTTATCTTTTTATCAAGGCTAACACCAAGCGTCGACCATGCTCCTCCCTTTGGAGCAATTGGGTTAAGACCTTCTCCATCCTCATTTAGCTTTGCCCTTTTTATCCATGCCCGCCAAAAGTTACCATTCTTTTGCGTTAACATCGCACCCAGGCTGACCATCTTACTATCAGAGTCAATAGCATGCCCCATGGAAACATCAAGATATCGATAACCATCTCTATAACGCCCGTGGTTATAAATAATATTATTTCGCTTTCTCCCCTTATAAAAAGCAGCGCTGGTATCAACAGCTTCTATATAAGCCCTCCAGGAGCCATTATATCTATAGGAGTAACCTGACACTGAAGCACCTAGAAGAAATGTAGAGTCACCCAACGCTAATGAGCCATCAACTCGATCTTCTCCAATATATTGGCCGTATAAAGCATAGCTCTGGTTATCCAGGCCAATAGGTAGCTTCCACCTAAAATCACCACCGGCAATATGATTGCCATAAACAGTACCGAGCTGATCGCCATTATCCTCTCTAAGCCCAAGTAGCGTCTTAAACAGACTTGAAACACTCTCACTTTGATCCCCACCACCCCATTGGGTCACGCGGTGCAAACCTATTTCAAGAGAGTCCACAGGCCTAAAAGTAAAACGAGTACC
Organism: Thiotrichaceae bacterium; assembly: GCA_027083815.1. Classification (GTDB taxonomy): domain Bacteria; phylum Pseudomonadota; class Gammaproteobacteria; order Thiotrichales; family Thiotrichaceae; genus Cocleimonas. The sequence goes on from JALWMR010000029.1 coordinate 5,040, forward strand.
AATAAGTTTTGCATCTGGCTGAGCCCTATTTGACTCTAACTTACCAACAAAGAAATGTAGTTTATTTGGCCCTAACCAACTTAAATATTTATTTTCAAAAGCTTCTGAACTAACATTTTCAATCGAAAGAGCGGGAATTGGCCGAGCATTATTTGATAAGATTAACGAACCATCCCAGCCAGGGCCCCACCAGCGTGATTGATTTCCAAACGTAACCTTCCAGTTACCTATTGAGCCAGCAAGATAGGATTCATCAAGACGATAATGAGATTTGGCATCCGTTAATGTTCCTTTTAACCTGATATCGACTATTGGGCTACCCCATTCCCCATCATAAGACAATAAAGATCCCTCTCTTCCATCACCTGAAAAATCTCTAATAAGTAACTTTTTGGTTAGCAGCTCTCCAGAGACTTTGAAATTTGAATTATAATCCTCTTTTGCAAGACGTCTTTTTATGCTTGCCAGAGAGTCCCGTACGGCGGGCGATAAAACAACACCCTCATCAACTTGCTTTAAACGCTCATAAATATCCCTGGATGATAAAGGCCATGTGGTTAATGGGGCATCCAATAGATCAGCGTCAACAAGTATCTGTAACTGATGTCTTAATTGCATATCACCAGCATCCAGCCATGGTTTAGCATAAGCCGCAGAGAATGGAATCATAGTCAGATGAAGCCCTCCAAACAAAATACAAGCGTGTTTCATCTTTAATTGAGTCATCATTCTAATTCCAGGGAAACTTAAAAGCAGTCTATCTATAGGTATTTAAAAGAGAGTCTATTGATGTCTGAATAGCATCAATATGATTCGAAATATTCGGGTCATTACTGCCCTGTTTTTTAATAATCATCAATTCATGAGCGATATTAATAGCCGCCATAACTGCAACTCTTTCTGCACCAAGCGCTTTTCCGCCCTCCCTTATTTTCTTCATTGTATCGCTCACATGCCTGGCCGATATCAATAAAGACTCATGCTCCCCTTCAGGACAGGAAATTTTATATTCCTTATCCATTATAGTAACAGTGACAGGCACTTTTGAAATGCTCATGATGACCCCCTCAAGATCCTTTTTCCATTGCTTTCAAGCGATCAACCATAGCTTCTACCTGACCACGAACTTTATCATTTTTCGACTGCAATTCTGAACGCTCTAACATAAGCTGCTGATTGCTATTTTTGTATGATTCATTTTCTTCAAATAATTTATCGCATAGTGCTATTAATTCTTTTATTGATGAGTCCAGGGATTGCACTTTAGTAGACAAAGCAGTACTTGAAGGTTCAACAGAGTACGAATTCATTTATTAGCACCTACCAAAATAATAAGGAGCTGCCAGTATACGAAAAAAAAATCACAAGCACAAAGTAACCATTATCCAAACAAATAGAAAGACGGTTAATAATTAATCACATCGATAATTCTCACAGAAATTACACATTTTTTACGTATTTTTACCTAGAATAAAACAGCAAACCAATAGAAATAAGTATTCTCTAATATACTGATTTTAAAAGAATAAAAATAAAACTGACAAAGCTTGAAAAATGGTCTTTACTCTGTGTAATATGCGCCCGTGTACTTTTAACGAGTGCTTATCATTTTTAATTTTAGTACTGTTTAAAAACTGAATTGGTTTTATAAATAACACCAACTCAGTAAAACACAATCATAACCCCCTACATAATTTAAGAGGTATACCAATGAGGAAGAGTGTTTTATTAGGTCTTGCAACAGCTGCAATTTTTAGCTCATCAGTTCAAGCTGACACACTGGAAGATGTCAAAAAAGCAGGTGTTCTAAAATGTGGCGTTAGTACAGGTCTTGGCGGCTTTTCAGCTGCTGATGACAAAGGTAACTGGAAAGGTCTAGATGTTGACGTTTGTCGTGCTGTTGCTGCTGCCGTGCTTGGAGATGCAAGCAAAGTTAAATACAACCCACTAACTGCTAAAGAGCGTTTTACTGCTCTTCAGTCCGGTGAAATTGATATGCTTTCGCGTAACACTACCTGGACGCTAACTCGAGATGCCTCTCTAGGTCTTAACTTTGCCGGTGTTAACTACTACGATGGCCAAGGTTTTATGGTAACAAAAGCACTAGGCGTTGATAGCGCACTTAAGCTAGATGGCGCTGCTGTTTGTATCCAGGCAGGAACAACAACTGAACTTAACCTTGCTGATTATTTCAAGGCAAACAACATGAAGTATAAAGCAATCACTTTCGACACATCTGATCAAACTATCAAGGGTTTTGAGTCTGGTCGTTGTGACATGTTAACATCTGATCAATCTCAACTATATTCACTGCGTATCAAACTCGCAAAGCCTGACAGTGCGATTGTACTTCCAGAAGTTATTTCAAAAGAGCCTCTGGGTCCTGTTGTTCGTCAAGGCGATGACAAATGGTTTAACATTGTAAAGTGGTCTCTCAATGCAATGATTAACGCTGAAGAGATGGGAGTTACTTCCAAGAATGTTGATGAAATGAAAACCAGCAAAGACCCTGCAATCGGACGCCTAATGGGCGGACAAGGTGAAAAACTTGGATTAGATGATAGCTGGTCATACAATATCATCAAGCAGGTGGGTAACTATGGTGAAAGCTTTGAAAGAAACGTAGGCACTGGCTCACCACTTAAAATTAGCCGTGGTCTTAATGCACTTTGGAGCAAAGGCGGCATCATGTATGCACCACCAATTCGTTAATTCGAATCACACAAAAAAGAGTCTGCATTAGTAGGCTCTTTTTTTGTCTCTAAATTAGCAATCTTGTATTAATTCACTCACACATTAATCACGCAAGATTGCTAATTTAGGAGCAAGCTCTCCTACAAGCCACAATTTTTATTTTCACCTATATATAATGGTTTAAAATTCATGAGTGATCCACGACATAACAGTACAGAACTACCCAGTAAACCACCTATATGGAATGATCCAAAATACCGCGCCCTATTTTTTCAGGCTATTCTGATCGCGGGACTGGCTTTTTTCGGCTACACAATTATTCAAAATACTCTATCCAATATGGAGGCTCGGGGTATTTCTACTGGTTTTGCTTTTATGTCAGAAAAATCAGGCTTTGATATTCTTCAATCACTAATCCCTTTCGACTCGGATTCAACTTACGGTAAAACATTTATCGTAGGTATATTAAATACCTTGTTAGTAACAGGCCTGGGTATTATTTTTGCAACTATTTTAGGTTTCATTATCGGTATTGCCCGTCTCTCCAACAACTGGTTAATCTCAAGATTAGCCGCAGTTTATATAGAAACCTTTCGTAATATTCCTTTATTGATTCAACTATTTTTTTGGTACTTTGTCGTTTTAAAGTCTTTACCTCAAGTTAGAAACAGCATTTCCTTTTTTGATTCCGTATTTCTGAGCAACCGAGGTCTATACATACCCAGTCCTATTTTCGAAAATGGCTTTATCTATACTGGAATAGCAATACTAGCCGGGATTATTGGTAGCCTTATACTCAAAAAATGGGCAAGAAAAAGGCAAGAAAAAACCGGACAAACATTTCCTGTATTTTTATCTTCTCTTGGTTTAATCATTCTTTTGCCGATAATTGTATTATTTCTTTCGGGAAACCCATTATCGTGGGAAATTCCAAAACTCGGTCGTTTCAATATTCAAGGTGGGGCAAGCCTCATTCCTGAGCTATTCGCTTTATTGTTAGGCTTATCAATATATACAGCCGCATTTATTGCAGAAATTGTACGATCTGGAATAACGGCAGTCAGTCATGGGCAAACAGAAGCCGCCTTGTCTGTGGGCTTAACACCCGCTCAGACGCTCCGCCTAGTCGTTATACCCCAGGCATTACGCGTTATTATCCCACCATTAACTAGCCAATACTTAAACCTCTTTAAAAACTCATCCTTAGCAACCGCAATTGGCTACCCGGATCTCGTTGCTGTATTTATGGGTACAACGCTGAATCAAACAGGTCAAGCAGTAGAAATTATTGCCATGACTATGGCAGTTTACCTTACTGTGAGCCTGCTTATTTCAATGTTTATGAATTGGTACAACGCTAAAATGTCATTGGTTGAGAGATAAAAGGAAAATAACATGTACGTCACCAATAAAATTCTTCCTGAATTGCCCGCACCTAGTAATGCAAAAGGTATTGTTCACTGGCTAAAAACAAACCTGTTTAACGGCCCAATCAATACGATTTTTACATTTCTAGGCCTGTTCATAATATATAAAATCATTCCACCTGTTATTGAATGGGCATTTATTGATGCAACCTGGTTTGCTGATAGTAGTAGTGCATGCAAGCTCGAAAATGGCGACAGGAAGCCTGGAGCCTGCTGGGCATTTATTACCAATCGCTTTGACCAAATCATGTATGGCTTTTATCCTGCTTCTGAGCGCTGGAGACCAAACCTGGCGGGGATTATGTTAGTACTTTTAACCATACCCCTATTTTTCGAAAAAACACCGAAGAAAGCATGGTTAGGTGGATTTATTCTTCTCGTATTTCCCTTTATTGCTTATTCACTTATACATGGCGGTGGCCTATTTGGCCTGCCTGTTGTTGATACTAGCAAATGGGGCGGCTTGATGTTGACCCTCATTATTTCACTGGTGGGTATCTTATTTGCCTTATTCTTTGGAACAATATTGGCACTTGGCCGACGTTCAAGCATGCCAATTGTAAAATCACTAAGTGTTGTTTTTATTGAATTTTGGCGTGGCGTTCCCTTAATTACTGTATTATTCATGTCATCAGTCATGCTTCCCTTATTTTTACCTGAGGGTACTGATTTTGATAAATTAGCCCGTGCCATGATTGGCATTATCCTGTTTCAATCTGCTTATGTCGCAGAAGTAGTGCGTGGTGGTTTACAGGCAATCCCAAAAGGCCAGTACGAAGCCGCCTCCGCTATGGGCCTGAGCTACTGGAAAAGTATGTTCCTGGTCATTCTTCCGCAAGCCATGAAGTTAGTGATACCAGGCCTGGTTAACACCTTTATCGCCCTCTTTAAAGATACAACGCTGGTATTAATTATTGGTTTATTTGATTTACTGGCAATTATTGAAAACGTACTAGGCGCTGACCCTGCCTGGCTTGGTTTCCACACCGAAGGCCTGGTGTTTGCTGCCTTTGTTTTTTGGATTTTCTGCTTTAGTATGTCTCGGTACAGTATGGCACTAGAGCGAAAACTGGATACAAACCATAGAAACTAAATAGTTAAACAGAATAAGTACACATGAGCTGAGAAATAAATTATGACGGATGCACAAACTAGCACAAATAACAATTCAGATGAAAAATATGCCATTCAGTTAATCAATATGAATAAATGGTATGGCGACTTTCATGTACTCAAAGATATAAACCTTAATGTAAAAGAAGGTGAACGTATCGTAATCTGTGGCCCATCTGGTTCGGGTAAATCAACCGTTATTCGCTGTATTAATCATCTTGAAGAGCATCAAAAAGGGCAAATTATTGTTTCTGGTGAAGAGATCACCGGGGATGTAAAACAACTTGAGCGTTTACGTACTGATGTAGGCATGTGTTTTCAACACTTTAATTTGTTCCCACATTTAACAATCCTGGACAATCTGACCCTTGCGCCAATTTGGGTAAAGAAAATGCCCAAAAAAGAAGCCGAAGGAATTGCCATGAAATACCTTGAACGAGTAAAAATACCAGATCAGGCAAACAAATATCCTGGACAATTATCCGGAGGCCAACAGCAACGTGTGGCAATTGCCCGTAGTTTATGTATGAATCCAAAGGTCATGCTTTTTGATGAGCCTACCTCAGCACTTGATCCTGAAATGATTTCGGAAGTATTGGACGTCATGATCGAACTAGCTAACGAAGGTGGCATGACCATGCTTTGTGTCACGCATGAAATGGGTTTTGCAAAGAAAGTTGCCGACCGGGTTATTTTTATGGATGCTGGGCAGATTATTGAAGAGAACACACCCGAGGAGTTCTTTAACAACCCTAAGTCTGAGCGCACCCAGTTATTCCTCAGTCAGATTATTGGTCATTAACCTAAGCTTCTTATAAGCCACCGCTAGGTGGCCTATGAGGAGCTTCCGGCAATACAGTGAGTAAAACGCGAAAAAGGTGGGGGGTGTACTTTTTAAATAATCATTTCCATTTCTATATGCCTAATTCCAGCCTCAATGAACTCATCACCGCATATTTTAAAGCCCATCTTTGTATAAAAACCAATTGCAGAAACCTGTGAACCCAAAAAGACTCGACGATAAGCTCGTTTTTTTGCTTCCTCAATAAGTCCTTGTAATGCATAGGCACCAAAGCCCTTATTGCGATAAGCCTCAAGAACAGCCATGCGGCCAATATGCCCATCTTCCAGCATTCTTGCTGTCCCGACCACTATTTTGTCTTTATAGACAAGCGCATGCACTGCATGCTGATCTTGACCATCAAAATCAAGTTCGGAATCTATTTTTTTCTCCTCAATAAAGACAGCTGTGCGAATCTTTTTGATATCCTGAACATATGGCTCACAAAGGAAATAACCACGATTACCAAAAAGCTCCCAATAAAAGAATTCGTATAAGTAACTCACTAAGAACCAACCATTTCAATATCAGGCACTTGCCCGCATGAAGCACATAATAGTTTTAAATACGTTTTAGCATAAGATCAGGGTTGCAGAAAGTACACCCCTACTTTTTAGCGGTTTTGTGGCATACTAAAATAAACCAAATAGCTATTTATCAGGTTTAAAGTGCAATCGGTGAGGCTTCTGGAAGAACAGTAATAAAATCATTTGTCGAATACTCTCTAACTCGCTCTACAATAGCTTCACTCGTCAGGCCAATTTCTTCAAGTTGCTCCTCACGGGTTGCATGCTCAACATAAGTATCCGGAATGCCTAGATTCAATATGGGAATATTCAGGCTCTCCTGAAGAATGAACTCATTAACCGCACTCCCTGCACCACCCTGAATGGCATTGTCTTCAAGGGTCACGATCATGCCATATGTTTTTGCAATATCACGAATCATACTGGTATCAAGAGGCTTCACAAATCGCATATTAACCAAAGTGGCATCCAGCTCCATTGCTGCAGCCTGTGCCTCATTTAATAATGAACCAAACAAAAGTATTGCAACTGACTTATCGGCATCTGATTTACTTACCTCTCTGACATAAACGCCTTTTCCGATTAAAATTTCCTGCATTGTGGCATCTGGCTCAATACCAACCCCCTTGCCGCGCGGATAACGCACAGCTGTTGGACCTTTGCCATATTGAAAGGCAGTATAAAGCATTTGCCGACATTCATTTTCATCAGCCGGAGCCATCACAACCATATTGGGAATACAGCGTAAATAGGAAAGATCATAATTGCCCGAATGGGTCGCACCATCAGAGCCGACCAAACCAGCACGATCAATGGCAAATACCACCGGCAAATTTTGTAAGGCCACATCGTGAATCAACTGATCGTAGGCGCGCTGTAAAAATGTAGAATAAATTGCTACAACGGGTTTTAAGCCATCACAAGCCATACCGGCCGCTAGCGTTACAGCATGTTGCTCAGCAATTGCCACATCATAATAACGATCAGGAAACTTCTTTGAAAACTCAACCATACCCGACCCCTCACGCATGGCCGGGGTGATTCCAACTAGTTTTTTATCCTGTGCAGCCATATCACATAGCCACTTCCCGAACACTTGGGTATAAGTTGGGGTGCTTTTTTCTGTTGACTTTATTACACCTGATTTCAAATCAAAAACGGAAACAGCATGATATTCAACCGGATCAAGCTCCGCAGGCTCATAGCCTTTTCCTTTTTGTGTCACCACATGAAGAAACTTAGGCTCATTAATATCCTTGATATTCTCAAGAATTTTGACCAGCTCAATCACATCATGCCCATCAACAGGGCCATAATAAACAAAGCCCATTTCTTCGAAGAGTGTTCCCGCCGGCATAATCATGCCCTTGGTATGCTCCTCGGCACGTCTGGCAAAGCGTTTCATACCGGGTGCTTTAGAGAGAATTTTTTTGCTGTTCTCGCGCATGGTTGAGTAAAAACTGCCCGACAGTAAGCGAGTAAGGTACTTACTTAAACCACCCACATTGGGCGAAATAGACATATCATTATCGTTTAGCACCACCAACATTTCAGTATCTATGTCGCCAGCGTGGTTAAGTGCCTCATAAGCCATTCCCGCAGTCATTGCCCCATCACCTATCACTGCGATAGCATGCCTATCAATTTTTTGTTTTTGGGCCGCTAATGCCATACCCAGAGCAGCGCTAATTGATGTGCTTGAATGACCAACACCAAAAGCATCATATTCACTTTCGCTGCGCTGCGGAAAACCACACAAACCGCCCTTTTTCTTAATTGATCCGAGTTGTTCACGCCGACCTGTTAACAGCTTGTGTACATAAGCCTGATGTCCAACATCCCAGACTAATCGGTCATTTGGCGTATCATAGACATAGTGAAGTGCAACGGTTAACTCTAAAGCACCCAAACCAGAGGCTAAGTGGCCACCAGAATCAGACACCGAGCGTAATAAAAACGCACGCACTTCTTCACACAGTCCTGGCAACTGATCGACTGACAGCTTGCGAAGATCCTGTGGCGTATTTATTGTTTCTAGTAGCATACTTTCTATTAGTTCCAGCTATTAGTTCCGGCTATTAATTCCAGCTCAGCTTTATTTTATCCTTTTTACGATAAATTCGGCGATTTCACGTAATAAATCTGCTTCTTCTCCAAAGCCAGATAAGGAGTATATGGCTTTATCATGCAATTGATACAGTTTTTCTTTTGCCGCAGTCATTCCCATGATAGAAGGATAGGTTGGCTTTTCTGCTGCCAAATCAGCACCCTGGGTTTTACCCAAGGTTTCTGTATCGCTTTGTATATCCAAGATATCATCACGAACCTGAAATGCCAGACCAACAGCATCAGCATAGATACGCAAATCCTCTCTTAATGATTCTAGCCTGGTTTCCTCTTCAACACCGTATTGAGAGGCGTGACAATAGGTCGCCATTAAAACACTGGCGTGAATTAAGGCACCCGTTTTATGCCTGTGCATCTCTTCCAGTTGCTGCTCTTCAATAAAATGGCCAACGGCCGCCAGATCAATTGCCTGGCCTAAGACCATACCCTTTTCGCCAGAGGCAGTTGTTAAGATATTGAGTAATTTCAACTGATTTTCAGCCGAGACACCTTGTATCGGTTGCGACAAAATATTAAATGCCAGCGTCTGCAAGGCATCTCCTGTCAGAACAGCTGTCGCCTCATCATATTGAATATGAGTTGTAGCCTGCCCCCTGCGCAAGTCATCATCATCCATACAAGGTAAATCATCATGCACCAGAGAATAGGCGTGAACCAGCTCAATCGCCGCGGCTGGAGCGTCAAGATTATCAACGGGTATATTTAATGCCTCACCCGTTGCATAAACCAATAACGGACGCACCCGTTTCCCCCCGCCTAAAACAGAGTAGCGCATAGCAGCATTAAGATTATTTGAGTTAGCCTTACCAAGAGTAGCACCACGATCAGGTAGAATCTGATCCAGCACTTGTTCAATTCTATCTTGGTAGTCTTTATGTGGAATCATTACTGGTAACTAAGCTCTAACCATTCACTTTTTTAAATCACTGAGCGGATGAAAGTCATTTTCATTATCATCAGCAGCACCAGAGTCTGTTAAAATTTTCACCCGCTGCTCGGCATTAGCCAGTGCTTTCTGGCAAATCCTGCTTAGTGCTATACCTTTCTCAAATTCTTTAAGGGACTCTTCCAGAGAAAGATTGCCTGCCTCAATACGCGTTACAAGCTCTTCCAGCTCTATCATCGCAGTCTCAAAATTTGGTATGGGTTCTTTGTTTTTACTCATGCGAGAATATTGGTACTTCAGCACTAGAAATGCAAGTGGAACTTGCTTAGCACGTAATAATCATCTACCATCCGCATTCCTGAAAATACACACGGATAATGATATGTTAGATTTTAAGTTTGGCTTTCCCATGCTGATAGTTGTTTCTTTAATTATTTTTTCGTGGGTCATGTTCTTTTCTTTAGTATTTGGTTATAACCCATAAACCAATAACCCCTATCAAATAAAAAAGCCTGCTAGCTGCAGGCTTTTTTATTTGATAGGGGTTGAAAAGATCCTGGTCAAGCCCACTTGTATAATCGACTCAATCAGCCCCCCTTAAAGAAAACTGCCAGCCAAGCGATACATCCCGCGAGTGGCTTGAAAAGCTATAAAAAGGCAGGGGGTGTACTTTTAAAGTAACACTTTCTTTGTTTATACTTTACTTAACAGTTGTTAAACCCAATATTTTCCAGTCTTGCATTCCACCACGATAATATTTGATTTTATCAGCAGGATAACCAAACTTTCTTAAGGCTTTGATACTGGCCGGAGATTGACCACACCACATACCGTTACAAAACAGCACCAGTGTTTTGGCATTAGAAAAATCAAAAACCTTCGATGTATCACCATTTGCAATAGCCTCATCTACATCGACGTCATCTTTTCCTTTAGCAACTGTTACGCCAAATTTGTCAGCCATCACTTTCATGATACCTTCTGTTGTCGCACCTTTCTTGGGTGTTAATTCAACCCAGGATATATTTACGGCACTTGGGATCGTACCTTTAGCGACCCAATCAGGCGTACGTGAATCTACAAGAACGATATTTTTGTCGCCATCACTCATTTTCTTTGCGTAGTTTATAACCTCCACTTCACCTATTGTTTGAATTCCTTCGCCCAAACTCATGGGCTGAATACAAAAAGGAGGGCATGGACGAGAAGTTTTGGCAAATGCGGGGTCAACAGTGGCTTTATTATCCTGGTTTCTCTTGATGGTGACTGCTTTACCATTATGCATTACTTTTACTTCTGCCAAATCAGGAGTAATGCCAACAGGTTTACCCTTTCCGTGCGAGTTTGCGTATGCACCTGTAACAGCCAATGTCAGGGCAGCGGTCATCGTTAATGAAGTTAATATTTTTGCTAAGTTCATAAATAGTCTCCTCCTAGAGATTTAGTGATAGTGGCATAATTGCCTTATATAAATTTTTACGTATTCATTATTGTTTTTAGCCTGTTATAACAATAAAGAAAAAACTAGTCACAGTCAGGCTCTTCCTCCTCTTCTGCTCCATCCTGTTTTTTTGTTTCAGAAGGTTCATCTGCCGAACCTTCCGTTACTTTCTCTTTTTTCTCTTCCGTTTGTTCTGCTACTTGTTCTGTTTTGGTCATTTCTTCGGTATTTTCTGTTTTCTTTTCATGGCTACCTGCAAAGGCGGGAGACATAAAAGAAATTGAAATTAATGATAAAAATGACACAAGAGATAATAGTTTTTTCATAGGTTAACCGAGGTTTTATTTAACTGGGCTGATATAAATAGCATGATAAAAAACAAATCTCAAGTATCTTGACATAAATCAAGTTGATAAGAAAAGTCTAATATAGTGAATTTTTTGTGTATATAAAACAATCACTTTTGCAGCCAGAATGTAACCGGGCCTGTATTTACCAAACTTACTTGCATATCGGCACCAAAATTTCCGGTCTGTACTCGATCTATTTTTTGTTGTGATTGGGCAATAAAATAATCAACCATTTTCTTTCCAAGTTGTGGAGGTGCAGCAGAGGCAAAGCTTGGGCGCGTTCCTTTTCGGGTATCAGCGGGTAGTGTAAATTGCGGGACTATCAACAGCTCACCTTTACAATCCAGTAAAGATCGATTCATTTTTTGCTGCTCATCCTCAAAGACTCTAAAATGAATAATTTTATCCAGTAGCAAATCGGCATTTTTTTCAGTGTCATTTTTTTCTATACCGAGCAATAGAAGCATCCCTGCCCCAATCTCTGCAATGCTTCCCCCCTCAACAGCAACACTTGCTTGAGAGACCCGCTGTATCAAGCCGATCACTTATTGGCATCCAACACTTTTAATAAATCATTGCCAGCCTTAACTAATGCCGATGAAATGCCTGGTTCCCCAGCAGAGTGACCAGCACCTTGCACCAAATATAACTCTGATGAACCCCAGGCATTGTGCAAGTCCCACGCCTGCTTCATGGGACAAATCATGTCATAGCGACCTTGAATAATAAAACCGGGAATCCCATCTAATTTATCCACATTATTTAACAACTGATTATCTCCAAGAAAACTGTTATTCATAAAATAGTGCGTTTCAATTCGTGCAATGCTCAAAGCAGTACGTGGGTCACCAAAGTGATTCAACAATGACTTGCTCGGTTGAAGCGTGGCCGTGCGTGCCTCCCAAAGCGACCATGCTTTGGCTGCACCCATCCGAGCAATTTCATTGTCGCCGGTTAAACGCTGATAATAGGCTTTAAGTAGATTGCCTCGTTCATCTTCCGGGATTGGCTCAATAAAATCCTGCCAATAATCGGGATAAATAAGGTTAGCACCTTCCTGATAAAACCAGCGAACTTCTTTGTCTGTTGCTAAAAAGATACCTCGAACAATCATGCCTGATACGCGTTGCGGATGTGCCTGTGCATACGCCAGTGCCAGGGTAGAACCCCATGACCCACCTGCAACAACCCATTTATCAATGGCTAATTCTTTACGTATTTTTTCAATATCATCAATTAAATCCTGTGTCATATTATTTTCTAATGATGCATAAGGGTGAGAGCGCCCACAACCGCGCTGATCGAATAAAATAATGCGGTATTTTTCAGGGTCAAATAATTGTCGGTGATATAGCTCACAACCTGCGCCCGGGCCACCATGCAAAAACACAACCGGAACACCGTCTTCGTTGCCGCATTCTTCGACATAAATCTCGTGAATATCATCAACCTTAAGGTAGAAGTGGTTGTTTTCATGAATCGGCGGATATAACTCACCCATGATAATTGCCCTGTTGTACGCTAAAAAAGAAACAGCCGAGAAAAGCCGTAAAAAGGTGGGGGGTGTACTTTGTAAATAGTATCATCATGTTATTATCATAGCATATGACCGATACAAGCAAATCACTAGACGAACCTATCGTATTACCCAAGAAGTTAAAGAGGCTCGCGGGCAAAGCAATCAGCGATTATGCCATGATAAGAGATGGAGATCGCGTTTTACTGGGCTTATCTGGTGGGAAAGACTCGCTTAGCCTGCTTCATTTGCTCATCCATTTTCAACGTCACGCACCAATAAAATTTGATGTAGCGGCGATGACGGTTGACCCGCAATCAGGCGAATTTGACCCCTCTCCCATGATTCCTTATTTAAAGTCATTAGGTGTTGAATATTTCTACGAAAAAGAATCGATTTTAGAAATGGCTGATACGCACATGAGCGGTGATTCGTACTGTTCTTTTTGTGCCAGAATCAAACGTGGTGTTATGTATAGCACCGCTCGCAAGCATGGCTTTAATGTACTCGCTTTGGCGCAGCATTTGGATGATTTGGCAGAAAGCTTTTTAATGTCGGCTTTTCATGGCGGTACACTCAAAACGATGAAAGCTCATTATACCAACGATGATGGTGATCTAAGAGTTATCCGCCCTTTAGTTTATGCCAGAGAAAGGATGATTGCAGATTTTGCCAAAAAACAGGCACTACCCGTTATTACTGAAAACTGCCCGGCCTGTTTCTCCAGGCCAACGCAACGCGAACATATGAAGCAACTGCTTGCGCAAGAAGAAAAGAACGTGCAAAACTTGTTTGGTAGCTTATTATCAACGATGCGACCGCTTATGGCCGAAGGCTTGCCTGATAAAGACTAACCCCCACCCTTCTTTTACCGAGAAAAGGGCAAGGCGAGACAACAGCTCTCCTGACCCAAGGGTGCGGCGCAGCCGAACAAAAGCACGCGTCGCTAAAAAACAGCGACATAATTAAATCGTCCGTTTCAAACAACGAAACGGCGAGTTCACTAAAAAAGGTGGGGGTGTACTTTAATAGTTTAAAACAGTAAGAAATTTAGCCTATCGAGATGCCATTTTCAGGCTCTTAATCATTTTTTCCTTTATTTCTCTTTTGGCTTCAGTAAACTTCTCAGCAAAAAGAGTCATATAGTACTTACTTTTCTTCTCAATAGGGTAATCCAGAGTAGTTACTTCACCTGTTGGTGAAATATACTTCTTCTCAATCACTGTTAGCTCGGTTTGGTCCGTGCCAATATCTTTGCGAGATACCGCATCACCCGTTTCGATATAACCTTTGTTCAGCAGGGCTTTATTTATATCTTCAAAACTAAACAGTTCTTTGCCCTGGTTTTCCAGCATAACATCAGTAGTACAACCATCTTCTTCAGGTGATACTGCATAGCTGACATCATCGACAAGTGTTTCATAAACACCTTCATAGTTTTTGGCGGGCTTTAGCTTAGGTGAACCAGATAAGGTTTTGACCAATTTGTCTGAAGAATCATATTGCTTTTCACAGAACTGGTTGTGCAACGACAAGAAGGTTGCTAAATATTTCTGTTTTGACTCAGACTGTGCAACCGAGGCTTCACTCGTTCCACAACCCTGTAAAACAATGGTTGTTACAGCGGCGGCGGCGCACAGTATCACGATAGGAATAACTTTACTCATGGGGCTTGCCTTTTATTTTTTATTATTATTTATTTGGGTAAGGCAATGATACTTCAGGCGTTAATCAATGGGCAAACATTCTCAGACTAGCGGATTAATTTTTTCTTAAATGGTGTGAAAGAGCCATCTTTAAAGTGGGGGCAAACTTGCCTTCAATACGTTTATTAATGAGCCACGACAAAAATAACATCAATATTACAACCAAAAACAATAACAGATATTTATTCAAATAGGCGTACAAATGATTAAAAAGAATATAGCCGATGTTTTGGTGAATCAAATATAGCGGATAGGTTAATGCGCCGATTTTTATAGCCCAATGCGTTCTTAGCCATGAAAGTTTGCCAAATACCATTAATATGAAAAATAGCTGAAAAAAGGCAATAAGCCATACACCCACCAGTGGGCTAGCATCCGCCTGGTAAACCTTATTGAGTTCATCTATTCCTTTTGCTCCCATATAGAGTGACAAAGCAATAGCGACCGATAAGTTAACTAAGCGCAAACTACTCACACCCTTTTCTTTTAACAAATAATAACTGGCACCACTGATAAAGAAAGGCGCCCAGTCAGGGAACAAAAAGAACTCGGCAACCCATGGGAGCTTAACAAATAATGCAAGCACTTGAATTATCAGCCAAATACAAAAAATCGTTTCGATTTTATCCAGTTTATTAAAGAGTAATAATAAAAATATCAGTGCATAAAACTGCAACTCAACATACAAGGTCCAGTAAACACCATCTACGTCAGGTATTCCCACAAAGCCACCCAGCATGGTTAAATTAGCCAAATACTGGGGCAGGCTAACACTTAAAAGGTCGCCTCCAAAAAAGAAAATCACCAAAGCGGTTAATGTAACCGCCACCCAAAAAGCTGGATATAAACGGATAATTCTGGAAATCGCAAACCCAGTTGCATCTCTGTTACGAGCAGACAGTAAAATAACAAAACCACTAATCATAAAAAACAGGTTAATACCCATAAAGCCATACTGTGCAACTCCTTCCAGTGGCTTAAAGGAAATGGGCATAAAATCGCCCTTTTGCCCGCGAAATAAATAGTGGAAAAAAACAACAGCCATTGCCGCAAAAAAGCGTAATAAATCCAGCTCATAGTAACGGGTTGTTGTCTTTTCTTTGTTTTGCTCCATCGCGACAGCTTAAATTCAAACCCTGAAATGAACAAGTTAAATTGAATAAGCGTATCTTTACTGGGGTTAAAAGGACATGCCAAGCAGACAAAACCGCGTAGTAAGCAGGCATATAAGGGACTAACAACAGGCATTCTGGCATTGATGAAGATCATGGTGATTTTTTGGGGCAATCAGATAGAATGCGTCCATGCTTAATATAGAACCCCGATACACTGGAAAAACGGCCTTTCTTCACCTTGGCTTTCGTCCTTTTTTCTTTGCCGCACTTTCTTTTGGCTTAATTTCAATCGTGCTTTGGTTTGTTATTTATACGCTAGGCATTAACATCATGCCTAATCAGTATCCGATGATTACATGGCATGCACATGAAATGATCTTTGGCTTTACTTCTGCCACGGTAACCGGCTTTTTACTAACTGCCGTAAAAAACTGGACGGGTATACAAACGGTTAATCACAAACCTTTGCTAGGTTTATTCTTGCTTTGGTTGCTGGCTCGACTCCTGGTTTTTATTCCGGGAAACTGGGTGTTACCTACGCTGGCTGTGATTGATAGCCTCTATTTATTATTAATCACCATTGCATTCTCACAACCCGTCTTTAAGGTAAAGCAATGGAAGAATCTTGCCTTTAGCGGCAAGCTGTTATTACTCTTTCTCGCCAATATTGTCTTTTACCTGGGCTTGCTAGGTTATCTTAAAAATGGTGTTCATTATGGCTTGTATGCGGGCTTTTATACCGTTGTAGCAATAATCTTCAACATGGGGCGTCGCGTTATTCCTTTCTTTATAGAAAAAGGCTTAGGTTGCCCCTTTACAGCAAAGAACTATCACTGGGTTGATGTTAGCAGTCTTTGGCTATTCTTGTTATTTTCGATTGCTGATATTTTAAAACCCAATAGCCTGTGGGTAGCCACACTGGCTTTCGCACTGGTAATTTTACATGGAGCACGCCTTTATGGCTGGTATCACAAAGATATCTGGAAAAAATCGCTCCTTTGGGTGCTATACGTTGGTTATTCGTGGATTGTTCTTGGCTTTTTATTAAAAATCTCTGCCGTGTTGTTTAATACTTCCCCTTTCCTTGCGCTGCATGCTTTTTCTTATGGGGGCATTGGCATGATAACAACGGGAATGATGGCGCGTGTATCTCTCGGACATACCGGGAATAATGTATTTGACCCGCCCAAAATTTTACATCTTGTTTTTGCCCTTTTGTTTATTGGCGCTATTTTCCGGGTAATTTTCCCTTTATTCTTCTACGATGCTTATCATTATTGGATTGGCGCTGCTCAAATTCTGTGGATTATTGCATTCAGCCTCATGTTCAGTGTATATGCACCAATGCTGATTAAAGCCCGTGTTGACGGTCGCTATGGCTAATCATGCCTGACCCGAAAGCAACACCCGCCTGGCTAATTGACTCAAGCATCTATGTTTTTAAATCCTGGTTTACCCGAGCGGATGAAATAACAGATATTCATGGCAACCCGATCAATGCTGTTCGAGGTTTTATGGATTTTGTTTATCGCTTATTATCCAATGAGAACCCGCGCTTAATCGCTTTTGCATTTGATGAAAGTCTGCAAAGCTCGCACCGGCGTGATATTTACCCTGCTTATAAAGCAAATCGTGCTCCTGCACCGGAATCCTTAAAAATACAATTCCGGTATTGCCGCCAGTTTATTCGCGCTTTAGGTATACATGAGGCAGCAAGCTCCCGCTATGAAGCGGATGATCTTATTGGCACATGGGCAAGCTCACTTCGACAGGGAAATATACCTGTTTCTATTATTTCAGCCGATAAAGACCTGGCACAGCTAGTCCATAACAAGGATTATTGGTGGGAATATGAGCGGGGTGAAAAAATGGATAGCAAGAGAATCGAAAAACGCTTCAAAGCAAAACCCCGTCAAATTGCGGATCAACTGGCGATTGCTGGCGACAAGTCAGATAATATTCCGGGCGTACCTGGAATTGGCATGGCAACTGCAGGAAAGTTATTACGCCGGTTTGATAATCTAGAGGAACTTCTGGCATCCATAAACCAAATATCCAAAATGCAAATTCGCGGCGCTAGCCGAATTCAACGTCTCATCCATGAACATAAAGATACAATCTGCCTGTCACGACAACTAACCGGAATTGTCTGTGATATTGAGCCAGTCAATAACGCAATCTTCACAAGATCAAAGCTCGATGAGGTGCTTTTCAATCAATTATGTGAGGAATTAGCCTTAAGCGAAAAAGAGTGCCATAAATGGCTTGAATTAACACCATAAAAAGTACACCCCCTACCTTTTTTGGCGTTTTGTACAATAATCAGGCATACGCCTTTTGGTTAGACCTCTAATCCTCTTTATCCTCCCAACTATCTCTTCAAAAAGACATCACTAAGTTTGTTTTGATAGATTACAAGCTTTAGATAATTCAATGGATGTAATATCAGTGTCGGTACGAAGCAAACAAAAAGAAAATAATAATAAGCGCCCCAAAAGCCCACTTATTTTTCTTACCACAATGGCAGTTTTGATTGTTTCTACACTGGTAGTAGCATCTGCATATTTTTTAAAACCGACTATTGAGTCAGAACTAGCAGACCGATTAATACAACGCTTTTCGCTTAAGGGACTGGTTGATACTAAAATTAAAATATCGGGTCGTGATGTTACCCTGATCGGTTATGTTTCTGATGAAACTGAAGCGCAAGAAGCAGAAGCCATTGCCAAACAAATTTCCGGTATCCGCGAAGTAGAAAATAAACTATTGATTAAAACTTATTCAACTGATTAAAACTTATACAAAATCGCAGATGAAAACACCACTAATGCTGACAAGTGACCATACCTCACACCTTATTCATTGCTACACTATACCAACAGTGAGGAAAGACTATCCAGGGACGGGGACTTTAGGCTACTCAACTTAGCATTTAATAGATGCTTAACACACAAGTTATCTCAAGGACGATGTAATGACATACTTTTTATACCAAACAGCACTTATTTCAACCATTGCCATACTGGCTGGCACCGTTATTGGCTGGTGGTTACATCACTATTATGGCAAGGAAAAACGTCAAAGCGCGCATAACGATCTAAACCTGGTTAAAGACTATCTTGCAGAATCCACCAGAGAAAATGCGCGTTTAAAACTACAACTAAAGCTATCTGAAGAGAAAATTGACACCCTCATCACAAATAAAAGTAAAAATATCGAAGGTGTCGACTTCGAAGCCTATCAAGCCTTTGAAAAAACGGTAAAAGAAGCTCAAGAGCGTAAATATTTGAATTGAAGGTATCCTAAATATATCGTAAAAGTACACCCCCCTACTTTTTCCCCCTTTTCTCCATTAACAATAAAAAAGCCCTGCGTTGAGGCAGGGCTTTTCTAAAATAACGTAAATTGGCTATTTATTTCATCTTAAACTCCGGCAGTTTTTTCTCTACCAAATTTTTCTTTAGTGTAACGTAGTCAGGCATACCATTTTTGTATGGAGGATAAGCTTCACCTTCAATTAATGGCAATAAATACTCACGACACGCATCCGTAATACCAAAACCATCTTCACTAATGTATTCCATTGGCATCATCTTCTCTACATTGGCAATATCAGCCAAATCACCAGAGCCAATTTCCCACTTGTATGGATTGTTCGAAGTACGCACAACCGCAGGCATTACTGAGTTCTTACCCGCAACAGCCATTTCAACGGCGGCTTCACCCAAGGCGTAAGCCTGTTCAACATCTGATTGTGAAGCAAGGTGACGCGCGGCACGTTGCAAGTAATCAGCCACCGCCCAGTGGAATTTATACCCTAATGCATCTTTAATAATATTGGCAACAACCGGAGCCGCACCACCCAACTGAGCGTGACCAAAGTCATCTCGGGTACCCTGCTCAGCAAGGAATCGACCATCAGGCCAGGCAGTTCCCTCAGATACTACAACGGTGCAGTAACCGTGGCTCTTAACTTTTTCATCAACCAGAGCAAGGAACTTTTCCTGATCGAATTTAACTTCAGGGAAAAGAACAACCACAGGAATATCATTATCTTCATCCGCCGCTAAAGCACCTGCTGCTGCAATCCAGCCGGCATGACGACCCATGACTTCCAGTACAAATATTTTGGTTGAAGTGGCGGCCATAGAGGCAACATCAAAACTGGCTTCACGGGTTGATACAGCAATATATTTTGCAACCGAGCCGAAGCCGGGGCAGTTATCCGTTATAGGCAGATCATTATCAACCGTTTTTGGCACATGAATTGCCTGAATAGGATAGCCCATTTTCTCTGAAAGCTGAGACACCTTTAGACAAGTATCAGCGGAGTCACCACCACCGTTATAAAAGAAATAACCAATATTGTGCGCTTTAAACACTTCAATTAAACGGTCATATTCTTCTTTATTTTCTTCGAGACTTTTCATCTTGTAACGGCAAGAACCAAATGCGCCAGAAGGCGTATGTAGTAATGCGGCAATATCTTCTTCAGATTCCTGGCTACAGTCGATCAAATTTTCGGTAAGCGCGCCAATAATGCCGTTTTGACCCGCGTAAACTTTACCAATTTTATCGCCATGTTTTTTTGCCGTTTGAATGACACCACAAGCGGACGCATTAATGACTGCTG